>NZ_JAFMHR010000213.1 GCF_017854415.1 Yoonia sp. | reverse complement strand
CAACACGACACTGCCTTAATCACAAAGCTGTGCCTACTCGTTATTCACCGCTTCAGTCATCAAGCGGCGATCCGCGCGCATGTAGGGCTGCGAGCATGAATGATTATGTGCTACCAAAATTCGGCGGGCGGCGACAAGGGAAACGTAGCGCAATACATACATTTGGATAGTCTTACCCGCAAAGACACAAGACTTCGTAAACCTGCATGCAAGTTATCGTTGGTTTTTGAAAAAATTGGGAGCGGTATATGTCCCGTTTTTGTAACCAATTCCCCACTAAATTGGGTCCTTGGTGCCGATGGAGAGACTCGAACTCTCACGATGTTACCACCGGGGGATTTTGAATCCCCTGCGTCTACCATTCCGCCACATCGGCCTTGGCGCATGTCCTACTGCGCTGTCATGGCGGCGTCAATCGGGTTTTATGACTAGTTTTGCTAAGCTGACGGAATGCCGGTCGCATGCATAAGCTGATTGACTTGACCGAAACCATCGCACATGGCCTAAGACGCACAAAAGTAGGCAAATCATGTTACGTAGTCTTTATAATTGGACGATATCCTTGGCGCAAACGCCCTATGCCTTGTGGGCGTTGGCGATCGTCGCGTTTGTGGAATCGTCGTTCTTTCCGATCCCGCCAGATGTGTTGATGATTCCTATGATTATCGCACGTCCCTCGCGCGCGTTTATCATCGCCGGTGTGGCAATGGTTGCGTCCGTGGCGGGTGGGATGTTTGGTTATTATATCGGTGCGGCCTTGATGGAGACCGTTGGCCAGCCTATCCTAGAGATGTATGGCAAAGCCGATAGTTTTGAAGAAATGTCTGCCGTGTTTAATGCGTATGGCGCCTGGGCTGTGGTCGTCGCCGGCGTGACGTTCTTGCCGTTTAAAGTGATCACGATCGCGTCTGGTGTAACGGGCTTGCCTTTGGGGGTCTTTATCGTCTCATCGATCTTTGCGCGTTCATTGCGGTTTTTCCTCGTCGCTGCTCTATTGTGGAAGTACGGGACACCCATTCGTGACTTTATCGAGCGTCGCTTGGGGTTGGTCTTTATCGCGTTTTGTGTCCTGTTGCTGGGCGGGTTCGCATTGATAGGTTTGCTATGACACAGAAATTTTGGGTGGTCTTATCGGCTGGTGGATCTGCCGCGTTGTTGGCAGGCGCATATATGTTTCAACTGCTTGGATACCCGCCGTGCGCGATGTGTCTTTGGCAGCGCTGGCCCCACTTCGCCGCAATCCTCATCGGGGTTCTTGCGATCAAATTCGGCGGCCGGTTCTTGCCAGCGTTGGGCGCACTTGCCGCCGCAACAACAGGCGCAATTGGCGTGTTTCACACAGGCGTTGAACGTGGTTTTTGGGAAGGTCCTAGCACATGCACAGGTGGTGGCAGCCTTGATGGGCTTAGCGGGGCTGATCTGTTGACCATCACCGGGCCACGCGTGGTCATGTGCGATCAGGTGAGCTGGGAGCTGTTTACGTTGTCGATGGCAAGCTGGAACGCGCTCTTCTCGTTTGTATTGGTTGTTGGTTGGATTTTGGCCGTGCGGACTAGCGGCGCGTCGACAGCAGCAGGTTCGTCTCGGAACGGCTGACGCCTTCCATGCGGCGGATCGTAAACAGAACTTGATCGAATTGCTCTAGGGTTTCGGTGCCGATCTCTGCGATCAAATCCCATGCCCCATTGGTTGAATGGACTGCGTTCACCTGTGACATGCGCTGCAACTGTTTCATGGTTTTTTCCGCACCGCGCCCTTCGATTTCCAGCATCATAAGCCCGCGAACAGCGTCGGGGCGCAAATCTGCGCGGGTCAATACCGTAAACCCAGCGATCTCTCCGCCTTGTACCAAGCGGTCCAATCGGACACGCACGGTGCTGCGGGTGACCTCTAGAATACTCGCGAGCTCTGAAAGCGACGCGCGCCCATTTCGTTTCAAAGCGGCAATCAAGCGATTGTCCAATATGTCCATAGTAAACACCCAAAATGTATGATTGACTTACATTTTGCACAATTTGCGGGCTTATCCTACCCCCTGTTTTGGACAACACTGTGCGTATGAAACAAAAACATTGCATATTAATTGGCGCTCCCGTCGACTGCGGCAAACGCCGCCGCGGGTGCTTGATGGGACCTGACGCGTACCGTACTGCGGGCATCGCAGAGGCTATTTCCGCACTTGGCTATACGGTCGAAGACATCGGTAACTTGGCACCCGCTGACGTAACCGTGGCAGATGCGCCCAATCCCTTGGTATACAAGCTGGCCGAAAACGTCGGTTGGACCCAGACATTGATGGCCGCCGCAATCGCGGCTGCGCCACGTGGCATGCCGGTCTTCATGGGCGGTGATCACGCATTGGCGGCAGGCACAGTGGCGGGCATGGCCGCACATGCCGCAAACGAGGGACGGCCCTTCTTTGCGCTTTGGCTGGATGCGCACAGCGATATCCATACGCCTGAAACGACTGACAGTGGTAACTTGCACGGCACACCAGTGGGTTACGTGACAGGGCGCTCTGGCTTTGACGCCTACCCGCCCCTGCCCGCCAAAGTCGCCACGCGCAATATCTGCATGATTGGTTTGCGGTCCGTGGACGCCGCAGAACATGCCGTCTTGGACGATGGAGATGTCATGCTGGTTGATATGCGACGCATTGACGAAGAAGGCATCAGCGCGCCTTTGCAGACATTTCTTGACCGTGTCGCGGCCGAAAATGGCATGCTGCATGTGTCGCTTGATGTAGATTTTCTAGACCCGTCCGTTGCCCCCGCCGTTGGCACGACCGTGCCAGGTGGCGCGACCGTCCGTGAAGGCCATTTGGTGATGGAGATGCTGTCAGACAGCAATCTTGTCACCTCGCTTGATCTGGTCGAACTCAATCCGTTTTTAGATGATCGCGGCAAGACCGCAAACCTCATGGTTGATTTAACGGCATCCCTGATGGGCCGCCGTGTCTTTGACCGTCCAACCCGGAGCAATTCATGAGCCTCAAAGCCTCTAAACTGGCCATGGTGCCGTTCGTAAGCGTCGA
>NZ_JAFMHR010000212.1:932-3049 GCF_017854415.1 Yoonia sp. | reverse complement strand
TCCGATGACGTCCACTGCGGCCGTCGCGAATATACGACTGAACGACCGGCTGGCTGAGAGAATTTTTAACGTACCGTCAAGCACAAGCATGGGTTCGCGCACCGTGCTGATAATGCTCTCTGCAAATTCTCGGGCGGTGGCGGTCTCGCTTTGCAAGGCCTTAAGCTCCGACACTTCGGAAAACGTCACCGCAACGCCGTCAATCGCGCCGCTTTGCGTGCGATAAGGGAGGATACGGCGAACGAACCACCGTCCGTCGTCGCCTTCAACTTCGCATTCGACTGAAACGAGGGTTTCAAGCACATCTTCTGCGTCTTTGAGCAGTTCCGGGTCGTTGACCCTGCTGGTAATGTCGCTGAAGGATCGCCCGATGTCCTTGCTGATCAGGTTGAACAACTCACGTGTCGCTGGTGTAAACCGCTTGATATTGAACTCGCTGTCCAGAAACAGCGTTGCAATGCCCGAACTGGACAGCAAGTTGTTCAAATCATCCGACAGCCGCCGTTCATCTTCGACCTTTTGCTGAAGCTGGGTGTTAAGCGTCGTCAGCTCTTCATTAAGGGACTGCAACTCTTCCTTGGAGGTCTCAAGCTCTTCATTTGTCGACTGGAACTCCTCGTTCATCGACATGGCTTCTTCGTTGACGGCCTTCAACTCTTCGGTGGACAATTCGTAGTCGCGGATCGTTGTGCGTAAATCAGCACGCGTGGTTTCAAGTTCCTGCTCTAGCTGACGGTTCACTTCTGCGTTCGGTTCATCAGAGGCTGGAACAACCGCAGTCACTGGCTCATCCGCGAAGGTCACCAGAAGCAATTCAGCTTCATCGAGCGACACCGGATGCACCTGAATGGTCACACCAACCCTGTCACCACCTTGCGTGATTGTGGCGCGCTCCTTGGCCATCGCCTCTTGCGTCCGCGCCGTCCGAATGGCCCTACTTAAGCGCGCGCGCAGTCCCTGCCGTGCCATGGCCAACAAATCACGGCTTGTTTCGCCCGATGGCACCCTGAGGTATTTGTCCGTTGCGCCCTCAAGATACAGCGCTTCGGACTGGGCGTTAATCAGGACGGCTGCGGGGGCGTAGTGTTGCACCAGAAGACTTTGGCTCAGCTCCGCCAACTTGTTGCCAGCGGCTTGGTACTGACTGCGCGTTGGCACAAGACCGGCATTAGCGTATCGGCGTTGCGCAATCGGGAAATCGAAAGCGCGGCTGCGCGTGGTGCCGACGCGTTTGTAAACGCGGTATTTCTTTGACAGCGGCTCAAAAAGACTGTCGTGGTTGCCAGTCGTCTCTGACATGCCCAGAAACAGAGAACCGCCATCATTGAGCGCAAAGTGAAACATCTGCATAATCCGCTCCTGCGCATCGGGCGTCAGATAGATCATCAGATTGCGGCACGAGATCAGATCAAGCTTCGAGAAAGGTGCATCAGCCAAGATGTTCTGGTTGGCAAAAACAACTGCATCACGCAACTCTGGCGTCACGCGGTAACTGTGATCTTCCTTGGTGAAAAACCGCCTCAGGCGTGCAGGAGAGACATCTTCAGAGATAGAATCCGGATATACGCCGTTCCGCGCGACTGTCAGCGCCCGTTCATCAACATCCGAGGCAAAAACCTGCAATTTCACATCTTTGCGGAGGGTCGATATTTTTTCAATGACAAGCATCGCCAGCGAATAGACTTCTTCGCCTGTGGCGCATCCCGGCACCCAAATCCGAACCGGGTGCCGTGCGTCATGCGATTTGACTAATTCATCAAGCACCGTCTTTTCGAGGTAGTCAAAAGCATCAGGATCGCGGAAGAAGGACGTTACGCTGATAAGAAGATCAGCACAGAGGTTCTGCGCCTCTTCGGCCGAGTCTTTCAAAAGAGCGAGGTAATCGCCCGAATTCTCCATGTGTCGTAGCGCCATCCGCCGCTCGATCCGACGTAGCAACGTGCCATCCTTGTAGAGATCGAAATTTATCGGCGAATGCGCCTTCAGAACCGCAATGATCTGCTCCAACGAACCCTTGGCGTTTTCACCAAGCACCTTCTTGGCACTGCCATTCTGAACGAATGGATGCCGCACGTAGTTGGTGATGATGTCCGGCATCTCTGCAACAGCGACAACGT
>NZ_JAFMHR010000212.1:0-922 GCF_017854415.1 Yoonia sp. | reverse complement strand
AACGTGATCGGCCGCCCCGGTCGCAATCGCACTGCGCGGCATCCCATCATGTGATGCCTCGGACGGATCTTGCACCAGCACAATGCCACCCTGTTCTTTAATCTCGCGAATGGCTGCTGATCCATCGCTGCCGGTGCCCGACAGGATCACTGCGATGGCGTTCTGACCCAAATCCTTGGCCAAAGACCTTAGGAATAAATCAATCGGCAGGCGTGTTCCGCGACGGTCCGTTGGCTCCGAAAGGTGCAAAACCCCGTTCTTGATTTCCAGATAACTGTTTGGGGGAATGACGTATACATGATCTGCCTGCACCGGCGTCTGATCCACGGCCAGCACCACGGGCATGGCCGTGTGGTTAGCCAAAAGATCCGCCATCAGGCTTTTGTGGTCCGGATCGACATGATGAACCAAGACTAACGCTGCGCCAGTGTCAGACGGAGCGGCGTCAAGAAAGGCGCTGTAGGCTTGAAGGCCGCCTGCAGAGGCACCTAGGCCAACAACAGGGATAGCAACGTCAACCTTTGCCGCTGCCTTCGGCTTTGCGACCGTTGCACGGGCTGGCTTTGTTTTGCCTTTTACCGCAGGTTTTGATGTCTTGCGCGTCATATCGTCTCAGATTTCTGCCAAAAGGCTCGTATTACAGTTTTGATGCAAGACGACCATGTGATTTGCGTCTCCAGTGTTCCAAGGAAACCGCCTCGGCGCAAATTAGTAAAGGAAAACCGGAGTGTGACGATTGACAGATATCAATGCTGCAGGGGATTGGGTGACATATATTTTAAGTCGTATTTTAGCCAGTTATATTTATTTTCTGCGCATCCCTTTCGCCTTCTTTGTATGGCTAGGCCAACGTCATTGATCGCAGTCATAAGGGTCATCTCCTTCAGCAACCTCTACGTTGGAGGAGTTATTGTCAAATCTG
>NZ_JAFMHR010000211.1 GCF_017854415.1 Yoonia sp. | reverse complement strand
GCAATCGCAAGGATCACCACAATTGCGGCGATCCCCATGACGACAATCCGGTTGCCAATTTCACGTGCCTCAGAAGCGGAGGAAATACTCACCTGCGCTGTCCTTTCTTTCATCAAGTCCGGCGTCATCAAAGACACCAAGGACATTCAACAGCTGCCAACCATTATCATCCAAACGGTCGCCCAATTCGCGGGCGGCAGATCCAGCAGAGCACTCGCCGCGTACCTCTGCAACGCCATAGTGCAGGCGCAAAGGACCGTCTTGCTTGGCCTTGTAATCGGCATAGCACGCGGCTTGAGCGGCAGTTGTGCCCAGCATCAGCAGGCAGAGTGAGAAAGAAAGATGTTTCATGTGCCCAACTGATCCAAAACCCAACTGATATTCAATAACGCCTCATGTTATCGCGATGGCAATCGCATAACCATCCCCCGATATTGTTTGGCACGGTTGTCTGCCTCCAAGTTCATCCCATCGCCACCACGATGGCACCTGAACCAAAAGGATACGCCCCATGTTTAAGCATATGATCGCAGGCATAACTGCCTTGTCACTTACCTTTGCCACCGCAGCACCCGTGCAAGCCAACGGTTTTGATCGCGAAGATGTCGGTAAGTTGCTCATTGGAATTGCAGCGATTGCCGCCCTGAACGTCGCAATTGAAAACAACAAACGGAACGATCGTGTGGCAGAGCCTGCCCGGACCGTGGATCATCGTAGCAATCGCAACACCGATAGTTGGGCTGATCTAAACCGCCAACGTCCGCGCCAAAACAACCAAGCCCGCAACCGCGATCTGCCGCGCGAGTGCCTGCAAAGTGTTGAAACCCGATTCGGCACACAGCGCTTGTTCGGCCAGCGCTGTCTTGAACGGAACTATGCGCGTGTGAACCACCTGCCCAACCGCTGTGCTGTGCGTGTGTTTACCGACAATGGCCCACGCAATGGCTTTGATCCCCTTTGCCTGCGCGAACAAGGTTTCCGAGCTACGCGTCGTAACTAAGACGTCGCGAAGTAGCGCGGCTGCTTGCCCCAGTTGCCGCGCCACCTTGGATGTTTGACCCGTTAACAAGTCGCAGTTTAGTGCGTCAAAGGCCAAACATCCTAACGGGGCAGAGAGACGGACATGGCTCTCTGCCCCTTTTTGTCTTGAATTGCGCCGACCCTTCTGGTCACTAAACCCATGACCCAACCAGATTTCAGTTTTGAACAAGCAGCCCTCACGCGGGGCTTTTTCCGTATCGCGGGCGTGGACGAAGTGGGGCGCGGCCCATTGGCAGGTCCGGTTTGCGCTGCAGCAGTGATCCTTGATCCGCAAAACATTCCTGATGGATTGAATGACAGCAAAAGGCTGACTGCGAAGCGCCGCGATGCGCTGTTCGATCAGATCATGGATGCGGCTGATGTTTCGCTAGCAGAGGCGACAGTCGCCGAGATTGATGAACATAACATCTTGCGCGCGTCCCACATTGCGATGGTCCGCGCGATCGCAGGATTACGCCAGGCTGCTGATTACGCTTTGATCGACGGAAACATGATCCCGCGTGGTTTGGAAATTTCTTCTGAGACCATCATCAAAGGTGATGCGCGCAGCCTGTCGATTTCGGCAGCTTCCATCGTAGCTAAAGTGTGGCGCGACAGACACATGGTGGATTTGGCGCAACAGTTTCCGCACTACGGTTGGGAACGGAACGCCGGATACCCCACAGCCCAACATAAATTGGGCCTAGAGCGTTTCGGCGTCACCCCCCACCATAGACGTTCGTTCAAACCTATACACAATATCTTGTATCAAGATAGAAACGTAAGTGATTGATTCAATAAACATTTTGACAGCGAATCGTGTCTGACTCAATATGGGGTCAACCAAGAGCGGGCTACCCGCCGGGCATTGAGGCTGAACATGACGATCAAAACAAAAATGAAGAGCGTGCAAACGCTCCCGCTAAACACGATCCTTGATGGTGACTGTATCGACCGGATGAATAGCCTGCCTGCGGGCTCTGTTGATCTGATCTTCGCAGACCCACCCTACAACCTACAGCTTAAGGGCGATCTGCATCGCCCCGATAATTCCAAGGTCGACGCGGTCGACGATGCTTGGGACCAATTCGACAGCTTTAAGGTCTATGACCAGTTCACACATAAATGGTTGAAAGCGGCCCGCCGCTTGTTGAAACCAAACGGCGCGATCTGGGTCATTGGCAGCTATCATAATGTATTTCGCATGGGCGCAGAGTTGCAGAACCAAGGGTTCTGGATCTTGAACGATGTGGTTTGGCGCAAGTCTAACCCGATGCCGAATTTCCGCGGTAAGCGTCTGACGAATGCGCACGAGACTCTGATCTGGGCGTCCAAAGAAGAAGTCAGCAAATACACTTTTAACTACGAAGCTCTCAAGGCCCTCAACGAAGGCGTCCAGATGCGGTCAGATTGGGTTCTGCCCATCTGTACCGGTCACGAGCGGATCAAAAACGATGAGGGTGACAAAGCGCATCCGACACAAAAACCCCAGTCCCTGTTGCACCGTGTACTGGTTGCCACCACTAACCCCGGCGATGTGGTCCTTGACCCATTCTTCGGGACTGGCACCACGGGCGCTGTCGCAAAAATGCTTGGTCGCGATTTCATCGGTATCGAGCGTGAGGAAGCGTACCGCAAGGTTGCTGAAAAGCGCATCAAGAACACCCGCAAATTCGACAAAGAAGCGTTGGAGGTTTCGACCTCAAAGCGTGCCGAACCTCGTGTCGCTTTTGGTGTTTTGGTTGAACGCGGCATGCTGCGCCCCGGCGAAGAACTGTGGAGCATGAATGGTCGTCACAAAGCAAAGGTCCGCGCCGATGGCACGTTGATCGGTGACGACATCAAAGGATCGATCCATCAGGTCGGCGCCCATCTTGAGGGCGCGCCAAGCTGTAACGGCTGGACATATTGGCAATTTAAACGCGACGGGCAAAAAGTGCCCATTGATCTGCTACGCCAGCAGATCCGCTCAGAGATGGCGAAGCACTAACACTTCACCAAAGTTGATACCGCCGGTGCCTGCGGCAAGC
>NZ_JAFMHR010000004.1 GCF_017854415.1 Yoonia sp. | reverse complement strand
CAATCTGTGCAAAACACCGGCCACAAGCGCCAATACCGCGAGAGCGGTTTCGTCCTGGTCCCGCTTAACAGTCCTTGGCTACACTTTCTCTAACCGCCCGTATGCGACATATGCCGACTAACTTGCCCATCAATTTGCTGGCGTGAATAGTCGAAATCATGCCCTTTCGGCTTCAACGCAATTGCGGCACGGATCGCATCCTCCAGATCGGCGTCAGACTCTGACGCGCGCAGTGGGCCGCGCAGGTCGGAATGGCCTTCTTGGCCCAGACATGTGTAAATTTCGCCCGTGCAGGTGATCCGCACGCGGTTGCAGCTTTCGCAGAAATTATGGCTTAGCGGGGTGATGAACCCGATCTTCTGCCCAGTGCTTTCAACACGCACATAACGGGCGGGGCCGCCTGTGCTTTCGGGCAGGTCAATCAAGGGGGAGCGTTCAGCAATGCGCGCACGCAGGTCTTTGAGCGACCAATATTGCCCTAATCGGTCCTCATTGCCCAAATCACCCATCGGCATGACCTCGATAAAGGTCAGGTCCAGATCGCGCGATGCGCACCAGTCTGTCAGCGCCTCAAGCTCGTCTTCGTTAAAGTCCTGCAGGGCGACAGTGTTGATCTTGACACGCAAGCCCGCCTTTTGGGCCGCATCAATGCCGCGCATCACTTGGGGCAGGCGCCCCCAGCGTGTGATCTTGGCAAATTTATCCTCGTCGAGCGTATCAAGCGACACGTTGATCCGGCGCACACCTGCGGCAAACAGATCATCGGCGTATTTTTCAAGCTGGCTGCCGTTGGTGGTTAACGTCAGTTCGTGCAAATCACCGGTTTCCAGATGCCGCGACATGCTGCGAAAGAACGTCATGATATCGCGGCGCACCAAAGGTTCACCGCCCGTAATCCGCAGCTTTTTCACGCCAAGCCGCACAAAGGCCGAACACATGCGGTCCAGTTCCTCGAGCGTCAAAAGCTCTTTTTTGGGCAGGAACGTCATGTTTTCAGACATGCAATAGACACAGCGAAAATCGCAGCGGTCGGTGACGGATACCCGCAAATAAGAAATGGCGCGGGCGAAAGGGTCGATGAGAGGATTTGTCATGATATCAATCTAAGGGCGGGCGCATCTTTGCGCAAGCCACATCGGACCCGTTGCACAGCGGTCAGCCCCGACATAGGGTCCGCGTATGAGAATAGTTTTTATCCTGCCCTTTGCTGCGTTGGCTGGTTGTACCACGCCCGCGTTCCAAGAGTTTTTCGGCGTCGTGCCAGAGGCTTCGATCGTGGCGCCTATACCCGCTGTTGGTGTGGCCCCACCGCCGCCAGAAAATGCGACAACAGTCGCAGATTTTGACACGACATCGCAGGCCGACCGCGATGCTGCGGTCTCGGCCATTGCCGTGGTTCAAACAAGGCTGGGCACTACAATTGCGTCTTTGGGATCACCGACAGAACCCGGGATCTGGCTCAAAACGCCGTTGGTGACGACCTTGGCCGCTGGTCGTGTGGAATATCAGGGCAATGCTATCAATATCGAACTGCGCCCCTCTGGTGGGGCGGCAGGGTCCGGCAGCCAGATCAGCCTTGCGGCGATGCGCCTGCTAGAGGCCCCGTTGACCGGACTGCCAGAACTCACCGTTTTCGCGGCCCCTTAGTCGGGCAAGAGCCGTCTGGCTTCTTTGACGGCCGATGGTTTCATCGTTTCGGCGTTGGCGTCTAAAAACGTCTGCACGCGCGCAGGATCGTGTTTGGATAAATCACGTAGCCACCACGCGATGGACTTTTGGATGAACCGATCGTGATCGGATGCATATTCTGCAGCCCAGCCCAAAGCGCGTTCGCGTGCTGCGATCTCATTGGGCTTGGGGTGGTTTTGCTTCGTCCAAGGCAAGGTCATGACCAATGCGGCGCGCTTGCTCCACATATGATGGGACTTGGTCCATTCTTCGATTTCATCCAAGCGGGATGGATCAGCGACCAGTCGCTTTTGACCGGCGATGCTTGCGTGATCTGCAATAGCCCATGCATCAAACGTCGGGACCCATGACTTGATCAATTCCCATGCGGCCTGATCGTCTGGCCGGATGCGGGCTTGGGTCAGCAGCTTGGCGGCGGCAATGCGGCCTTCGTGGATGTTGCCTTTCCAAAGACCGCGAGCCAATGTCAGGCGTCCTTCAAGATCGACATCTTCGCGCCAGGCTTTGACGTGCTCGTCGATCACCGGATTGGCGATCCCCAGATACTGGCGATCTACCTTGTGATATTTGTGCATTTCAGAGGCTTTGACCGGATCGGCCAAGGCGCGCAGTTGTGCGGTCGCGATTTTAACAGTGGTCATTCGACTGTTACCGATTTGGCTAGATTGCGCGGCTGATCCACATCTGTCCCCTTTGCGACTGCAGTATGGTAGGCAAGTAATTGTGCGGGCACCGCATAGAGGATCGGAGCAAGGAACGGGTCAATCTCTGGCATGATGATTGTGTCCCAGACGCCCATGCCAGCCTCTGTAGCACCACGTTGGTCGGTGATTAACAGCACTTTACCGCCGCGCGCCATGACTTCTTGCATGTTTGATACGGTTTTCTCGAACAAGCTATCGCGCGGAGCCATGACAATCACAGGCACATGCTTGTCGACCAAGGCGATGGGGCCATGCTTTAATTCGCCAGACGCATAAGCTTCGGCGTGTATATAACTGATTTCTTTTAGTTTAAGTGCGCCCTCTAGGGCCAATGGGTACATTACGCCGCGTCCCAAGAACAAGATGTCGCGTGCTTCTGCCAGTTTGCGCGATACCTTCTTTGTTTTGCCTTCAATACCCAGCGCTTGATTGAAAATCCCCGGCATGTTGCGCAAGGCTTCCAGTTTTATGGCCATATCCTGTGCTGAGATTTTGCCGCGCGCATGGGCCGCTTGCAGTGCCAGAATGGCCAACGTCGTGAGCTGGCAGGTGAAAGCTTTGGTCGATGCCACGCCGATTTCCGTGCCCGCCAAGATCGGCAGCGCCAAATCGCTTTCGCGCGCGATCGAGCTTTCGGGGACATTCACGACCGATACGATCTTGTCCGCTTTTCCCTGCATGTAGCGCAACGCGGCCAGCGTATCGGCTGTTTCGCCAGATTGGCTGACGAACAAAGCGACGGTGCCAGAAGTTACGGGCGGTTCGCGGTAGCGGAATTCTGATGCCACATCGACCTCGACCGGAATGCCCGCAATCTGTTCGAACCAATATTTGGCGACCATGCAGGCATAGAACGCGGTGCCGCATGCAACCATGGTCATCCGCTCGACTTGGGTGAAATCAATGCCGGGATCAGGCAAAGTGACTGCTGTGCCGTCTGCGTTGATGTAATGGGCCAAGGCACCTTGCAGCACGACGGGTTGTTCCGCGATTTCTTTGGCCATGAAGTGTTTGAAGCCCGCTTTGTCGACGCGGGCCGTATCAATTTGGATCGTGTTGACCGCGCGGTTAGCGATGTTGCCTTGCGCATCACGGATTTCAAGGCTGGTGCGGGTGATGACGGCCCAATCACCTTCTTCAAGGTACGTGATCCGGTCTGTCATTGGTGCCAATGCGATTGCGTCAGAGCCAACAAACATTTCGCCATCACCATGACCAATCGCAAGCGGAGAACCTTTGCGGGCTGCGATCAGCAGATCGTCTTCACCGTCAAACAGGAAACACAGCGCATAAGCACCTTCGAGGCGGGAAATGGTTTTCTGTGCTGCATCACGCGGGCTTAGACCTTGGGACACATAGTAGTTAGCCAGCAGTGCGACGGTTTCAGTGTCAGTGTCCGTCTCGTAGCCAACACCTTGTTCACCCAAAAACGCGCGTAACTCGCGAAAATTCTCGATGATGCCGTTGTGTACTACGGCAACGCTGCCTGCGCGGTGCGGGTGCGCATTTCCAGCATTGGGTGCACCGTGCGTGGCCCAGCGGGTGTGGCCGATACCGGCTTTTCCCGCCAAAGGCTCGTGCACTAAAACATCCGACAGGTTCACCAGTTTACCGACAGCACGGCGGCGGTCCAACGCGCCATCATTGATGGTCGCGATCCCTGCGCTGTCATAGCCGCGATATTCCAAACGTTTGAGCGCTTCGACCAACAGGGGGGCTGCTTCGTGATTGCCTAATACGCCAACGATACCACACATGGTTTAGGACCCTTTTGCTTTGAGCGCGCGCAGTTTGTCGAACAGACGCACCGCAAACCCAGCTTTGTTTTCTTGTTTTGCGCGGCCCACGGCCAGATCACCGGCGGGCACATCGCGTGTCACAACCGATCCACTGCCCGTCATCGCCGCATCACCAACCGTGACAGGGGCCACGAGCATGGTGTTGGAGCCGATAAAGACGTCTTCGCCAATCGTCGTATGATGTTTGAACACACCGTCATAGTTACAGGTAATCGTGCCTGCACCGATGTTGCTGCGTGCGCCAATAGTCGCGTCACCGATATATGACAGGTGGTTCACTTTTGCGCCTGCTGCGATCTGTGCGTTCTTGATCTCAACGAAATTGCCGACTTTAACGTTTTCAGCAAGTTCCGCACCCGGACGTAGCCGCGCGTAGGGGCCAACGACTGACCCGCGCGAGACATGGCAACCTTCAAGGTGTGAAAACGCGCGGATTGTCGTGCTGCTTTCTATCGTCACATCGGGGCCGAAAACGACGTTTGGTTCGATCACGGTATCGCGGCCAATGACAGTATCATGAGCGAAGAACACGGTTTCGGGCGCGATCATCGTCACGCCGTCTTCCTGCGCCATTTGGCGTGCATTTGCTTGGAACAGCGCCTCGGCTTGTGCCAGTTCCGAACGCGAATTGATGCCAAGAGTTTCGGCCTCGTCGCAGCGCACGACTGTCGCGCTCAATCCGCGTGCGCGGGCAATGCTGATAATATCGGTCAGATAGTATTCGCTTGCAGCATTTTCGTTGCCAACAGCATCGATCAAATCAAAAAGCGTGGCTGCATTTGCCGCAACAACCCCGCTGTTACATAGGTTCACGCCGCGCTCTGCGTCGGTTGCGTCTTTAAACTCAACAATCCGGTCAAGTTGGTCATCCTTAAGGATCAACCGCCCATAGCGGCCAGCGTCTGCGGCTTCAAAACCTAACACCACGATATCATGGGTTAGGCGTGCTGCCGTCATTGCAGCCAACGTCTCGGCGCGAATAAAAGGCGTGTCCCCGTAAAGAACCAGCGCATCACCGTCAAAATCGGCCAATGCGCTGCGTGCTTGGGACACCGCGTGGGCAGTGCCCAACTGTTCTGACTGGATAGCGACAGTCACATCGGGGTCATAGGCTTTGGCTGCGGCTTCGACCAAATCAGCGCCGTGTCCTGCAACGATCACAGTATGCGCGGGATCAAGTGCGCCGCCGGATTTCATCGCATGCACCAACATCGGCGCGCCTGCGATCTGGTGCAGCACTTTGGGCAGCTCCGAATTCATACGCGTGCCCATGCCTGCGCCTAGGATAATCAGTGCGGTTGTCATTGCTGCCTCAAACCTTGTTGTTACCTGCCTTCTACTGCCCTTTTTGATTATCACAAGGGCAGGGGGTTCACATCAGTTTACAGGGCGTTACAGAGGAATGATTAACCAAAAGGCAGCTTGATGACAAAACGCACTGTAATCTTCGATCTTGATGGCACATTGGCTGATACCAGCGGTGATTTAATCGCTGCAGCAAACAGTTGTTTTCGCGACCTCGGACTGGGTGATTTGCTTGATCCTATCCAAGACGCTGCAACGGCGTTGCGTGGGGGCCGCGCCATGTTGCGCCTTGGCTTTTCGCGCAGCGAAGGTTTTGACGAAACCGAGGTTGATGCGCAGTACCCCGTCTTACTGACCGCTTATGCCGAAGCGATTGATACGCATACCTTCTTGTATCCTGGTGCGATGGATGCGGTTGAACGCCTGCGCATGGCTGATTACGCCGTCGGTATTGCGACCAATAAACCAGAAGGCTTGGCCGAGACATTGATGACCAGCCTTGGCGTGCGCGACGCTTTTGCATCCCTTATCGGGGCGGATACTTTGCCTGTGCGCAAACCCGACCCTGAACATCATTTTGAGGCCGTGCGCCGTGCGGGTGGTGATCCCAAGCGCTCACTACTGGTTGGAGATACTGCCACCGACCGCGATACGTCGCGCAATGCGGGTGTGCCGTCGATCTTGGTGACCTTCGGGCCGGGCCGCGAAGATGTCTTGGCGCTTGATCCAGAAGCCACGATCGACAGCTACGCGCAACTCGACGAGGTCGTCGCGCGCCTGATTGGCTGAATTGGCATTATGCAATGCGCCAAAGTGGCCATTTGACGCGGACGCATTCCGCATAAAGAGTAGACTCATGACAGAGAAATTCACCGGAAGCTTTACCCAGCAAGAATCGATCCCCGCCGAAGGGATCGCTGCGGCCAATGCTGTGATGCAGTCAGGCCGCTTGCACCGTTACAACACCAGTGGTGACGAGATCGCCGAGGCTGCATTGTTAGAGGAAGAATTCGCCGCAACAGTGGGGTCGAAATACTGCCTTGCTGTGGCCTCTGGCGGGTATGCGATGACAACAGCCTTGCGTGCGTCAGGTGTGAAACATGGCGACAAAGTCCTGACCAACGCGTTCACACTTGCGCCTGTACCCGGTGCGATTGCGGCGGTGGGTGGTGTACCGGTATTTGTCGGCGTCACCGAAGATCTTTTGATCGACCTTGATGATTTATCCACGAAACTGGACCAATCCAAAGTCCTGCTTCTCAGCCACATGCGCGGCCATATCTGCGATATGGAACGCTTGATAGCGATGTGCGATGCCGCAGGTGTTACCGTGATCGAGGACTGTGCGCACACCATGGGTGCCGCGTGGAATGGCGTTCCGAGTGGCCGCTGGGGACGCTTTGGGTGCTATTCGACGCAGACCTATAAGCACATCAATTCCGGCGAAGGCGGCTTCCTGATTTGCGACGGGGCCGAAGATATGGCCCGCGCGATCATGCTCTCTGGCAGCTATATGCTGTTTGAAAAGCACCGCGCGGCTCCGCCGGTCGAGACTTTTGCCAAGATCAAATACGAGACGCCCAATATCTCCGGCCGCATGGACAACTTGCGCGCAGCGATTTTGCGCCCACAACTGCGCAATTTGGCTGCACAGTGCGAAAAGTGGAATGCACGATACCGCGTGTTGGAAAAGGGCTTGGCAGATACCGCTGGTCTGCGCCTGATACCGCGTCCCGAAAAAGAACAGTTCGTCGCGTCATCGTTCCAGTTTCTTTTGCTGGATTGGGAGGCGGCTTCGGTGGGCGACGTCTTAACCCGCTGCGCCGCACGCGGTGTTGAACTGAAATGGTTCGGAGGGGCAGAACCCAAAGGGTTTACCTCGCGCTATGACAGCTGGCGCTATGCACCTTCTTCGCCGATGCCATCGTCTGATCGGGTCTTGGCTGGAATCGTAGACATGCGATTGCCTTTAACGTTTAGCCTTGATGATTGTGCACAGTTGGCACGGATCATTCGGGCAGAGGTTTCGACGGTCTACCAAGGGCAAGCTGTGGCAGAATAGGGAACGCACAGGGCTCTTTGCAAAAAAAGGAGTCGACAGATCGCACGACTGCGCTCTATTAATGAACAAGCGTTCAATTAATCTGGAGCACCTCATGTTTCATGCCTCAATGACATTTGATCTGGGCGAGGATGTGAATGCCTTGCGCGATATGGTGCATGACTGGGCGCAATCGCGGGTCAAGCCACTGGCTGCAGCGATCGATCGCGACAATAATTTCCCTGCCGAGCTTTGGACAGAAATGGGCGCGCTGGGCTTGCTGGGCGTCACTGTTGACGAAGCATACGGCGGCGTAGGCATGTCCTATCTGGCACATACTGTGGCGATTGAAGAAATTGCGCGGGCGAGTGCATCTGTCAGCCTGTCATATGGCGCGCATTCCAACCTTTGCGTTAATCAGATCAAACTCAACGGAACCGATGCGCAAAGGGCGAAATACCTGCCGCGTCTGGTTTCTGGCGATCATGTTGGCGCGCTGGCAATGTCAGAGGCGGGCGCGGGATCGGATGTCGTATCAATGTCGCTGCGCGCTGAAAAGCGCAATGATCACTACCGCCTGAACGGGAACAAATACTGGATCACGAACGGGCCAGAGGCCGACACGCTGGTCGTCTACGCTAAGACTGACCTGGATGCGGGGGCCAAAGGCATCACTGCTTTCCTGATCGAAAAAGAAATGGTCGGTTTTTCGACATCTGCGCATTTCGACAAACTGGGCATGCGCGGGTCCAACACAGCAGAGCTGATTTTTGACGATGTTGCTGTACCGTTTGAAAACGTGCTGGGCGAAGAGGGCAAAGGCGTGCGCGTTCTGATGTCCGGCCTCGATTACGAGCGTGTTGTGCTTGCGGGCATCGGTCTTGGCATCATGGCGGCCTGTCTGGACGAGATCATGCCATATATCAGCACCCGCAAACAGTTCGGCGAGCCTATCGGGAGTTTCCAACTGATGCAGGGCAAAATCGCGGATATGTATACGGCAATGAATTCCGCGCGGGCTTATGTTTACGAAGTTGCGCGCGCCTGTGACCGTGGCACGGTCACGCGCCAAGATGCGGCGGCCTGCTGTCTTTATGCCAGCGAAGAGGCTATGAAACAGGCTCACCAAGCCGTGCAAGCAATGGGCGGGGCAGGGTTTATGAATGATGCACCAGTTGCACGCCTGTTCCGCGACGCAAAACTAATGGAGATCGGCGCCGGTACGTCCGAAATCCGGCGCATGTTGATCGGGCGCGAAATGATGGGAGCAATGAGGTGACGCGGGCGGTGTTCTTTTTGCCGCTTGCCGGATTGATCGCCTTTGTTGGCTATCTGGGCTTTCAGCGCGGGCAACTGCCGTCCGAGACCGAGATTATCAACCGCTATGCTGCGGCCTATCTGCAATCGGCACCTGAAGGTGCAAGGCTAACAGATTGCGCAGCGACCACGCATCCTGATGCCGCCGTTCGCATGGTGATCAACTGCGTTCATCCCAGCGGTGTGGCCACCACGTATTTCGTAGGCGCGCGCGGTGAAGCATTGCCGCAACCACAAGGACCTTCCGCATGAGTGATCGCATTTTGCACGAAGCCGCATTGGCCGAAGTGGCCCAAGCTGCAAGAGAGGCAGCCTTTGGCGGTGGTGAAAAATCCCGATCGCGTCATGTTAGCCGTGGCAAGATGCTGCCCCGCGACCGTGTTGCAGGTTTGCTTGACCCAGGCAGTCCGTTTCTCGAGGTCGGCGCGACAGCGGCACACGGTCTTTATGATGGTGCGGCGCCCTGCGCAGGCGTGATCGCTGGCGTGGGGCTGGTGAACGGACATCTGGTCATGGTCGTTTGCAATGATGCGACCGTGAAGGGCGGCACCTACTATCCGATGACCGTCAAAAAGCATCTACGCGCCCAAGAAATCGCCGAAGCCTGTCATCTTCCTTGCGTCTATCTGGTCGACAGTGGCGGCGCGAACCTACCCAATCAAGACGAAGTATTCCCGGACCGCGACCACTTTGGCCGCATCTTTTACAATCAGGCCCAGATGTCCGCCAAAGGCATCCCGCAGATCGCTGTTGTGATGGGGTCATGCACCGCAGGCGGGGCCTATGTGCCCGCTATGGCCGATGTGTCGATTATCGTGCGCGACCAAGGCACGATCTTCCTTGCAGGTCCGCCGTTGGTGAAGGCTGCGACTGGTGAAGTGGTTTCGGCAGAGGAATTGGGCGGCGGTGATGTGCATACGCGTTTGTCAGGCGTGGCTGATTATTTGGCCGAAGATGACGCACACGCCTTGGCACTTGCGCGGCAGGCTGTTGCGTCGTGTGCTTTGCAAAAAGAAAGCAATCCCAATAGATTGCCTTCCGAAGCTCCAGCGCTTGATCCTGATACTTTGTTTGATGTGGTTCCCGCCGACTTGCGCACGCCATATGATATTCGCGAGGTGATCAGGCGTATCGTGGACGGATCACGATTTGACGAATTCAAGGCGCGGTTCGGCGAAACGCTGGTTTGCGGATTTGCCCATATCGACGGTTGGCCTTGCGGTATCGTGGCCAACAATGGCGTGCTGTTTTCCGAGAGCGCGCAAAAGGGCGCGCATTTCGTGGAACTTTGCAGTCAGCGCAAAATCCCGTTGGTTTTCTTGCAAAACATCACGGGCTTCATGGTCGGGCAGAAATACGAAAACGAAGGCATCGCGCGGCACGGGGCCAAGATGGTCACGGCTGTTGCTACAACGAAGGTTCCCAAGATCACGATGGTTGTCGGTGGATCATTCGGTGCAGGTAATTATGGCATGGCTGGGAGGGCTTACAGTCCGCACTTTATGTGGTCATGGCCGACGTCGCGGATATCTGTGATGGGCGGTGCGCAAGCCGCTGGCGTGCTGGCCACTGTCAAACGCGACGCGATTGAACGTGGCGGTGGGACGTGGTCGGCCGAAGATGAAGCCGCTTTCAAAAAGCCAACCGTGGATATGTTCGAAGAGCAATCGCATCCGCTTTACGCGAGTGCACGCCTTTGGGATGACGGCATTATTGATCCGCGCAAAAGCCGCGAAGTGCTGGCATTGTCGCTGGCAGCCGCGATGAATGCCCCGATCGAGGAGACACGCTTTGGCGTGTTCCGGATGTGACGCAGATGTTTGATAAAATCTTGATAGCCAACCGCGGCGAAATCGCCTGCCGCGTGATCAAAACCGCCCGCGAAATGGGTGTGCGAACGGTCGCCATCTACTCTGACGCTGACGCGCAGGCGCTGCATGTGATCCAAGCGGATGAAGCGGTGCGCATTGGTCCGGCACCTGTGGCGGAAAGCTATCTGCGCGGTGATCTGATCATCGCGGCGGCGCTACAGACTGGGGGGCAGGCGATCCATCCCGGTTATGGGTTTCTATCCGAAAACCCCGATTTTGTCGAAGCTGTGCAAAAAGCAGGGTTGGTATTCATCGGACCCTCTGCGGATGCGATCCGTGCGATGGGACTTAAGGATGCGGCCAAAGCGCTCATGGAAACGTCCGGTGTTCCCGTCGTGCCGGGGTATCATGGGGCCAATCAGGATGCCGCGTTCTTGGCCGCGCGTGCAGAAGACATCGGCTATCCAGTGCTTATCAAGGCGGTTGCTGGCGGCGGTGGTAAAGGCATGCGTTTGGTTGAGGTTGCTGCCAAGTTTGCAGAAAACCTGGCTTCTGCCCAAGCAGAAGCGCGCACCGCTTTCGGCAATGCAGCGGTATTAATCGAGAAATACATCATAGCGCCCCGCCATATCGAAGTGCAGGTGTTTGGCGATGGCTCCGACGCGGTGCATTTATTTGAACGCGATTGTTCGCTGCAACGCCGTCATCAAAAGGTCATCGAGGAAGCCCCTGCGCCGGGCATGACAGATGCGGTACGCCGCGCGATGGGAGATGCTGCGGTGAAAGCTGCCAAAGCGATTGGTTACGCGGGCGCTGGCACGGTCGAGTTTATCGTGGACGGGTCAAATGGCCTGCGCACAGATGGGTTCTGGTTCATGGAAATGAACACACGTTTGCAAGTGGAACACCCTGTCACCGAAGCGATCACGGGTGTTGATCTGGTTTCGTGGCAACTGCGTGTTGCCGCAGGCGAGCCGTTGCCTGCAAAGCAGTCTGATTTGCAGATCAAAGGGCATGCGTTCGAAGCACGGCTATACGCAGAAGACGTCCCAGCAGGTTTTTTGCCTGCGACAGGGACCATTGATCATCTGCATTTCCCGCAAAACGCGCGCATTGATAGTGGTGTGCAAGCGGGTGATGAAATCTCGCCTTGGTATGATCCAATGATCGCCAAGATCACGACACATGGCGTGGACCGTCCCGCTGCGTTGCGCGCGATGCATGCGGCATTGGATGGGACACAGGTGGCAGGCACGGTTACGAACCTTGGTTTCTTGCGCAGGCTTGCACGCAATTCCGGTTTTGTGGCGGGTGATGTTGATACCGGCCTTATTGCCCGGGAAAGTAGTGTGCTTTGCGAGCAGCCGGTTCCAAGTGTGTTCGAGATTGCAGTGGCTGTCGTTACCGCGGCACAGCTGGGTGAAGGCCTTCATATCGGGTTTACGCTTTGGGAGCCGCTGACGCGTGAAATCATTCTGGGGCAGGGCGATGAAACGTATGAGGCCAAGCTATGCGTACGTGGTCCAAACCTGTGTGATGTCGCCATTGGTGTCGACCAAATAACGCTGATGCGTCGCGGTGCACATTGGGGGCTGCCCGCGATTTGCCATAGTGAGCAAGTGACGTTGTTTGGCGCGCAATTGCAGACCTTTGCGGTGATTGATCCCGCAGATCGGGGGCAAAGCGCCATTGGCGGCGATACCGTTGTTGCCCCGATGCCGGGTTTGATTTGTGAGGTCGCTGTTCAGGTTGGCCAAACTGTGGTTGCGGGGGATCGGTTGGTTGTACTTGAGGCGATGAAAATGGAACATGTTCTGCGCGCGCCGCGTGATGGGTTGATCAAATCCGTTGATGTGGTGACAGGGGCGCAGGTGACGGCAGGCGCATTGATGGTTGGGTTGGAGCCGGAAGAATGATCCGTCTTATGCAAGCACGGTCATGGTGCCGTCGGTGTCTTACGTTGTCAGGGGCGCTGCCCCAGTCCCTTCGGGACCTCCCCGAGGTAATTAAGAACAGAAGAAGGGTGGGAGTATGACCCGTGCTGTTCGTATTCATGAGGTTGGTCCTCGCGATGGTTTGCAGAACGAAGCCCGTGTCATTCCGGTGGCGCAGAAGGTTGCATTGATTGAAATGCTTGGTCGATCGGGTTTGACCGATATCGAAGTAGGCAGTTTTGTCAGCCCGCGCTGGGTGCCGCAAATGGCCAACTCGGATCAGGTAATGGCGCGTTTGCCGCAGGTGGCAGGTGTTACCTATGCAGTGCTTGTGCCTAATATGCGCGGCTGGGAAGGTTTCAAGGCGGCGCGTAAGGATATGGTGAACTACGAGATTGCGGTATTCATTTCGGCCTCTGAGGGGTTTTCGCAAAGCAATTTGAATTGTTCGATTGCACAGTCTGTCGCCAATCTGGCTCCGGTTGTTGAGGTCGCCTTGAATACGGGTGTGGGATTGCGTGGATATGTGTCTTGTGTGACGGACTGCCCGTTTGACGGATCGACCTCGCATTCACAGGTCGCCGATGTGGTTGGGTTACTGCGCGAGATAGCGCCGATGCGGGTCTCATTGGGGGATACATTGGGGAATGGCACGCCAGAGCGGGTGATGCAGATGCTTGAGGCGGTGTTAAAGGTTGCGCCAGCCGACAGCCTCGCTGGGCATTTCCATGATACCAACGGGCGCGCATTGCCAAATATTGAAGCGGCGCTTGATTTGGGGGTGCGTACATTTGACAGTGCTGTGGGCGGCCTTGGCGGTTGTCCATATGCACCCGGTGCGCCCGGAAATGTAGCGACAGAGGCGGTATTGGACCTTATGGCGCGGTTGGGTTTCGAAACGGGTGTTGATCCAGCAATCATTGCGCAGGCGGCCAAAATGGCAAAGGAAATGCGATGATTGATCTTAAGACAGATGTGCGCGGCGTTGCGACATTGACGTTGCAGCGCCCCGAAAAGCACAATGCGTTATCGCGCGCGGTGATTGATGCTTTGCAAGAGGCCACGGAAACGATCGCTGCAAATACAGACATTCGCGTCGTTGTGCTTGGGGCTGCGGGCACCAGTTTTTGCGCCGGTGGCGATCTGGGTTGGATGCAGGAACAGATGGCCGGTGATGACGCTATGAAGCGGGGGGCGGCGCAAGCGTTGGCGAATGTGTTGGGCGCGCTTAATACCCTGCCGCAGCCTTTGATCGGGCGTGTACAGGGGAATGCGTTTGGCGGAGGCGTCGGGTTGGCCTGCGTTTGTGACATTGTGATTGCCGCAGATCACGCGAAGTTTGGCCTAACGGAAACAAAGCTTGGCCTCGTGCCTGCAACGATCGGCCCATACGTGCTGGCGCGCATGGGTGAAGCGCACGCAAGACGTGTTCTGATGTCTTCACGAATTTTTAACGCGCAAGAAGCTATAAGTTTGGGAGTGGTCGCGCAGGCGTTGCCCGCAGCCGATCTTGATGCTGCGGTCGCGGTTGAAGTGGACGCTTTTCTGCAATGCGCCCCGGGTGCTGTGGCGGCAGCCAAGGCTTACGCGCGCAGTTTGGGTCCGGTTATCGACGAATCAACAATTCAACGCTCGATAGATGCGTTGATCACGCAATGGAGTGGGAATGAGGCAGAAGAAGGCATTTCTGCCTTTTTTGCCAAGAGAAAGCCGCGCTGGGCGGTTTAAACAGGGGGCAAACGTCAGATTTCCGTCTCAATTATGACTGATTCTGAGGGTTCTTTGGAGGGCGAAGAGGAGATAAGCATGCCTTTCGCTTGGCCCACGACTGAACAAGTCTTTTACCGCGTTATGCGTTTGCGCCGCTTGATCGCGATTGCTGTTGCGATCCCGATGATGATGGTACTGACCGTCGCTTGGATGGATCCGACTGTCCTTTCAGCTTTTCATGCGACAGTGGCATGTTTTGGTATTGCGGGTTTGGTTGTCGGTCATGTGGTTCTTTTCCCGAACGTAACACTCGAGACTTTTGCGCTGTCGCTGTCAGCGACATTGTTGATCGTTGTGATGCCTGTCATCAAGATCGTTTCTCTTTGGGCGCCAGCAGAACACGCAACGGCCGCTTTTATTATTTTGATGAGCTTTGCTGTGGCCGCCATGGGCGTTGTTATGGCGTTGATCCAAATTTTGCTTGGTGCGCTGGTCTATGCGGGCCCCGATGTGCGCAAGACGCTTAAGACAAAGATGGTCGTGCCGTGTTCACCTAATGTGGCCTATCAGCAGTTTGCCCTGCGTCCTGACGCGCGGCGGGGCCGTGTTCTGACCGGTCCAGTGGATGAAAACGGGTTCTTTGATGTAGCCGTTGCAGTTGTTGCTATGGCTGACGACACCACACTTGACGCGATGGAAGTCGTTAAATTGGACGCCAAAGTTCTCAATTCAACGCCCGAGCGACATGATGTGATGATGGTGCTGCGCAACGGGTCGGTGACCGTGACGTCACAGCACTTTTCCGCGACAGACAATGGTTGCGAAGTGCTCGTGTGTGATTTGCCGGGTGACTTTACTGTCGGGATGCATGTTTTGTTTTGGTTGACAGACCAACAGGCCGACAATTTGACCGAAACAGCAGACGCCGTTGTTGGGCATACCGCCCGTACAAACGGTGTGGCGCATAATGTCTCTTTGTTGTCGGTTGCTGGTGCGGTTCTTTCGCCACGTGCGCCAGTCTCAAACCACACCGAATAATTCGACGAAATTGATGCTCTGCGGCATTGCGCTTGGTTGACCCCTCGCGGTGTCAGCGGTATGCAACGGGCAGCCAACATGCGGTGCGCCCTTAGGGTGGGCCGAACCGAGAGGAACACCCCTTGCAGGAAATGCTAACCGAATACCTGCCGATCATGATTTTTCTGGGACTTGCGATTGCGCTGGGCCTGATCTTGATCCTTGCCGCTGCGATCGTTGCGGTCCGTAATCCAGACCCTGAAAAAGTATCCGCCTACGAATGCGGTTTTAACGCATTCGATGATGCACGCATGAAATTTGATGTGCGCTTTTATCTGGTCGCCATTTTGTTCATCATCTTCGATCTTGAGGTCGCGTTCCTGTTTCCATGGGCTGTCGCGTTCCAAGACATCAGCATGACAGCGTTTTGGTCGATGATGGTCTTTTTGGGCGTGCTGACAATCGGCTTTGCTTACGAATGGAAGAAAGGGGCACTCGAATGGGAGTGATGACTGGAACCTCCGTGGGTGCCGATAAGGAACACGGCACACAGCTGATTAATTCCGAGTTGCAGGACAAGGGTTTCCTTGTGACCTCGACCGCTGACATTGTGAATTGGGCGCGGACCGGATCGCTGCACTGGATGACCTTTGGTCTGGCCTGTTGTGCTGTTGAAATGATGCATACCTCTATGCCGCGCTATGACCTTGAACGGTTCGGCACTGCGCCACGCGCGTCGCCACGCCAGTCTGATTTGATGATTGTTGCGGGCACTCTGACTAACAAAATGGCACCCGCTTTGCGCAAGGTCTACGACCAGATGCCAGAGCCGCGCTATGTGATCTCTATGGGGTCCTGCGCGAATGGTGGCGGCTATTATCACTACAGCTATTCTGTTGTGCGTGGATGTGACCGTATTGTGCCAGTTGATATTTACGTGCCCGGTTGCCCGCCGACCGCAGAAGCGTTGCTTTATGGCATCCTGCAACTGCAACGTAAGATGCGCCGTACAGGTACGATCGTGCGCTAAGCGCGGTGAAAGGATTAAGACATGACTGAAGCATTGCAAGAGCTCGGCACGCATCTTGAACTTAAGCGCACCGATTGCGTGCTGTCTTGGGAAGTCGCCCATGATGAATTGACGGTGACCGTCGCTCCGTCATCACTTGTTAGCTTTGTTGATTTCCTCAAGACTGACGCGACCTGCAAGTTTTCATCGTTGGTTGATATCACAGCCGTTGATTACCCCACACGGGCCAAGCGGTTTGACGTGATTTATCACTTTCTGAGCATGTATCAGAACCACCGCATTCGTCTGCGGGTTCAAATCCGCGAAGAAGACATGCTGCCGTCAATTCTGCCAGTGCACCCGTCTGCGAACTGGTTCGAACGTGAAGTCTTTGACATGTTTGGCATCCTGTTCTCGGGCCACCCGGATTTGCGCCGCATCCTGACGGATTACGGCTTCCGTGGTCATCCTTTGCGTAAGGATTTTCCGACCACTGGATATACCGAAGTGCGCTATGACGAAGTGCAAAAGCGCGTCATTTATGAGCCCGTCAGCCTTGTACAAGAATACCGCCAGTTCGACTTTATGTCGCCTTGGGAAGGGGCTCAGTACATCCTGCCCGGTGACGAAAAGAAGACCGAGAAAGCAGGCTGATGGCCACGCCAACCCTTCTTTATGGCATGGGTGCAACCAAGGCGGGGACGTCTTGGCTCTATCGCTATCTGCATGATCACCCTGATTGCGCGATGCCTGCCGTCAAAGAGGCCCATTATTGGGATACCTTCAACGCAGACGACTTGGAAAAGCAGTTGGTATTTTACCGTGTCCGGTTGCGTGAAATGCGCGATGCCAAGGTTGATGCAGCTGATGCAGGGCGCGGTTGGCAGGTGGAAAATCTTGATCGCCGGATCAACCAGATGAAAGCGCTGGTGGACACGCTTGAAGGTGATCGCACCGACGACGCCGCTTATTTCGACTGGTTGTTGACCGGACGATCTGATGCACGCCTTGTTGGTGATCTGACCCCCAATTATGCCACATTGAGCGATGATGCGATCGCACGGATGCGCGATGCGCAGCCAGCGTCTAAGTTTATTTTTCTTATCCGTGACCCGCTGGATCGGCTGTGGTCGCATATCCGTATGCAGGCCCGCCGCCAAAGGCAGGCCCACGAGGTTTATGAGAAGAAATCGAATAATATCTTATTCCGGATGCTCAATCGTGGCCAAGAGACTCACATTCTTGAGCGCGGCGATTATCCCAAAATTATCCGCAAGTTACGTCGTTTGATCCCAGAAGGCCGTTTGCTAATCCAATTCACCGAGGATTTGTTTACACCACAAGGTCTGGCGCGGGTTTGCGAATTTCTAGGAATTAGGGCTGCAAAGTCCGACGTTCAACAGCCTGTCCATGAAGGACCAGAGGTTGTAATGCTGGACAAACTACGCCCCCGCGCGTTGGGGCTATTGAATGAACACTATGAATGGGTGGCCCGCAACATCGGGCCCCTGCCACAGCGGTGGCAAGACAATCAAGCGAGGGCTTAAGCCATGATGGACGGCGATATCCGTACAAACACATATGATGACGGGTCAACTGACGCTGCAACTGACGAGCAGCAGATCAGAAACTTTAACATCAACTTCGGCCCCCAACACCCCGCCGCACACGGCGTGCTGCGTTTGGTTCTGGAACTGGATGGCGAGATTGTAGAGCGTTGCGATCCCCACATCGGCCTGCTGCACCGTGGCACCGAAAAGCTGATGGAATCGCGCACCTATCTGCAGAACCTGCCGTATCTGGACCGTCTGGATTATGTGGCCCCGATGAACCAAGAACACGCTTGGTGTCTGGCGATTGAAAAGCTGACAGGTACCGAAGTACCGCGTCGTGCATCGCTGATCCGCGTGCTGTATTCCGAGATTGGCCGCGTTCTCAGCCACTTGCTGAACGTTACGACCCAAGCGATGGACGTTGGTGCGCTGACCCCGCCGCTATGGGGTTTTGAAGAGCGTGAAAAGCTGATGGTGTTTTATGAACGTGCCTGTGGCGCGCGTTTGCACGCAGCCTATTTCCGCCCCGGTGGTGTGCATCAGGACCTGCCGGATCAATTGGTCGAAGACATCGACACATGGGCCGTAGAGTTCCCTAAGGTTTTGGCCGACATTGACGGATTGCTGACCGAAAACCGTATCTTTAAGCAGCGCAATGCCGACATTGGCATCGTGACTGAAGAAGACATTCAGGAATGGGGCTTTTCGGGCGTCATGGTGCGCGGCTCTGGCCTTGCATGGGATTTGCGCCGCGCGCAGCCTTATGAATGTTACGACGAATTTGAATTTCAGATCCCTGTCGGCAAGAACGGCGACTGCTATGATCGCTATTTGTGCCGCATGGAAGAAATGCGCCAGTCAGTCCACATCATCCGTCAGGCCTGCGAAAAGCTGCGCCATGAAAAGGGTGATGTGATGGCGCGTGGTAAGATGACGCCACCGACACGCGGTGAGATGAAAACCTCTATGGAGGCATTGATCCACCACTTCAAACTTTACACCGAAGGTTTCCACGTACCGGCTGGCGAAGTTTACGCCGCCGTTGAAGCCCCCAAAGGCGAGTTTGGCGTGTTTCTGGTCGCAGACGGCACAAACCAGCCGTACCGCGTCAAGTTGCGTGCGCCGGGCTATCTGCACCTGCAAGCGATGGACTATATTTGCAAAGGCCACCAGTTGGCGGATGTGAGCGCGATCATCGGCACAATGGATGTCGTATTCGGCGAGATCGACCGATGACCCTTGGCGATATCCTGTTAGGGTTTTTGATTGCCTGCGGCTTTTTCGTCTCGGCTTTGGTTTCGCGGATGTTTCGCAGACGTCTGACCGGTGTGATCATTGGCGGTGTGGTTGGGTTGGCCTTTGCGGTCACGATTCTTGTCTATGGGATAAATAACGTGTTTGCCACAGGGCAGGCGGGATTGGAAAACTAGGATATGTTTCGCAAACTAACGCTTTGTTGCTTCGTCGCTTTGTCAGCCTGTTCGCTGACAATTCCTGATTTTCGTGCGGGTCCTATGGTCGCCCCACAGGCGTCTATGCCTGCTCCGGTGATCCCGCGGTCTGCAACAGAACGTTTCATTGAAACCGCGGCGGCCAATGGCTGCGAAGTGAACCAGACAAACTCAGCCGCTATCCTTGCAGGGGCAACACTGTCGCGCGATGACCTCGCGCGCATCATGACCGAACTTAAAGCCGACGGCCGCGGGCAAATCGCTGCAGATGGGGCATCCTTTCGTGTGATGACAGGAGCCTGCGCATGAGTGCAACAATTGGTTTGCCGGGATTGCTGCTTCTGTTAGCTAGTCCTGCGGGGATCGTCCCTGGGGCGCTATTTGTCTTGATAAATGGTGCCATAATCTTGAATGGAATGAACTAATGCTACGCCGCCTTTACCACGACCAGCCCGAAACTTTTGCATTCTCGCCAGACAACCAGAAATGGGCACAAGCGCAGATGAAAAAGTTCCCCGAAGGCCGTCAAGCCTCGGCGATTATTCCAATTTTGTGGCGTGCCCAAGAGCAAGAAGGTTGGCTGACCCGCCCAGCGATCGAGCACGTCGCCCAGATGCTGGACCTTGCGTACATCCGCGCGCTTGAGGTGGCATCGTTCTATTTCATGTTCCAACTGCAGCCTGTCGGTTCGGTCGCACATATTCAGGTTTGCGGCACGCTGTCGTGCATGATCTGTGGTGCTGAGGATTTGATCGGTGTCTGCAAAGACAAGATCGCCGACAAAGCCCACGCCTTGTCTGCAGACGGCAAGTTTTCATGGGAAGAGGTCGAATGCCTTGGGTCCTGTGCGAACGCCCCGATGGCGCAAATCGGCAAGGACTATTACGAAGACCTGACCGCTGCACGCCTTGGAGAGATTATTGATGAATTGGCCGCTGGACGCGTTCCGACGCCTGGACCGCAAAATGGCCGCTTTGCAGCAGAGCCTTTGAAGGGCCTGACCACGCTGAAAGACTATGACAGCGGCAAAACGAAACATAACGCTAGCATACAATTGGCGACGGACATCGGCGATACGGTCAAGCGGATCGACGGCACCGAAGTACCCTTGCTAACGCCGTGGATCAAAAACGCAAAAGCGGCACCTGCAAAAAAGGCAAGCGCGCCCAAAGCCAAGGCTGCAAAGCCTGCAGCGGATAAACCAGCCGACGCAACAGGTGTGACCAAGCAACAAGCGGTCGCGAAGTCCAAGGCAAAGCCAACCGGCAAATCAAACCCGGATACGCCGGCACAATCGCAGCCGGAAACGCTTGCTGCTCCACGCAGTGGTGTTGAAGCTGATGATCTCAAGCTTATCAGTGGTGTGGGGCCAAAGTTGGAAGGTGTCTTGAATGATCTTGGATTCTGGCACTTTGATCAGATCGCTAAATGGACTGTCGACGAGATCGAGTGGGTCGACAGCCGTTTGAAATTCAAGGGCCGTATTGTACGCGACGACTGGATGGCGCAAGCTGCGAAATTAGCAAAGACCAAGTAAAATTGCGCTGAATTCGAGCAGTCGGGTGGTTACCTTTGATGTGTAACATGGCGAACCCGCGGTATTTCTTTACCGCAAGGCAGAATTTCGGGTAGATGTGTCTCACGGTGCAATGCTGGGTTTGAAAGACGCGGATGCTGCACCACATCTGAAAGCCCGCGTTCCGCGGTCACCTGAGGGAGAGAAACGACTATGAAAGATACTGCACCAATTAGTCAGGGCATCATCGCCGTGGCCGCTTTGTTCGCAATTATCGGCGCTGGCGTGGCCTTTGTTCTATATGATTTTTCACTGTTTGCATCCGCTGTCATCGGTGGCGTGGTTGGTGCTGTGGCAGCCATTGCTTTATTGATCGGTTGGCGCGCACCGCAGGCTGGCCCAACGAACGTTTCCGCTCCAACAGCCAAACCCGCTGCAGCCGCAAAACCCGTCTTGGCATCTGTGCCAAAGGCAAAAGCCCCTGCAGCAGCGGCACCGGCTGCCAAAGCACCGTCAGAATCAGAAGGTACGCCGCAATTTCTAAGTGCAGCCCGCGAGGGTGGCCCAGATGACCTGAAACTGATCAAAGGCGTTGGTCCCAAGCTCGAAAAAACACTGCACGAAATGGGACTTTACCATTTCGACCAGATCGCAACCTGGGGCCCAAAAGAACAGGCATGGATGGACGATAATCTTGCGGGTTTTAAAGGGCGTGCAACCCGTGATGATTGGGTCAATCAGGCCAAGATACTGGCCAGCGGTGGCGAGACCGAATTTTCCAAGAAAAAGTAAAAGGGCGACGTTTACCAGACGACGCTAGATTTATGGCAGAACACGGGAAAACAGATCAAGGCCGGGCAGGGCAACGCGTCGCGTTGATTGTGGCTGGAACTGGTGCTTTCTGGGTTATGGCGAATTTGTTCGGAACAGAATACGACTGGCCAATCCGCGTCAGGGCGCTTTTTGATCTTGCAGCCCTCGCCGGTTTCGGGTTTGCCCTATGGCAGACATTTCAATTGTGGCGCGCGCGCCAAGACGACAGGGGCGATAGCTGATGCTCAAAGATGAGAACCGGATTTTCACGAACCTTTACGGGATGCATGACCGCACGCTGAAAGGCGCGCAGGCACGTGGCCAGTGGGATGGCACAGGGGCGATTATCAAAAAAGGTCGCGACTGGATTATCAACGAAATGAAGGCCTCTGGCCTGCGTGGGCGTGGTGGTGCGGGTTTTCCGACGGGATTGAAGTGGTCCTTTATGCCCAAGGAAAGCGACGGTCGTCCTGCCTATCTGGTTGTGAACGCTGACGAATCCGAGCCAGGCACATGCAAAGACCGCGAAATTATGCGCCATGATCCGCATACATTGATTGAGGGATGCCTGATTGCGTCTTTCGCGATGAATGCAAACGCCTGCTATATCTACATCCGCGGCGAATATATTCGCGAAAAAGAAGCTCTGCAGGCCGCGATTGACGAATGTTATGCGGCTGGTTTGGTTGGCAAGAACGCTGCCAAATCCGGGTGGGACTTTGATATTTACCTGACCCACGGGGCAGGTGCTTATATCTGTGGTGAAGAAACTGCATTGCTCGAAAGCCTAGAGGGCAAAAAGGGTATGCCGCGCATGAAGCCGCCATTCCCTGCGGGTGCTGGTCTTTATGGCTGCCCGACAACAGTGAACAACGTCGAATCGATTGCTGTTGTGCCGACCATTCTGCGTCGTGGCGGTAGCTGGTTTGCGGGTATGGGCCGTCCGAACAACGCGGGAACCAAGCTTTTTGCGATTTCCGGTCATGTAAACAACCCGTGCGTCGTTGAAGAAGAGATGTCGATTTCCTTTGAAGAGCTGATCGAAAAGCACTGCGGCGGTATTCGCGGCGGATGGGATAACCTTAAAGCGGTCATTCCGGGTGGCTCGTCCGTGCCGTGTGTGCGCGGCGAAAACATGCGTGACGCGGTAATGGATTTTGACGCGCTCAAAGAAAAGGGATCATCGCTGGGTACCGCTGCGGTGATCGTGATGGATAACTCTACCGATATGATCAAAGCGATCTGGCGGTTGTCAAAATTCTACAAGCACGAAAGCTGCGGCCAATGCACGCCGTGCCGTGAAGGCACCGGTTGGATGATGCGCGTCATGGCGCGTCTGGTCGAAGGCAATGCAAGCGTCGACGAAATCGACATGCTGCTAGACGTGACAAAACAGGTCGAAGGCCATACAATCTGCGCATTGGGCGATGCGGCCGCTTGGCCGATCCAAGGTTTGATCAAGAACTTCAGGGACGAGATCGAAGACCGCATCAAAGACAAACGCATTGCAGGGATGGCAGCAGAATGATGACACGCGGATTGATGATAGGTGCGGCTTTGACTTTGGCGGCTTGTTCGACAACTGGGGCTGCAAGGTCTTTTGATGATCCGGTTGTTCAAAAGCTGTTCACGCAATCTACTCCGGCGTATTACGCGAACTTGACCCTGGCCACCCAGATTGCGCAAAGCTGTGCGCGTTATGATTACGATGCCGCCCTTGATTTCCAGCTGAACGAGGCCCGCAACGAGGTCGGTCGCGGTTCGCTTTCGGCGATTGCGCAGCGCGATGCGATTGATATCGAATCCGATGTGGCCAAGCGTAGCTTTCAAGCGCGGCATGGTGTTGAGGTCGGCGCCAACGATCTGTGTGCTGCCGGTGATGCGGAAACGCTTGAAGGATCAGCACTTAGCGCGTTGTTGATCCCAGTTTAAACCGAACATGGGTGTACGAAATTTCTTGGACGGGGCCGCGAGCATTTGCGCGGCCCTTTTTACGTTTGGGGTTTGCGGCGTGCCAGTTTGGTTTACGTCTATTGCAGTCCGCGCAGACCTGGCGCCTGTTTGGGTTTATGGTTTTGCTGCGGCACTTGGTGCAATCGGATTGATCTTGTCGTTCGCTTTCTTGCGAAAAGGAATGCGCGGCATCGCACCTACCCGCCAGCGTCAGAGGTAATGTCAGGTGGGTCTTGACCCGCGCGCACCGCGTTGGAGCGTTATGCACTTAGCTGGATTCAATTTCGGAACCTTGGCGTATCCGTGGGGCGATCCATCGCTGACACAGTGATGTCATTGCGCTGATATTGAATATCTTGTGAACACAGCCGATGTAGTCTGCCAAGTGGTGCGGCAATCTCGCCGCACAAAGGAGACGACACATGAAGACCCCAGGTCTGATTTCAGCGATAGCATTAGCTTGCATTATCAGTGCCGGCGCCGCGTCCGCACAAACAGCGCTTAAGGATGTGGCGCATGTGCGCGATGGCATCATTGATGTCGGAATGGCTTATGAGTTGTCAGAGAATTGCGATAGCATACGCGGACGGCTTTTTCGGGGTTTGGGTTTTTTGCAATCCCTTAAAAGCCACGCGTCCGATCTGGGGTTCACTGACGAAGAAATCGATGACTACGTGAACGACCGCAATGAAAAGAAGCGCCTTGAAGCAATTGCACGGGCAAAGTTGGTCACCTTGGGTGTGGTTGAGGGCGAAGAAGCCAGCTATTGCGCTGTTGGCCGTGCCCAGATCGCAGCAAACACCCGTGTAGGCTGGTTGTTGCGATAATCTTCTCTCAATGGTGCGAAAATTGCTGCATTTTTTTTATATCTGACTGGCGTCGCGGGGCAGGCCGCGTTAGAACCCGACCCAACGCGTCTTATCCTTTGCGGCTATAGACGCGATCGGGAACATAAAGGCACGCCATGTCTAATCTGCGCAAAGTCGTCATTGATGGAAACGAGGTCGAAGTTGACGGGGCAATGACCCTGATACAGGCCTGTGAAGAAGCCGGGGTCGAAATCCCGCGCTTTTGCTATCATGAACGCCTTTCTATTGCTGGCAACTGCCGTATGTGCCTTGTCGAAGTTGTGGGCGGACCGCCCAAACCTGCGGCGTCTTGTGCCATGCAGGTCAAGGATTTGCGCCCCGGTCCCGAAGGCCAAGCGCCCGTTGTAAAAACCAATTCCCCAATGGTGAAAAAGGCCCGCGAAGGTGTGATGGAGTTTCTCTTGATCAACCACCCGCTGGATTGCCCGATTTGCGACCAAGGCGGTGAATGCGATCTGCAAGACCAAGCAATGGCTTATGGTGTTGATTTCAGCCGTTTCCGCGAACCAAAGCGTGCGACCGAAGATCTGGACCTTGGTCCGTTGGTCGAAACCCACATGACCCGCTGTATTTCCTGCACCCGCTGCGTACGTTTCACGACAGAGGTCGCGGGCATTCACCAGATGGGCCAGACGGGTCGCGGCGAAGATGCAGAGATTACGTCCTATTTGGGCGAAACGCTCGATTCGAATATGCAGGGCAATATCATCGATTTGTGTCCGGTTGGCGCGCTGGTTTCCAAGCCCTACGCATTTACCGCCCGTCCTTGGGAATTGACCAAGACCGAATCTATCGATGTGATGGACGCCCTCGGCTCGAATATCCGCGTCGACACAAAAGGCCGCGAAGTGATGCGGTTTTTGCCGCGCAACCATGATGGCGTGAACGAAGAATGGATTTCCGACAAGACCCGTTTTGTTTGGGACGGGCTGCGCAAACAGCGCCTTGATACGCCCTACATCCGCGAAAACGGCAAACTGCGCAAAGCAAGCTGGCCAGAGGCGCTGACTGCAGCGGCCGTTGCGATGAAGGGCAAGAAAGTCGCGGGCTTGGTCGGCGATTTGGTTTCAGTCGAAGCGGCTTATGCGCTCAAGCAGTTCATCGAAGGGCAGGGCGGTTCCGTCGAATGCCGTACCGATGGTGCAAAACTGCCAATTGGTAATCGGTCGGCCTATGTCGGCACTGCGGCAATCGAAGACATTGATACCGCGCAGATGATCCAACTGATCGGGACAAACCCCCGCACAGAAGCGCCAGTTCTGAATTCCCGTTTGCGCAGTGCATGGTCACGTGGCGCAACTGTTGGCATGATTGGTGAACAGGTCGATCTGACCTTTGATCTGGTCGCCGTTGGAACAGACCGTCAGGCGCTTGTTGATACGGCAGCCAAAGATATGGGCGCTGTAAAGGACATGGATAGCCTCGTCGTGATCGGCATGGGTGCTGTGCGCGAAGCAGACGGAGAGGCCGTGTTGTCGCAAGCGATGTCGCTTGCCACTAAGACGAATTCCAAATTCCTTGTACTACATACTGCCGCGAGCCGTGTGGGTGCCATGGACGTCGGTGCCGTTACCGAAGGTGGTCTGGATGCTGCGCTGGACGGTGCCGAAGTGGTCTACAACCTTGGCGCAGACGAGGTTGACGTGAAGCCCGGTGCATTTGTGATCTACCAAGGCAGCCACGGTGACCGTGGTGCACATCGTGCCGATATCATTTTGCCGGGTGCGGCCTATACCGAAGAGAACGGGTTGTTTGTAAACACCGAAGGTCGTCCGCAATTGGCGCTTCGTGCCAGCTTCCCTCCGGGTGAGGCAAAGGAAAACTGGGCAATTTTACGTGCGCTTTCTGCTGAATTGGATGCGACATTGCCGTTTGACAGCATGGCGCAACTGCGTCAGGCGATCGTAAAGGCGCATCCTCATCTTGGTCGTATCGACGAAGTGGCTGAAAATACATGGGACCCGATTGCCGTGAAGAAACCCGGCAAGGCGGACTTTGTGAACGCGATCACTGATTTCTATCTGACGAACCCGATTGCACGCGCATCCAGCCTAATGGCTGAACTTAGCGCGAATGTGAAAGCACGAAAAGCCGCACCAATGGCTGCGGAATAAGGACGACAAGAATGGTTGAATTCTTTACCAACACCAACCTTGGCATTGTCCTTGTGATTTTGGGCCAGTGTTTACTGGTCTTGATCCCGCTTTTGGTCGCACTTGCCTTTTTGATGTATGCAGACCGGAAAATCTGGGCTGCTGTCCAGATGCGCCGCGGTCCCAACATGGTTGGACCCTTCGGCTTGCTGCAATCTTTTGCCGACTTTCTAAAGTATATCGTCAAAGAAATCGTCGTGCCTGCGGGCGCAGATAAGGTCGTGTTCTTTCTTGCACCGCTGATTGCTTTTACGCTTTCGGTGGTTGCGTGGTCTGTGATCCCGTTCAACGACGGGTGGGTGCTGGCTGATATTAACGTGGCTATACTGTTTATCCTCGCGATTGGTTCGCTCGAAGTTTACGGCGTGATCATGGGCGGATGGGCTTCGAACTCCAAATACCCGTTCCTTGGTTCGCTGCGCTCTGCGGCGCAGATGATTTCTTACGAAGTTTCGATCGGTTTGATCATTATCGGTGTGATTATCTCTGCCGGGTCAATGAATTTTGGAGCGATTGTCGCAGCGCAGGACGGCAATGCCGGTATCTTTAACTGGTTCTGGGTCGCGCATTTCCCGATGCTGTTCTTGTTCTTCATTAGTGCTTTGGCCGAAACAAACCGCCCACCATTCGACCTTCCCGAAGCGGAATCAGAATTGGTAGCGGGCTATCAGGTTGAATACTCGTCCACGCCATTCCTGCTGTTCATGATCGGCGAGTTGATGGCCGTTGTGCTGATGTGTGCGCTGATCTCGCTATTGTTCTTTGGTGGCTGGTTGTCACCGATCCCGGGTCTGCCTGACGGTATCCTATGGATGATACTAAAGATGGCGATGGTCTTTTTCATGTTCGCGATGGTCAAAGCCATCACACCGCGCTACCGCTACGACCAGTTGATGCGCATCGGTTGGAAAGTCTTCCTGCCAATGTCGTTAGGTTGGGTCGTTTTGGTGTCGTTCTTGGCAAAATACGAAGTTCTCGGCGGCTTTTGGGCACGCTGGGCAGTAGGAGCTTAATCAATGACACAAATCGACTACACCCGCGCCGCGAAATACTTCCTGCTGCAGGACTTCTGGCAAGGTTTCCGTCTTGGCATGAAGTACTTTTTCGCACCCAAGGCCACGTTAAACTATCCGCATGAAAAGGGGCCTTTGTCCCCGCGTTTTCGCGGTGAACACGCGCTGCGTCGTTATGCTAATGGCGAAGAACGCTGTATTGCTTGCAAATTGTGTGAGGCCGTTTGCCCTGCCCAGGCGATCACAATCGACGCAGAACCGCGCGATGACGGCAGCCGCCGCACCACGCGCTATGACATCGACATGACCAAATGCATCTACTGCGGTTTCTGCCAGGAAGCTTGCCCGGTGGATGCCATTGTCGAAGGGCCGAATTTCGAATTCAGCACTGAAACACGCGAAGAACTGTATTACGACAAGGAAAAACTGCTTGAGAACGGCGATCGCTGGGAAGCCGAGATCGCGCGTAACCTTGAATTGGATGCACCTTACCGATGACCGATCAAAACCCCTTTGAAGCGATGATGAAGATGGGCCAGGACTGGGCCAAGTCGATGAATGTCGACGCCGATACCTTTACGCCCAAAGGGTTCGAGGCGCTTTGGCCGACGATGCCTAAAGAGACCATGGAAATGTTCTTTGGCAAAGGTCTGAATGCCGGTGGTCTTGATGCAAAGACACGGCTTTTGCTGACACTGGCTGGGCTGACCGTGCTGGGCGCACAGGCCGAGGCGCAGATCCGTTTGACGGTTCGTCACCTGGTCGAAGCAGAAGCCACCAAACAAGAAATTGCCGAAGCGATTGCCCAGATGGGCATGTTCGCTGGTGTGCCTGCCATGACCAAAGCCATGGAACTGGCAAATGAAGTGTTGGAAAAGGACGAAAGCGCATGACCGTCTTCGCGTTCATATTTTACCTATTCGCAGTGTCCACGGTGACAGGCGGACTGATGACTGTGGTCAGCCGCAACCCTGTGCATTCGGTGCTGTGGTTGATCCTTGCGTTCCTGTCTTCTGCGGGTTTGTTCGTGACTTTGGGCGCTGAATTTGTGGCGATGCTACTGATCATTGTTTACGTTGGTGCGGTTGCGGTCTTGTTCCTGTTCGTTGTGATGATGCTTGATGTGGATTTCGCCGAATTGAAGGCGGAAATGACCAAATACCTGCCGCTTGGTTTGCTGATCGGTGTCGTGGTGCTGATGCAGCTAGCTATGGCACTGGGTGTTTGGGGGTTTTCGGACGGTATCGAAGGCCGTATCGCGGCGCCTGCGGGTGATGTTGAAAACACCCGTGCGCTGGGTTTGATCCTTTATGATGACTATATTCTGCTGTTCCAGCTTTCGGGCTTGATCCTGTTGGTTGCGATGATTGGCGCGATTGTCCTGACACTGCGCCACCGTGTGGATATCAAACGTCAGAATGTGCTGGCACAGATGTACCGTGACCCTGCAAAGGCGATGGAACTGAAAGACGTTAAACCGGGGCAGGGTCTGTAACTTAAGAATGCGCAACCTCGCTATCATATCCATCGCGGCTAGCGTGATCGCCGGACAAGCCCAAGCGCTTGATCTGATTGATTGCAAACGCACGACGCATCCCAGCCATGGCGGCGAAATTCGCCATACGGATTTGGGCGAAGAACGCGTTATGTGGATTGATTGGTGGTCCCAAGAGGGTACGGCCAAAAGCATCTCTATGGTCGAATGTGCCAGCGGCGAAACGCTGCGCTTTCGTATGGCCGAGGAAAATATGGGTCGTCGTGCGATGTTTGATCGCACCGATGATGTGATCGACATATTAGAGCGTCATCAATCAGGCGCGCGGGTTTTTGCGACATTTGAACGTATCGCGGCAGACCTTGATAACATCGCGCGTGACATCGAAATCGCGACGCTTACTCAAGAAACATGCGCTTGTGCGGCAGCCTACCCAGAGCTGCGCGGCGAGAAGACAGAATTTCAGCTTGCGGGCTGAGGAATGAAGATCGGGGCCAAGCCCCAAAAGGAAGACACGTATGATCGGACTTGAACATTATCTCACGGTGGCCGCGGCCCTGTTTGTCATCGGGATCTTCGGATTATTCCTGAACCGCAAAAACGTGATCATCTTGCTGATGAGCATCGAATTGATGCTTCTTGCGGTGAACATCAACCTTGTCGCTTTCTCTAGCTTCTTGGGTGATTTGGTGGGGCAGGTCTTTACCTTGTTCGTCCTGACCGTCGCCGCCGCCGAGGCCGCGATTGGCCTTGCGATCCTAGTTTGTTTCTTCCGCAACCGTGGAACCATCGACGTTGAAGACGTCAACGTGATGAAGGGCTGATCACATGGAAACCATCATCCTATTCGCACCGCTTGTCGGTGCCATCCTGTGCGGTTTTGGCTGGAAGTTCTTTGGCGAAACCGCAGCACAGTGGATATCAACCAGCCTGTTGTTTCTTGCGGCGTTTTTGTCCTGGATCATATTCTTAACGTTTGACGCTTCTGCGCATCCGAACGGGTCCTATACCGTTAATATTTTGCGCTGGATCGAAAGTGGTACGCTCAGCACCGATTGGGCGATCCGCATGGACCGTTTGACTGCGACGATGTTGATTGTGATCACGACCGTGTCCGCGCTCGTTCACCTGTATTCATTCGGCTACATGGCGCATGATGACAACTTCAAAGAAGGCGAAAGCTATCGCCCGCGTTTCTTTGCATACTTGTCGTTCTTTACCTTTTCGATGTTGATGCTGGTGACCGCAGATAACCTTGTGCAGATGTTCTTTGGCTGGGAAGGCGTGGGCGTTGCGTCCTACCTTTTGATCGGTTTTTATTACCGCAAGCCAACCGCCAATGCCGCTGCGATCAAAGCTTTCGTGGTCAACCGCGTCGGTGACTTTGGCTTCGCCCTTGGTATTTTCGCGCTTTACCTTGTAACCGACAGCGTCAAGTTCACCGACATTTTTGCAGCGATCCCTGACCTGCAAGATCACACGATTGCCTTTCTGTGGGCTGATTGGAACACGCTTAATCTGATCGCATTCTTGTTGTTCATCGGTGCGATGGGCAAATCTGCGCAGTTGTTCTTGCACACATGGTTGCCTGACGCGATGGAAGGCCCGACACCCGTGTCAGCGCTGATCCATGCCGCGACGATGGTTACGGCTGGTGTGTTCCTTGTTTGCCGCATGTCTCCGTTGATGGAATATGCACCGCAAGCGACGAACTTTATCGTGTTCCTGGGCGCAAGCACGGCGTTCTTTGCCGCAACCGTTGGTCTGGTGCAGAACGACATCAAGCGCGTCATCGCATATTCAACCTGTTCACAGCTTGGCTATATGTTCGTAGCCGCGGGCCTTGGTGCCTATTCGGTCGCAATGTTCCACCTGCTGACGCATGCGTTCTTTAAGGCGATGCTGTTCCTTGGCGCGGGTTCCGTGATCCATGCGATGCATCACGAGCAGGACATGCGGAACTATGGCGGTTTGCGCCACAAGATTCCCAAGACCTTTGCGATGATGATGATCGGCACATTGGCGATTACAGGCGTTGGTATTCCGCTGCTTTATGTGGGCTTCCCGATCGGCTTTGCGGGCTTTGTGTCCAAAGACGCGATTATTGAAACCGCATATGCGGGCACTGCAGGTGGCTACGCCTTCTGGATGCTTGTCGTTGCTGCTTTGATGACAAGTTTCTACAGCTGGCGTTTGATGTTCATGACCTTTTACGGCACGCCGCGCGGCGATGCACATACGCATGATCACGCGCATGAAAGCCCCAACTCGATGCTGGTGCCGCTTTATGTTTTGGCCGTTGGCGCAGTGTTTAGCGGTATGGTTTGGTACGGGTCGTTCTTTGGCCATACCGATAAAGTCGCCAAGTTCTTTGGTGTGCCTTACGCAGAAGCAACCGAACATGGTGACGACGCGGCGCACGCTGAAGATGCAGCACACGGAGACGATCACGCTGAAGAAGTAGCGCATGATGCCGATGCAAAAGAAGAAGAGCATCATTACAACTTCGCAGGCCAACCCGGCGAAGGCGCGATCCACGTGGCCCCCGAGAACCATGTGTTGAACGAAGCGCATGAAGTCCCGACTTGGGTCAAACTTGCGCCGTTCTTTGCAATGCTTGCAGGTCTTGGTCTGGCCTATCAGATGTATATTCGCCGCCCCGACTGGCCGCATAAATTGGCCACGCAGCAGGCACCGCTTTACCAGTTCTTGCTGAACAAGTGGTACTTTGACGAAATCTACAACTTTGCCATCATCAAGCCGACCCTCGCTTTGGGCCGACTGCTGTGGAAGCAGGGCGACACCAAGACAATCGATGGGGGCATTAACGGGCTTGCTATGGGGATCATTCCATTCTTCACACGGCTCGCGGGCCGCGCACAGTCTGGCTATATCTTTACATACGCCTTTGCGATGGTGCTGGGCATCGCCGCAATGCTGACCTGGATGACGCTGTTCGGGGGAGCAAACTAATGGGCAATATTCTTTCCCTGACAACGTTCCTGCCGCTGTTGGGCGCTGTTATTCTAGCGCTGTTCTTGCGTGGTGATGACGAAGACGCGCAGCGCAATGCCAAATGGGTGGCTTTGGTCACAACTGCGGTCACGTTCCTGACGTCGCTGTTTATTCTAGGCAATTTCGACGCGAGTGACACTGGTTTCCAAATGGTGGAACAACGTGACTGGCTTCTGGGTCTGCAATACAAAATGGGCGTCGACGGAATTTCGATCCTGTTTGTGATGCTAACCACATTCTTGATGCCGCTGGTTATCGCCTCCTGCTGGAGCGTCACTACCCGCGTCAAAGAATACATGATCGCGTTCTTGTTGCTTGAAACACTGATGCTGGGCGTCTTCATGGCGCTTGATCTGGTCCTGTTCTACCTGTTCTTCGAAGCTGGCCTTATCCCGATGTTCCTGATCATTGGCATCTGGGGCGGCAAGAACCGGATTTACGCGTCGTTCAAGTTCTTCCTTTATACCTTCCTTGGCTCTGTGCTGATGCTGGTGGCAATGGTTGCGATGTTCTCTGCGGCGGGTACAACCGACATTCCAACGCTGATGACGTTCACCTTCGAGACCGAGAACTTTAGCATCCTTGGCGTCCAGATCATTGGTGGCATGCAAACCCTGATGTGGCTCGCATTCTTTGCCAGCTTCGCGGTCAAAATGCCTATGTGGCCTGTGCATACGTGGTTGCCCGACGCACACGTTCAGGCCCCGACCGCGGGTTCTGTGGTACTTGCGGCGATCTTGCTGAAGATGGGCGGCTATGGCTTCCTACGTTTCAGCCTGCCGATGTTCCCAGTGGGATCCGAAGTGATGGGACCGATGGTTCTATGGCTGTCGGCCATTGCGATCGTCTACACATCGCTGGTCGCACTGGTTCAGGAAGACATGAAAAAGCTGATTGCGTATTCGTCCGTAGCGCACATGGGTTTCGTGACGATGGGTATCTTTGCAGTGAACCAGCAAGGTCTTGATGGCGCGATTTTCCAGATGATCAGCCACGGCTTTATCTCTGGCGCATTGTTCCTATGTGTCGGCGTCATTTATGACCGGATGCATACCCGCGAAATCGACGCCTATGGCGGTCTGGTAAACCGGATGCCGGCTTATGCGCTGATCTTTATGTTCTTCACGATGGCCAACGTCGGCTTGCCGGGCACATCCGGGTTTGTTGGAGAATTTCTGACATTGGTTGGTATCTTCCAAGTAAACACTTGGGTCGCGGCAGTTGCGACATCTGGCGTGATCTTTTCAGCTGCCTATGCGCTGTGGCTGTACCGCCGCGTCGTTATGGGGGATCTGATCAAAGAAAGCCTGCGCACAATTACCGATATGGGCACACGCGAGCGGGTCATCTTTGCACCTCTGGTCTTTATGACACTGCTTTTGGGTGTATACCCTGCGCTTGTCCTCGACATCACTGGCCCAAGCGTTGCCGCGCTGGTCGTCAATTACGAAACTGCCGTGGCTGCCTTTGAGGCCGCCGCCCAATTCGCTTCGAATTAAGGAAAGCCCATTATGATTGGCGCTGATATCCAAATCCTGATGCCCGAGATCGTGCTGGCGGTCTTTGCAATGGCCGCATTACTGATCGCGGTTTATACTACCAAAGACGCGCTTGCGCCGCTGCTGACGTGGGCCACATCTGGCCTGTTTGTATTGTTGGCCATTTGGATCGGTGTGAACGGGCAGGGCACGAACGTGGCCTTTGGCGGTATGTTTATCGATGATGGCTTTGCGCGCTTTGCCAAGATCGTCATTTTGATGTCTGCGGCTGCCGTGCTGCTGATGTCCGAAAGCTATATGCAGCAGCGCGGGTTGCTGAAATTCGAATACCCTATTCTGGTCGCTTTGGCGGTTGTCGGTATGATGGTCATGGTTTCCGCAGGCGACCTTATGGCGCTTTATATGGGCCTAGAGCTACAGTCGCTTGCCCTTTACGTGGTTGCATCCTTGCGCCGCGATAGCGCGAAATCGACAGAAGCGGGCCTGAAGTATTTCGTGCTTGGCGCATTGTCGTCCGGCTTGCTGCTATATGGCGCGTCGCTGACATACGGCTTTGCAGGTACGACACTGTTTTCCGGCATCATCGAGGCGACAGCCGATGGCGCTTCACTTGGTATGTTGTTTGGCGTGGTGTTCATGCTGGCGGGTTTTGCCTTCAAGGTGTCTGCGGCCCCGTTCCACATGTGGACCCCGGACGTCTACGAAGGTTCGCCTACGCCAGTGACCGCGTTCTTTGCAACGGCCCCGAAGGTCGCGGCGATGGCGCTGTTTGCTCGTGTTGTTCACGACGCATTTGGCAATATCGTCAGTGACTGGCAGCAGATCGTTGCGTTCTTGTCCGTTATTTCGATGTTCCTTGGTGCGATTGCGGCGATTGGTCAGACTAACATCAAACGTCTGATGGCTTATTCATCAATCGCGCACATGGGCTTTGCTTTGATGGGTTTGGCGGCTGGCACGGCCTTTGGTGTGCAGGCGATGCTGATCTACATGGCGATCTATGTGACGATGAATATCGGTACATTCGCGTTTATCCTGTCGATGGAACGTGATGGCCGCCCTGTCACGGATATCCAAAGCCTGCGCATGTATTCCAAACGTCAGCCGTTGCGCGCATTGGCGATGCTTGTGTTGATGTTCAGCCTTGCGGGTGTGCCGCCAATGGTGGGTTTCTTCGGTAAGTTCTACGTAATGCGTGCCGCTTACGATGGTGGTCTTGCATGGCTCGCTGTGGCAGGTGTGATCGCATCAGTGATTGGCGCATTTTATTATATCCGCATCGTTTACTTCATGTACTTCGGTGAAGAAGGTGAACAGCTTGATAGCAAGATGAACCCTGTTTTGTGGACCCTCTTGATGGGTTCGGCAGCGGTGATGTTGTTTGGTGTCGTGAACCTGTTCGGCATCGAACCCATTGCTGCGGCCGCAGCGGCGACGCTTGTCAACTAAAGACAACGGACACGGGCATTGGCCGGAAGGCTATGCCCGCGTCGTGCTGGACAGTGTTGACAGCACTATGTCAGAGGCAGCGCGCCGCGCGCCGAATATCGACCGCCCAACATGGATCATTGCAAAGACCCAGACATCCGCGCGCGGACGGCGGGGCAGGCCTTGGGTCGTGCCCGAGGGCAATCTGAACGCCACACTGATTATGCGCCCAGAGGCGACGCCACTCGAGGCTGCAAAGCGGTCGTTCCTGGCGGCTAACGCGTTATATCAGGCGCTGGCAATCTATGTGCCTTCCGAAAAGCTTAGCCTGAAATGGCCTAATGACGTCTTGCTGTCCGGTGGCAAAGTCGCAGGAATTTTGCTTGAAAGCAGTGGGCAAGGTCCTTTTGTGGATTGGTTGTCCATTGGGGTCGGTGTGAACCTCAAGCACACTCCCGAAGGTGTGACAGACGCCAGTTTCGCGCCCACCAGCTTGATGGCCGCAGGTGGGTGGGAAGTCGAACCGCTAGATTTCCTTGCGACGCTTGCCGATGCGTATGCCACGCAAGAAGCAAAGCTGCTGCGCTTGGGTTTTGGACGCATCCGCGAAGATTGGCTGTCGCAAGCGGCCCGTCTGGGCGAGGTGATCACCGCACGCACAGGCCGCGAGGATGTAACAGGCATCTTTGACAGCATCGACAAAGACGGCAACCTTGTGCTGATCACAGGCACTGGACCGCGCGCGATTTCAGCGGCGGACATATTTTTCTAAAAGGGAGGGCAGCTGATGCTCTTGGCAATTGATTGCGGGAATACCAACACGGTTTTTTCGATTTGGGATGGCACAGAATTCATCGCCACTTGGCGCACCAGCACAGAATGGCAGCGCACGGCAGATCAGTACTATGTCTGGCTATCCACGCTAATGCGGTTTCAAAAAGTAGACGTCGAGATCGATGAAGTCATCGTAAGCTCGACAGTGCCGCGCGTGGTGTTCAACCTGCGGGTCTTTGCCGATCGCTATTACAACTGCCGTCCTTTGGTTGTCGGCAAATCCGATTGCCTGCTGCCAGCGCAGCCACGCGTTGATGCGGGAACGCAAGTTGGGCCTGACCGATTGGTAAATACCGCAGGCGCATTTGACCGCTTTGGCGGCGATTTGATCGTTGTTGATTTCGGGACGGCCACGACTTTTGATGTTGTTGCATCAGATGGGGCCTATGTCGGCGGCGTAATTGCCCCGGGGGTCAACCTCTCTCTAGAGGCGTTGCACAATGCTGCAGCTGCCTTGCCGCACGTTGATATATCCAAACCGCAAGCGGTAATTGGCACCAATACTGTTGCCTGTATGCAGTCTGGCGTCTTTTGGGGTTACATCGGGTTGGTCCGCGAGATATGTGCGCGGATCAAGGCAGAACGCGGCGTGCCAATGCAGGTGATTTCAACCGGTGGCTTGGCGCCGTTGTTCCAGCAGTCCGAAAAGCTGTTCGACGCATATGATGACGATTTGACGATTCACGGCCTGACCGTGATCCATAAGTATAACAAAGTTGCAGCAGTGCGCACGTGACACAGTCTACAGCACTGAAGACACACATCTCGGATGCAACTAACATTGGAGTAGGGATCACATTCCGCTTCTAATTGACGGAAAGTATAGTGTCGTCAACAGTCCAATAAATTGATTGACCCGGTGCGCATGGACCAGCTAAATTTATGGGACCATAGGGCAACGACCCGCATTAAAGCGAGGAGTCTTCCGTGGAATATCTAGCACAATTGATCGAGCAAGCTGAGTTGCAACTGTTCTTCATGAATGGGACGGGACTTGGTGCTGCGTTACTTTTCATCTTGGGTTTGGCTTTCATCTTTAAGGTCCGCGTACATCGACCTGATCCTATCAAGTGGATCAATGCATGGCGCGCGAAGCCTCATAGTGACGAGTAAGGCAGTTGAGGCGTACTCAAGTCTCGACAAACAGCCTGTAGCCTGTCAATCAGGCCGAAATCACGTACCAGACCCTGATATGCCACATATAGTGGTATTCATATTGACCACTTTACCAAGGAAAACGCATGACCGACCGCCTGATATATCTGCCTCTTGGGGGCGCCGGCGAAATTGGCATGAACGCCTATGTTTATGGCTATGGCGCACCGGGCAAGGAACGCCTGATTGTGGTCGATTTGGGTGTGACGTTCCCTGATATGGACAGCACACCGGGTGTTGATCTGATCCTGCCGGATATTGCATGGCTCGAGGCGCGCAAAGCGCAGATCGAAGGTATCTTTATTACTCACGCACACGAAGACCATGTGGGCGCAATTGGGCACTATTGGGAACGTCTGGGCGCGCCTGTTTATGCGCGGGCTTTCACGGCCAATATTGCGCGGCGCAAGCTGGACGAACATGGCCATCCCGCAAGTGTGGTTAAAGTTGTTGGCGTTTATCCCGAAGTGATTACTTGTGGTCCGCTCAAGGTGTCATATCTGCCAATCAGCCACTCGATCCCTGAAAGTGCAGGCCTTTTGATCGATACGCCAGAAGGCCGGGTGCTACATTCTGGTGACTTCAAGATCGACGAAACACCGATTGTTGGTGATCCGTGGAACGAAGCTCTGTGGGAAGAAGTCTCCAAAGATGGTGTCAAAGCCCTGATTTGTGACAGTACTAACGTGTTTTCACGGGATGCTGGCAGGTCAGAGGCATCAATTGGTGATGCAATCGCTGATATGATGAAACAAGCGGGCGGCATGGTTGTCGCGACCACGTTTGCGTCGAACATCGCGCGTTTAAAGACATTGGCTATGGCCGCCCAAAAGGCCGACCGTTCCGTCGTGCTATTGGGTCGTGCAATGCGCCGGATGGTCGAAGCCGCCACTGAAGTTGGTATTTTGACCGGATTTCCGCCTGTTGTGTCCCCCGAAGACGCGCTGAACATGCCGCGCGAGAACGTGATGCTGTTGGTCACCGGCAGCCAAGGCGAACGCCGTGCGGCGTCTGCGCAATTAGCACAAGGGTCCTATTTGGGCCTGAAGTTGAAAGATGGGGATACGTTTCTGTTCTCTTCCAAGACAATTCCCGGCAATGAACGCGGCGTGATCCGTATCATGAACCAGTTGTCTGAACTGGGCGTCGACGTGATCGACGACGCGGGCGGCAAGTACCACGTATCGGGCCATGCTAACCGTCCCGACTTGCAGCGCCTGCACCAGATTGTGAAACCACAAATTCTGATCCCGATGCACGGCGAGCACCGTCATTTGCGCGAGCACGTGAAACTGGGTGGCGAAAGCGGGCTTGCGGGCATTGTCGCGGTCAATGGTATGATGATTGATCTGTCGGGGAACCGCGCGACTGTTGCCGAGTATATCGAGACCGGCCGGACCTATCTTGATGGCTCTGTGCAAGTGGGTGCTATGGATGGCATCGTGCGTGACCGTATCCGCATGGCGCTGAACGGGCATATGATCGTGACGCTGATCATCGATGAAAATGACGAACCGCTGGGTGATCCGTGGGTTGAAACCTCTGGTCTGGCCGAGACAGGGCGCAACAATGCCGCCTTGGTTGAAGTTGTCGAACAGGACCTGAGCCAGTTCATAAACCGCGCCAACGCCAAGACGTTGCGCGATGATGTGAAGCTGGAAAAAGAGCTTAAGACGATCGCTCGACGTTCTGCGCAGGGCGAGATTGGTAAAAAGCCCGAAGTGACTGTGATCGTGTCGCGGTTAGGCGCATAAAAAAAGGTCGGGGATAATACCCCGACCTTTTTTGATTCTAGTTTGCATAAGCTAGGATTAAGCCCGACTTTTTAGTCTTTCGCCCGATCTGCAAAGCTTAATGCGATAAACGTTGGCGTATCGTCACCCATACCAACAACTTTTGGTCCGTTATCACGGCGGTCGTTTCCACGTCCACGGCCACCGCGCGCACGCTCTTCACGTGGTTTTTGTGTGTGCTCGGGTTTAGGTTGGGGTTTCGCTTCTGCTTTGACTTCGGGTGCAGCAGCAGGTTTGGCTTCTGCGACCTTTACATCTTCGACCTTCGGCTCTGGCTTGCGGCGATTGCGTGTGCGCTTTGGCTTGTCGTCGGTCTTTTCAGCTTCGGACGGGGTTGCAGGGGCAGGGGCCGCTGATTTGCCCATTGGGCTGTCCAAGCGGGGAATCGTCGTCTTGACCAAACGTTCCACGTCCTCGAGGTTTTTCTCGTCGCGCGGCGTGCAGATCATGATCGCGGTGCCAGAGCGTCCAGCGCGACCGGTCCGGCCAATGCGGTGCACATAGTCTTCGGCGTGGCTGGGCACATCGAAGTTAAAGACGTGTGTCACAGCCGGAATATCCAAACCACGCGCCGCGACATCAGAGGCCACAAGGATGCGCAATTCGTTGTCGCGGAATTTATCCAGCGTCTTTGTGCGGTGGCTTTGGTCCAGATCGCCATGGATTGGCGCGGCCTGATAGCCCCATTTATTCAATGACTTAGAGACAATATCAACGTCGGATTTGCGGTTGCAAAAGATAATCGCGTTTGTGCAGGCGTCGCCTTCGGCGTCGATCAATTTCCGTAGCAATTCGCGCTTTTCAGTCGGTTCTTTGGGTTTGGCAGAGGCTTTGAACATCACAACACCTTGCTTGATGTTCACGTTCGTTGTTGCCGCACGGGCCACTTCAATTTTTGCAGGATTCGACAGAAATGTGTTTGTGATCCGCTCGATCTCTGGGGCCATTGTCGCACTAAAGAACAGTGTTTGGCGGGTGAATGGCGTGCGCTTGAAAATTTCTTCGATGTCGGGGATGAAACCCATATCGAGCATCCGGTCGGCTTCGTCGACGACCATGATTTTCACATCGGTTAGAATCAATTTGCCGCGCTCAAGGTGGTCCAACAAACGGCCAGGGGTCGCGATCAGCACGTCCACACCCTTGTCGATCAGTTTGTCCTGATCTTTGAAGCTGGTGCCGCCAATCAACAAGGCTTTCGTCAGTTTGGTGTATTTGGCATAAGCATCAAAGTTTTCAGCAACTTGTGCAGCCAATTCGCGTGTTGGTGCAAGGATCAATGACCGTGGCATGCGTGCGCGTGCCCGCCCGCGGCCCAGCAGTGTAATCATTGGCAGTGTGAAGGCAGCGGTTTTGCCAGTACCTGTCTGGGCGATACCTAAAACATCGCGGCCTTCAAGGGCGGGGGCAATCGCGCCGGCCTGAATGGGGGTAGGTGTGTCGTAGCCTGTTTCAGCAACGGCCTTGAGAACCTTGGCGTCAAGGTTCAAATCAGTAAACTTAGTCATATACGTCCTATGTCTGCGGATCGGTCCGCAAAGGTGAAAGGACGCTTGTTCAGCGCGTCCTGCGTCAACAGCCATTTTTGGCTGTGATTGCAGCTAACTTAATTGCTGCACTGCGTCAAGAAGTCCCCCTAGCCAAGCGGTGGATCACCGCGCCTTTGTTGCTGTTTCGCGCATCAATGCAAGGCGGCGGAACACAGTGCCGTCATCCTGGTTCAACAATTCCAGCAAATGTCGCACCAGAGGGCCGATCATTGGTGTCGTATTCGCATCGCGCCAAATCGGGGCAAGCAAGTGCGCCTCAAGATCGCCATTCAGGACCGAGAAATCTTTCATTCCCATTGGAAGGGGCGCTTTGTTGCGGTCTTCGATGCGGAAAGGCTTTTGCGGGGGACGGCCGGAAAAGCACCGTTCGGATTCGAAGATTTTCATGAGCGAAAACAGAATGTTCAAACGTGCGGCAAGGTTTCGGTCAGCTTCTGATTGGCCGTGTTCAGCAAAGGTGATCACCGCTGATATTAACCAACGTGTGGGCAGGTTGTTCAATAGCCATTCTTCTTGCTCGGCCCACATACGCATAAACAACGCAGGTGCTGCGTCAGGATAGGTATGCTTGCGCAGGTGCGACACCAAAAGCCCATGTAGCAATGCCAATTCGCAATGGCCCGCCAGTTCGCCCAGCAACATATGCCGTTTCTTGGCAACGCGGCTGAGACCTTCGGGACGCGGCAAGGTTTGGGCTGGTAACGGCTGATCTTTGAGCAATTCGAAATCCACGTCGTGTGGTGGCAGATCAGGTCCGGTTAGCAATGCGCGCCGTTTTTGGTATTGCGGGACAAGTGATCCGATACCGTCTTGGAATGTTTGGGGTGGCTTGCGCACGAATGGCCTCTTGGTGATTTGAATGTGACGTGTCGCTATGACTATTCATGACGGGTCTTGGAAATGGCGTCCAGTACCTGTTGAAACAGCGTCGCGGGGACAGTGCCTTCGTATCGCCCGCGCCGCCCGAAAACCCGCAGTGGCAAACCCGTGCGGGCGGCGTGTCGAAAGCTTGCCTCGGTCATGTTGATGACGCCAATTTCTGCTCTTTGGCAGCCGTCGATGCAGTGGGTCATCAGTCGGTCGTGTCTTTTGTAGTCTAATCGGACATCGCCGGATTACATCGCGTTGATGATTGGCCCATTGGGGACGCGGCGCCGAATGTTAGTGAGCACACCAAAGGCGCGCTCGCCGTCGCGTGCGATAGAAACTGGTCGCACGGTCATGGTTGCTTTGTTGTCGCGAAAAATCTCGTGTTCGGAGGTGACAATTTGGGCAAACCCGGTCCAGCTATCGGTGCCTGCGATCACGCCTTGGCGCGGCGCGCAGGCCCCCAATCCGAGTATGATAAAGAAAAGGAAACGCCACATGACGTACCTTGCCTGCATGATGGTTAACGAATGCTTAAACCATCATCTCTTTTGTTGCGGTCAAGGTCACATCAGGATAGTCGCGCCCAACGCGGTCAATGTCCCACTGCAGCCGTGTCAGATAAACGGTGTCGCCGTCATTGTCAGTCGCGATATGCTGCTTGTTGGCATTGACGAACTTGTCGACAGCAAGCTGTTCGCCTGCCACCCACCGTGCAGAGGTGAATTGTGACGGTTCAAACCGGACGGGCAGGCCGTATTCCATCTCGATCCGGCTGGCGAGGACTTCGAATTGCAGCGGACCAACAACGCCGACGATAAAGCCAGAGCCAAATGTAGGCTTAAAGATTTTGGCGGCCCCTTCTTCGGCAAATTGCATCAATGCTTTTTCAAGATGCTTGGCCTTCAGTGGGTCACCTGCGCGGCAGGTTTGTAGCAATTCCGGCGCAAATGACGGGATGCCTGAAACGCGGATTGCTTCGCCCTCGGTCAATGTATCGCCGATACGCAATTGGCCGTGGTTGGGGATGCCGATGATATCGCCAGCCCATGCTTCTTCGGCCAATTCGCGATCAGCTGCTAAGAACAAAACAGGGTTTGTGATCGACATTTGCTTTTTTGACCGCACATGGGTGAGCTTCATGCCACGTTCAAAATGTCCCGAGGCCAGCCGCAAAAACGCCACGCGGTCGCGGTGCTTTGGGTCCATGTTCGCCTGAACCTTGAACACGAATCCTGTGACGTTCTTTTCTTCAGGTGCGATGTTGCGCGGTGTGGCTGTCTGGATTTGCGGTTCCGGTCCATAGGTCGCGATCCCGTCCATCAGTTCCTTGACTCCGAACGAGTTCATTGCAGAGCCAAACCAGATCGGCGTCATTGATCCGTTTAACAGTGCTTCATGATCAAGCTTGGGCAGCAATTCTTTCGCCATCTCGATTTCTTCGAGGAACTTCTCAAGCAAATGAGCGGGCACATGATCGGCGAGTTTTGGATCATCAAGACCGCTGATCTGGATGCTTTCGGCGATCTTGTTGCGATCCGCACGGTCCATCAATTCCAGTCTGTCGCGCAGAATATCATAGCAGCCGATGAATTCGCGACCGACACCAATTGGCCAAGAGGCGGGTGTCACGTCAATCGCAAGGTTCTCTTGTATTTCATCAATGATTTCAAATGTATCGCGGCTCTCGCGGTCCATCTTGTTACAAAATGTCAGGATCGGTAGGTCGCGCAAACGGCAAACTTCGAACAGTTTTTGCGTCTGGCTTTCCACACCTTTGGCACCGTCGATGACCATCACAGCGGCATCGACTGCGGTCAGTGTGCGGTACGTATCCTCGGAAAAATCAGAGTGACCGGGCGTGTCCACCAGATTGAAACGGTATTTGCCGAAATCAAACGACATCGCAGAGGCCGAAACCGAAATACCGCGATCCTTTTCCATCTGCATAAAGTCTGACCGCGTGCGCCGTGCTTCGCCCTTGGCGCGCACCTGACCCGCCATCTGAATAGCACCACCATAAAGCAGGAATTTTTCAGTCAGCGTCGTCTTGCCAGCGTCGGGATGCGAGATAATCGCAAAGGTCCGGCGGCGGGCGATCTCGGGGGGAAGGGGCGGGCGATTTGTCATGGATCACGCTTTATGCGCTTGGGCGCAAAAGGGCAATCGCGGTGCTGCGCTTAACGAAAGTTTTGGAAAGTCTTGCTAGGACTAAGCAATGATTGGGCGTGTTTTAAATTGCATCATATTTGTTTGTTTGGGTTTGTGGCTTGCCGCATGCGGCGGTGGCGGCGGCAGCGGCGCCACAGGCGGTGGCAACGTCCCTGCACCCGATCCACGACTTGCGCGACTTGATACCTATCAAGCGCAAATACTGCGCGTGCTTGGCGATCCCAGTGCCGGTGTATCTGCCATGCCGCTGACATCCGTTGACGCGATCCCGATTGAAGGCACTGTGTCTTTCGTAGGCGCGGCCACGATCCGTGTTGAATTGCAGGCTGCGCCCTTGGTGCTGTACGGCGATGCGGCACTCGATCTGGATTTTGCCACGGGAATAGTGAACGGGTCTTTGGTGAATTTCTTTGGGGCTGCGCCGCAAGGTCGCGTTGAAAATTATCAAGGCGAAATCACTGTGGCAGGTGACCGGATCGCGCAGAATACGACACTTGATTACAGTGGAACTTTGCAGACGTCAGGTCAGGTGCTGGGATTTGATGGAACGCTGGATGCCTTGTTTTTAGGCACTTCGGTCGCGGCGATTGCTGCCTCTGACTTAGAGGCCGCTGTTGATCACAACGGAACCTGGCAAAGTGCCACCGTAATTGTGATTGGCGAGGGGGCCGTCATACCGCCGCCCGACCCGCCGCAAGTATCACCCTAACGCGATGACGCTTTGCGCAATAGCGCTGCGGCCTTGGCAAGCGGGATCAGGTTGTCTTTGACCTCGTAATCAAGATGGGCGCGGTGGCCATGATGAAGGGCTGCCATGCCGTCGGGCAAAGCACCACGGGTGTGTGGATCGACAAGGTGGGACTCAGCGGCGATCCCTTCGGCGTAGATGATGTGATGTTGTTCAAAAACCAGTTGGAAGTAATCAATAAAGCCGCCGCGTTTGCGCAGCACGGTCGCATGATCCACCAAATGGCGGGCCTTTATAAGTACTTCTGCGCGACCAGCGCCCAAAGCGTCGTCGCGTTGGTAGATAAACAGGCGGTGGTCGGCGCGCACGACCAGATCATTGTCATTGTGCAACGCACCTTTTTTGATCACTACAGGTGCAAAGCTTCCGGTGGCGCGTAAAGTTGCTTGGCCTATGCATTTCACGGGCTGGCGGCCTGCGTCGCGGGTCAAGACCATGTCACCGGCCTTCAAGGTCTCGATTTCACGCATAGCGCCATCGGCCATCGTGATTCGTGTGCCGCGCGCAAATGATCCGCTTGCGGCCTCTGCAAAGCGTTTGGTGGCGGTGTGACGGGCAATCCCGACCAACCTGTAGTCAACCATCGAAAGCATTTCACCTAGTGGCAATACATAAACCTCGGCAACCATGTCGTCTTGGATTTCGACCAGTATCAAGGCCTCATAGGTGCCGCCATCAGGGGCCATCAGGGTCAGGCAGCAGTCCAGATGCACGACATTCTGGGACTGATCCAAGCGGCGCAACCCGTCCGGTCCAGAGAGCACTTCAAGCGCGTGCAATGGGCTGCATGCTTGGACTTGAAATACATCATCCATCACTAATTCATCGGCGAACGATATCTGCTCGCCTTTCATAACGCCGTCGCTGGCGATCACATCGCTGGCGACAAAAACATCGATCGTGAGGGGGCGTTGTTCCATAGCTTGGGGTTACACTGCCTTTGGCCGCGCGCCAAGTATGAACGAAAAAGGCGCCCAGTCGTTTGCCCAACGCGTGTTGCAGTGCTAGATCGCAAGGCGAAGTCTTAACATAAGGAAAGCACCATGGATCTTGGTATCAAAGGAAAGCGCGCATTGGTTTGCGCATCGTCAAAGGGTTTGGGGCGCGGATGTGCGGAAAGCCTGGCCGAAGCGGGCGTAAACCTGGTGCTGAACGCGCGCGGTGCAGACGCTTTAGAGGCAACCGCAGCAGAGATTCGTACCAAATACGGTGTTGATGTTGTGGCCGTTGCTGCCGATGTCGCAACCGAAGAAGGGCGTGCGGCATTGCTCGCAGCAGCTGGTGACGTGGATATTCTGGTCAATAACGCAGGCGGGCCGCCTCCTGGGTTGTGGTCCGATTGGGACCGCGATGATTTCATCGCTGCCCTTGATGCGAACATGCTGGCCCCGATTGCGCTGATGAAGGCCCTGATGCCCGGCATGATCGACAAAGGCTGGGGACGTGTCGTCAACATCACGTCAGGTTCCGTCAAAGCGCCAATTCCGCAGTTGGGTCTGTCGAACGCAGCCCGCGCAGGTCTCACGGGATATGCCGCAGGGACTGCCCGTCAGGTGGCGCAGTTTGGCGTGAACGTGAACAACATGCTGCCAGGCATCCACGCAACCGACCGCGCGGTCAGCCTTGATACAGGCGTTTCTAAGGCGCAAGGCATCGACATGGCAGCAGCAACCGCGCAGCGCCAAGCGACAATTCCAGCACGCCGCTATGGCACGAAAGAAGAGTTCGGCGCGATGTGTGCATTCCTATGTTCGCAGCATGCTGGCTTTATCGTTGGTCAGAACATTGTTCTGGATGGCGGCGCGATCAACGCGACTATCTAAAGACTGCTGACGTTGAAAGCGGGCGGCAGCAACGCTGCCCGCTTTTGACTTGTGCTGACCTTGCTCTGCCGCCCATCTGTTGTTAGGTGCGCTATACCCAATTGTTTTCGTCAGGGATATTGCTGTACCCATGCTTCCCCCCCGCCTTGAGATCAAAAATATCGTCAAAGACTTCGGCGGCCGCCGGGTTGTTGACGATGTAAGCTTAACTGTGATGCCTGGGCAGGTGACCTGTTTGCTGGGACCTTCGGGGTGCGGAAAATCCACGACACTGCGGATCATTGCCGGGGTAGAGCAACTTGACAGTGGTAGCATCCATGTGGACGACGCATTGGTGTGCGACGGTGACAATCAACTACCACCAGAGGCGCGGCATATTGGTCTGATGTTTCAGGACTTTGCGCTGTTTCCGCATCTGACGGTCGCGCAAAACGTGGCCTTTGGACTAAAGGGCGGCAAGGTCACAGACCGTGTGCATCTGTTGCTTGAAAAGGTGGGGATGACTGCGCATTTCAATGATTACCCAGACCAGCTTTCGGGTGGTGAACAACAGCGCGTGGCTTTGGCGCGGGCACTGGCCCCCAGGCCGCGTATCATGTTGATGGACGAACCTTTTTCAGGTCTTGACGATCGCCTGCGCGACGATATCCGCGATGAAACGCTTGAAGTTCTGAAAAGCGAAGGCACCGCCGTTTTGCTGGTCACGCATGAACCCGGTGAGGCGATGCGCATGGCTGATGAAATTGCGCTCATGCGGAACGGCAAGATCGTTCAGCGTGGCGCACCCTACAACATCTACAACGCGCCCGTCGATATAGAAGCATCGGCTTTCTTTAGCGATATCAATGTCATCAAGGGTAAAGTTCAGGGCGCTTTGACGGATACGCCCTTTGGTCAGTTTCTTGCGCCTGGCGTGCCGGACGGGACTGACGTCAATATTGTCATTCGTCCGCAGCACTTGAAAATCGACTTTGATCGCGGCGGACGCGGCCCCAACCCGACGCCGGCAGATGGTACCGCCGCGCGCGGTGTGGTTGAGCGTGCACGCTTCATGGGAGCGTCCAGTCTGGTTGAATTTCGTATGGATTTCGATGGCTCGATCCTCAAGGCTATTATCCCGTCAGTGTTCTTGCCCAAGCTCGGTATGCCGCTTTGGATTATGATCCGTAGGGATCGCTGTTTTGTGTTTCCCGCAAAATAGCGGCACATAGGTAAATCGAAACAATTGCGCGATCCTTTATTTGTGCGCCACGCTGTCCGCATTGACACACAAAGGATATTGCGATGCTTGATCCAAAAGCCGTGACCCTGACGACTATGCGCGTCAGGTTGCAGGGCAATAACCTTACTTTAGCCGTGCCGCACGTCCGCCGCGCCGCTTGGTGACTTGACCTGCGCGCGACGGTAGTTCTGCCATAACAAATTGGCGTGCCTCGGGGGACATCAGCGACCAGGCGCCAATTTCATCAATCGATCGCAAGCAGCCAGTACAAAGGCGGCTTTCCGCGTGGATCACGCAGATTTTGATGCATGGGCTTTCGATTTCTTGGCGTGTCCAGATGTGATCTGTGTTCTCGGTGCTCTTCACGAATTCGCCCTCATATGTGCCATGCGGTCTAACATCCCTTGCAAGATATAGCCCGCGGCAACGTGATCAATAACCTCCGCGCGACGTTTTCGCGACGTATCCGCCTCAATTAATGCGCGTTCGGCTGCGACGGTCGACAGGCGCTCGTCCCAATAGGTGATCGGCAGGGGGGTGAGACGTTCCAGATTGCGCGCGAACGCGCGGGTCGCTTGCGCGCGCGGGCCCTCTGATCCGTCCATATTGCGGGGCAGGCCTAGCACGATACCAGTGACCAAGCGGCGCGCCGTGAGATCAAGCAATTTGACTGCATCAACCCCGAATTTCTTGCGTTTGATCGTCTCGGTGGGGGTTGCCACACCGCGCAGCACATCCGAGATCGCGACCCCGATCGTGACGGTTCCCAGATCAAGTCCGGCCAACGCCCCCATTTGCGGGATTTCAGCCACAAAGCTTTCGGGGGTTTCGCATATCATTCGTCGAGTACGCCGGCATCGCGTGCCGCATTTGTCAAGATTTCCATGCCGCGCATGCTGCTGACAAAGACCTGCTGTGCTTCGGTCCAGACGGCACGTGCCGCGTCAAGTTCACCCAACACGCCGTAAGCCCGGATCAAACGCGCCCAGTCTTCGGCAGGGCCACCGTCGCTGGCCAAGCGTTCGGCAAGTCCTGAAACCATGCCTCCGATCATGGCGTTCCGGTCTTCGGCGGACATTTCTGACGCGGCATCCATCTGTTCAAACGAAGGCCCGCGCGCCTCTGGCACGGCGTATTCGACACCAGCGCGAAAAGCGGCGCCGCTGACTTGGGCGCGCGCGCTTGCGATGTGGAAATTGTTCGGGTCACCGGTTTCGATGATGTCGCGCCAGAACCGCAAGGCCAGATCAGGCCGGTCGGTTTGATTATAAAGTGCACCCAAATAGTAACGCGCAGCAATGTTGCCGTTGTCACGGTTCAGGATATTGCGGATCAATTGCTCTGCTTGTGGCGAAACCAGGCCACCCGCAGCAACCACTTTGAGGTCAAGTAAGCGTTCATAGTCAGAGACTAGCGCGGCGTTCCCTTTGATCGCGATGGCTTGCTCTTGGGCATTTGCGGCGCCTGCGTAGTTCCGTAATTCGACCTCGTGAAAGGACAGTCTTTCCCAAGCCTCTAGGTCATCAGGGCGTGTGGGTGCGATAATACGCAATTGATCGATCGCGGCGACATAGTTTTCGGGCAGATCGACAGGGGGCGGGGCGGGTGCTGCGGCCTCGAGTTCCGCCTGATCGGGGCGATTTGCGCGCATTTCTTCGCTGGCTGCAAGGCGGGCGTTCAGGGGCATATCGCCGTAACCGGGTGCGCCAAGGCTATAGTAAAGGCCAAAGCTAAGGACTGCGGCAATGCTGACGATAATCAGTGGCGTCAGGCGCGCGGGGGCTGCAGCGCCTGCTTGGGGTCGCGCTTCTTTGTTGGCGGCCAGCAGGCGACGGGCAATCTCTGCGCGCGCGCGTTCTGCCTCGTCCGCGGCAAGCAAATCACGTTCAAGGTCGCGGTCAATTTCGGAGAGCTGTGCGCGGTAGATTGCAATATCGGGATTGTCATCGCCAACCGCTTTGGGCCGCAACAGCGGTGTTACAATTAACACCAAGACAACAAGCGTCATAATCGCACAAACAAGCCAGAAAATCATCGGTCCTCACATCCTTTTGTCATGTTCACATAACCACCCGTCGCCTTGGTGAAAAGGGGCAGTGGCCTGATCGGAAATGATGTAGCCGGTTCCATGTCGTAAAATGCCAGATATACGCCGCTGTCAGTATCCACTTGGAGCGGCGTCCAGTCCAGATATGATGCAGGCGAGTGCACCGCCGCGCCTAAGGATTCTGGACCCCCGATGAAACGATACTCCGCCTTTGCTATCGCCCGCGAAGCCATGCGCAACCACACCGGTTGGGACCGCGCATGGGCAAAACGTGAGCCTAAAAAGAAGTACGATGTGATCATTGTGGGCGCAGGCGGGCATGGCTTGGCGACGGCATACTACTTGGGCAAGAATTTCGGGATCACCAATGTGGCGATCTTGGAAAAGGGCTGGCTGGGCGGCGGTAACACGGGACGGAACACGACGATTATCCGCTCGAATTATTTGCAAGACCCATCTGCGGCGATCTACGAGAAATCCCGATCGCTTTACGAGACAATGTCCCAAGACCTGAATTACAACGTGATGTTCAGCCCGCGTGGCGTGATTATGCTGGCCCAAACCCAGCACGAAGTACGCGGCTATAAGCGCACAGCGCATGCCAATGCCCTGCAAGGTGTCACAACCGAATGGATTGATCCCGCACGCGTCAAGGAACTGTGCCCGATCATGAATATCGACGGCCCGCGCTACCCTGTTTTGGGTGGTCTGTGGCAAGCGCGCGGCGGCACAGCACGCCATGACGCGGTCGCATGGGGCTATGCCCGTGCGTGTTCGGACATGGGTATGGATGTCATTCAGCAATGCGAAGTCAAAGGTGTCCGCCAAGAGAACGGTAAAGTCGTCGGCGTTGATACTACCAAAGGTTCAATTGATTGCGATAAGCTTGGTTTGGTTGTTGCTGGGCACTCTGGTGTCATGGCGCAAATGGCAGGCTTTCGTTTGCCGATTGAAAGCGTAGCACTTCAGGCGCTGGTGTCAGAGCCAATCAAACCGGCGATGGATATCGTCGTGATGGCCAACACAGTGCACGGCTATCTGTCGCAATCTGACAAAGGCGAAATGGTCATCGGTGGCGGCACTGACGCCTATAATAACTACACGCAGCGCGGATCATTCCACCATATCGAGGAAACCGTGCGCGCCTTGGTCGAAACCTTCCCGATGTTGGCACGCCTGAAAATGCTGCGTCAATGGGGTGGGATCGTGGACGTCACCGGCGACCGTTCGCCCATCCTGTCCAAAACACCTGTCGACGGTATCTTTGTAAACTGCGGTTGGGGCACTGGCGGGTTCAAGGCAATCCCCGGGTCCGGTTGGGCCATGGCCGAGTTGATCGCCAAGGGGCAATCCCCGCTGACCGATGAATTCAGCATGTTCCGCTTCCGTGAAGGCAAATTTATTGACGAAAGCGTCGCGGCTGGGGTGGCACACTGATGCTTTTCTCAATTCAAAACCATACTTCAAAGGCTCAAACATGCTGATCCTGCATTGCCCATACTGCGGCGTTGATGCCGATGAAACTGATCTTCACGCAGGTGGCGAGGCGCATCTCAAGCGCGAAGGCCCTGCATCTTCGGACGAGGATTTCGAGGATTACCTGTTTATGCGCGAGAACCCCAAAGGCGTGCATTTTGAACGTTGGCGTCATGGATATGGCTGCGGCAAGTGGTTTCTGGCCGCCCGTTGCACCAACACCCTAGAAGTGTTTGGCACCTATCCAGCCCAAACGCTGGAACCACCACAAGACATCAAAGACAAGATTACGGCCAAGCGCCCCGGTTGGTCTTGGGGGAATTTCCAATGAGCACCCGTTTGGCAAACCACGGTCGATTGATCAACAAAAACAAGGCCGTGTCCTTTACCTTTAATGGCAAGCACCTGCGCGGGTTCGAGGGCGACACGCTGGCCTCTGCATTGCTGGCCAATGATCAGATGTTGATGGGGCGTTCGTTCAAATACCACCGCCCACGCGGGGTTGTGGCCTCTGGCGCAGAAGAACCCAACGGGTTGGTAAATTTGGGCAAGGGTGCGTCTTTTGAACCCAACGCACGGGTGACCACGACCGAATTGTTTGACGGCCTAACGGCTACGTCGCAGAACCACTGGCCCAGCCTTGAATTTGATGTGGGTGCGATCAACACGCATCTTTCTCGGTTCTTGCCTGCTGGCTTTTATTATAAAATGTTCATGTATCCGCGGTCATTCTGGAAACATGTGTACGAGCCGATCATTCGCAAATCCGCAGGTTTGGGCAAAGCGCCCAAAGACCGCGACCAAGACACGTACGAGCATTTTCATGCGACCGTCGATGTTATGGTTGTTGGCGGCGGTATCGCGGGTCTTGCTGCTGCACACGCCGCTGGTGCGCGCGGTGCGCGGGTTTTGTTGGTTGAGCAGACCGCCGATTGGGGTGGCCGCGCTGTCGTCGACACGCCGACGATTGACGGTATGCCTGCGCAAGACTGGATTGACGCGACAGTTGCTGCCCTGAAAGATATGCCAAATGTTGATCTGCGCATACGTTGTATGGGTGCAGGCGTTTACGACCACGGCTATGCATTGGCCTATGAAAGGCTGACGGATCACGCCCCTGACACGGATGGCCCACGCCAACGGTTGTGGCGTGTACGAGCCAAGCAGATTGTGACAGCCACAGGTGCAATTGAACGCCCTTTGTCATTTGCTGCCAATGATTTACCCGGCGTTCTTCTTGCGTCGGCTGTACGCGACTATGTGGTGAACTTTGGCGTATCTCTGGGGGATCGTACGGTTGTCGTGACGAATAATGATGATGCCTACCGCACTGCGATCATCTTGAAAAAAGCGGGCCTTGATGTGCCTGCTATCATCGATGCCCGCACAGATGTAGAGGGCGACTTGATCGACGAGGCCCGCGTTCTGGGCATCCGCGTTGAACTGGGCAAAGGCATTGCGAAAGCCAAAGGTGGCAAGCGTGTCACTGGCGTGGCCCTTTGTGCACAAGCGGGCGAAGGTGCAGTTCTGGAAGAGATCGCCTGCGACTGCGTGGCGATGTCTGGCGGGTGGTCCCCTGTGGTGCACTTGTGGTCCCATTGTGGTGGCAAGCTGAACTGGGACGCTGACCAAGTGATGTTCCGCCCCGATCCAGAACGTGCGCCAACAGGTCACGACGGGCCGCCCTTTGTAATCACTGCAGGCATCGCTAATGGGCATCTGTTTACCGCAGAGGCTGTCAGCGATGGCTGGGCTGCTGGACGAGCGGCGGCCAAAGCTGCAGGGCATTCAAAGCGCGGCCCACAATCGCCTATGGGCGAAGACGCTGCCGAAGGACCGATTTCACCCGTGTGGTTAATGCCGCAAGGTGCAAGCCATGCGCTGCGGTCAAAGGCATGGTTGGATTTCCAAAACGACGTCAAGGTTTCGGACGTGGAATTAGCCGCCCAAGAAGGCTTTGAAAGTGTCGAGCATACCAAACGTTACACCACGCTTGGCATGGCGACAGATCAGGGAAAGTTAAGCAACATTAATGGTTTGGCGATCCTTTCTAAATCATTGAATGCCGATATTCCGAATGTGGGCACAACGACGTTCCGCCCTCCTTATACGCCGATCTCAATGGCTTCGATTGCGGGTGTGGCAAGGGATGAATTGTTCCAACCGCTGCGCATGACGCCGATTTCGGAATGGTCCAATGAAAACGGGGCAGACAATGAACCTGTTGGCCAATGGCGCCGTCCGTTCGCCTATGTGCGCAGCGGCGAGAGCGTCCACGATGCAGTCAACCGCGAGGTCAGGAATACCCGTGAGAACCTTGGTT
>NZ_JAFMHR010000070.1 GCF_017854415.1 Yoonia sp. | reverse complement strand
GCCAAGTCAGGATATTGGTCATGCGAGGTACTCCGCTCGGGGACGCAAATCAGTTATGTCGAACTAGGGAAGGTGTGGTCGAAAAAATAGGCGATATAATAGCGCCGCCACTGGGCGACAGCGGCGGCGCTATATCTAAGTTGTAGGTACTAGTTGGCGATGAAACCGCCAACAAAGTTGTCAGCGCCTACGTTTCCGCCAGCGTAGCCACCGACTTCGGTCGGCACATCAGCAGCAACACCGCCGAAGAAAGAACCGTCCAGCTGAATATCTGTGGCATAGTCGTTTCCACCATTGTTCAGTGTGCCGATAAGTTCGCCCGCAATTACGTCGTCATTAGGATCAAGACCTGCATCAGGCAGAATTGTGCCTCCATTCAAGGTGAGTAGACCCGTATAGGCACCTTTTGTTTCGTGCTGAAAACCTGTGGCACTCCCGGTGATAGCTCCGTTATCGTCGGGATCAAAGTCTACATTGAGCGTTAACTCGCCAATGAAACCGTCGCCATCCAAAAGACCGCCAACATACCCTGTGTATTGCGCCGTGGCGTCGTCTGGCAAATCGTCGCGTTCATCCGCAAGCGACTCGCCAGTATCAAGGTTCACTATAGTATCTGCCATTGCTGTGGCCTCGGCACTCAAGGTCGCGAAACTCTTGGGTACGTTGGTACCGGAGTCATCGTTGTCATTGCTGGCGCAGCCAGCAGCCAGCGCAATCGCCCCGGCTAGTGCTACGTGCATAAGTGGATAAGTCATTTTCTTGTTCTCCTTAATGCGTGTCTGTTGCGGCGGTCTGCCAGTGCCGTGCAAAAAGCCGACTGATTGACGACCGCCACAAACGTTGGGTTCAGTTGAGGATGACCTACGCCACGGCCATAGGTTCGATTGGATCGATGAAGTCGATAAAGTCGTTTTGATCGATCTCAGCTTGGGTGACGCCGCGCAAAATCAGGCTATCGCTGCCGAAACTGATCTGAACCGAACTGCTGCCACGATAGTCGGCGAAGGTCAGATCTTCGTAGGACATCCCGTCAAGTGCGATGACGTCGACACCGTCTTCGAAGTCATAGACGAAGTCTCTGGACCCGCCGACGGCAAGGACGAATTCGTCCGCACCAGTGCCACCAAAGAGCCGGTCGTATCCGGCGCCACCGTCCAGCACGTCATCGCTTTCAAGGCCGTAAAGGTAATCGTTGCCGGCAAGTCCCATAATGTAATCGCTATCAGCGGTTCCAACCAAGATGTCGGCATCTGGTGTGCCTGAAACTACGTTGATTTCGGGCTCGACCGGCGGTTCATCGGGATCGTCATTGTCTTCTTCGGCCCCTGGGGTTAGGGCAAGGATATCACCTTCGATGTCCAGTTCCTCGGTCACGCCTTCAAGGACAGCGACCTGCACAAAGCCCTCTGCAGTGTCGGCACCATCGCGGTCGACAGAAATCACAAGATTGCCATTAACCACTTCTTGTAAAACGGTCTCATCAAAGGTGGTGTCGTTCACGCCCAGCCCGATCAGGCCCAACGTATCCAGCCCAACTGTAAAGTCGATGATTGTGCTGCTGGTAAGCGCGCCGCCATTGGACGAACCATAGCTGACCACGAACAGATCACCGCCATCGCCACCGGTCAGCGTGTTGTCGCCAAGACCAACCAAATAGTCAGAACCGGTTGTACCGACGAACGCTTCACCACGTGCAATGAATGGAATTTCTTCGTAGTTCATCAGCAGTTCAGTGCTGTAGATCGTCGCAGGCTTGATGTCGCCCTTAATATAAACGGCCATATCGAAGTCATTGGAGTAATTCACCCCGTTCTCGGACACATCGCCAGACTTGTTCTGCCAGCCAGCGCTGATCGACAGTGGTGATACTTCAGTACCCCAGTCGAGCAAATTGATGACTGTCTGCGTGTCGTCCCCAACCTCGTATTTCACTTCGTCTTTGGTTGGTGGTGGAACATCGCTAGGGTCCAAGGGGATGACGACTGATGGTAAGTCCTGACCGTATTTGTCAGGCTGTAGACGCCAGCGTGGGCCGGAATCGCCATCTGTAAGTGGGTCCGTATCGGCCTGAAACGGCTCGCGATCCATGGTTGTATACCACGCAACGGTAAAGCCCTCGGCGCCGTCAGACGCGCCTATCTCACCCATGTCGCTCGCGGCCCACTCATCGGCCAGTTTTGAATCCTTCAGGATTGTGCCCGCAGGATAGAGCGTTCCGTCACCAGCATAGTAGGGTAGAGTTGTTTCCCAAACCGTGCGGCCGGGCTCGTCATTATAGTCTGTAGTGATCTTATAAGTCGGCAATGTCCCAATCGCGGCCTCGTTCTCGTAATCTTCAGGCCGGATTTGATCATTGGGGTTGTTGGTTAAGGTGTGAAGGACCACCAGTTCGGCCGCCGTGATCTGGAACAACTTGCGCAATTCTGTTTCGTCGGTGCCAACCAGAGTGTCCACGTCCTCAAATGCGCTCCACTCGTCGGGTAGATCAAGCGTGGCTTCCACACGGACGTCATTGGGCTTTTTGATCGTGTTGCCCCAGCGGTATAGCAGCTTGCCATCGTCCTTGAGCGTGACCGAATAATCGGTGCTTACGGCGATGTTTTCGTCAATCTCTGTCTCGTTGGGTTGCAACACGTCTTTGATGTCAATGACGCCGTCGCCGTTGATATCGCCTGCGCCGTCTGTGAGCCCTTCAAGTTGAGTAATGACGTCGCGCACGGCAACACCGTCGTAGTAACCACCAACAACAAACAAGTTGTTATCAAGCGGATAAAGCGCGGGTGTGCCATCGGCTGCCAGCGGAATAATATCGCCGTCATCGTCATAATCGCCGTCATTATTTGCGTCAAAACCGGGCATGACCTGATCCGACAGAACATTTTGCATGGTGACGTAATGTTCGGTGCTGGCCTTTACGGTTGAACCGCCAAGACCGGCCAGCCACGTGCCAAAGACGGCAGGCGTCTTGAATGTTTCCGTGGGCGAATCCGAAATCACCAGACCGATGACCTCGTCGCCGTCGATCTTGTTGCCCGCCCAACCTTCGGCGTAATCGCCATCTAGTTCTTTCTGATCGGCGTTTTCGAAATCCGAGACGTAGAACCCGAATTCACTATCGATCGGATACAAGGTCACTCCGTCAGCATTCTTGGTGCCATTGAGACCCGACTCATCATAGACGGATGAGGAATCTTCCATTGAGCCAATCGTCATACCGCCAAACGTGACGGTGATATCATCAACGCTAAAGGTATGAGAGCTGGTGAAAGTCGGAGCGACGACCGTTATTGGATCTGGAAAGTTTGGATCCGCATCAAAATCATATTCAAAGGCCATTTTTTGTTCCCTCGCAGGTAGTGGTTAAAAGGATGAGTGGCTGTGCTGTGTGCAGTGGTGATTGCTAAGCGGTCACCAAGCCCCTGCACATTTGGACAAATCAATGCCCTGCGATATCCACTCGATTTTTCTAGACAGACAACGCTTCCCCAAGACGGCAGACCAACGTTTCCTCTTCTGTGATTGAGGTTAGGTTCGTTGGAAAAGCGGGTGATTGATTTTTGTCAAAGCGCGATACATCTCATAAAAGAAATTCTTTATTCGGGCCCTGATCGTGGCTTTGCCCGAGGCAAATCAAGCGCTCGGGCAAAGCTGGCGCAACAATACTAGCCGTTGGTATTTCGGTTCTGGTTGCGATTCTGGTTGTTGTTCTGGTTCTGGTTTTGACCGTCGCCTTGGGTATCGTCGTCGCCCGGGTCTGTATCGCCAGGATCAGTATCGCCCGTGTCCGTCACGGTTCCGGTTGCAGCCTGGCCATCAGACGTCATGCCGTCAGTGTCCGGCACATAAATGCCGGTGACAGGCGTGGCCCCACCGATAACCGCACAAAGTGGCAACTCTTGAGTGTATGCCCCACCAATGGGAACATCAGCCGGGCGGCACGATGGATTGCCGAATTTGTCAAAGACAGGCTCTGCGTAGATCACAATTGGCTGAGTTGGAGGTTGGGTTGCACACCCACTCAACGCCAAAGCAGATCCAACGCAAAGCATACTAAAAATGGTTGTTCGTTTCATTTCGTTTTCCCTTATGAAAAGTGGTTTTCTCGAATTGTTACAGCGGGGTGTGCTTCGTTCCCGCTAGAGAAGTGGGCAGCATATCCATGCCCATTTTGATCAGCTTGCCAGTCTCTGCGGTGTACTGCTCAAATGCCTTTTCGATGAAATCGAACTGCGCTTTCTGAAGTTCTTCAGCGTCGCTGCAATGCAATAAAGCATGCTGCGTTTTGACGTCCTCTTTGATGCGGTCCGCAACAAAGCTGACGACTTCGCTGTTCATATCCGCCACTGCTTCGAACCATGCGGTACCCATCCAGCGCAACGACCCAAGTCCGGCATCATCAAGTTGACGCATGACAGCTTCGCTTGCACCAGTGGCACTATCAGTCGTTTGTGTTTCTGACGTCTTTTTGGCCATGATCGGCTCCCTTCATCCATGATTGTTTCAGGGGTATTTTAGCCGCAGCAGCCAACCTGGAATTGACATCTATCAAGGCCGCTCATGCGCAAATGGTCGATTGCGGTGTTATGGAAACTGACTTGACCAAAGGTCTGACGCACAAGCAGGCATTGGCGCTGCATGAAACGCACGGATGGAACACGCTGCCGCAGGTGGCGGGGCCGTCGCCTGTGCGGATCTTGCTGCGGCAGTTTAGTAATGTGCTGGTGGTCATTTTGATTTTGGCCGCCACGATTGCTTTTGTCGCGGGCGAACGCATTGATACAATTGCGATCGGTATCGTGATTTTGCTGAACGGCGTCTTGGGCTTTGTACAAGAATGGCGCGCAGAGAACGCGCTGCAATCGTTGCGCAGTATGTTGTCTCCACAGGCGACTGTATTGCGCGATGGGCGGCAAATGGTCATCGCCGCGCGTGATCTGGTGCCCGGCGATATCATAATAGTGGCAGCAGGCGACCGTGTACCTGCAGATGCCGATGTGATTGAACAGACGACGTTGTCAGCCGATGAAAGCGCCCTGACAGGCGAATCAATGCCAGTCGCAAAAGATGGTACTGCGTCTGTGCTTTTCATGGGCACCAATATCGTTGAAGGGCGCGGTATGGGGCGGGTTAATGCGATCGGGACCCAAACCCGCTTTGGGCAAATCGCAACGCTAACCAGTTCGGTTGCGCATCGTCCGACCCACCTGCAAAACCAACTGCGTCGACTTGCTGCGCAACTTGGGCTTGTTGCCTTGACCGTCGCCGCATTGATCTTGGTGGTTGGTGTGTTGAGCGGACGTTCGGTATCAGAAATCTTCATGACCGCGATATCTTTGGCGGTCGCTATGGTACCAGAGGGGTTACCGGCTGTCGTCACAGTTACCATCGCGCTGGGCGCTGCCGCTTTGGTCAAAAAAAATGCGCTGACACGCAGGCTGCAAGCGGTCGAAACGCTGGGCGCCGCATCTGTGATTTGTACAGACAAGACCGGCACGCTGACTGAAAACAAAATGACGGCGACCCAAATATGGACCCCGCAGGGCAGCTATCTGGTGACTGGCACGGGCTATGATCCGTCTGGCCACATTGCACGCAATAGCAAAAAACATCGCGCGTCCAATGATCCGGAGCTTGCCGCCTTGCTTGAGGTTTGCGCGGGCTGCAATCACGCGACCTTGCAACATAATCCACAGGGCTGGTCGATGATCGGCAGTCCGACCGAAGGCGCATTGCTGACCCTTGCCTACAAAGGCTGGGCCGCTCTGCCGGACACTCAAGGTATCATCGCTGAATTGCCTTTTAACAGCGAACGCAAAAGAATGAGCATTCTGCGCGACACTCCCCAAGGCCCAAAGGTACTAACCAAGGGCGCACCAGAACGGTTGCGTGAACTTTGCACAGCGATCCAAGGCCCTGATGGCCCGGAACCGCTGACCGAAGAAGGACGCGCATTAATTGCGGCGGCTTACTCCGACATGGCTGCACATGGGCACCGTGTGATTGCTCTGGCTGCATCTCCGGCGTCGGGGGAAACGCTGAACGAAGACGCTTTGGTGTTTTTGGGGCTTGTGGGCATCATCGACCCGCTGCGTCCCGAGGTGCCCGCTGCAATCGCGCTTGCGCATGCTGCAGGCATGCGGATCATTATGATCACTGGTGATAGCCCTGTCACCGCACAGGCCATTGCCAGTGCGATTGGTCTGCACCCCGAAACAGTAATGACCCACGATGAACTGGCTGTGCGATCCGACACAGAACTGTCGCACGCTTTGGACCGGGATATGCTGATCGCGCGCGCACAACCTGCCGACAAGATGCGCATTGTCGCCTTGTTGCAGGGCAAAGGGCAGATTGTGGCAATGACGGGTGACGGGGTGAATGACGCACCCGCGTTGGAACAGGCCGATATCGGGATCGCGATGGGGATCAGAGGAACCGATGTGGCCAAGGATGCCGCTGATCTGGTTCTCTTGGATGATAACTTTGCCACTATCATCACCGCGATCCGCGAAGGGCGGCGGCAGTTTGATAATTTGCGTAAATTCGTGCGCTACCTGTTGTCGTCTAACGCGGGCGAGGTGGTTGCCATTTTGTGCAACATTATCGTTGGTGGTCCTCTTATCTTTTTGGCCACCCAGATCTTGTGGATGAACCTGGTAACCGACGGCTTGACGGCTGTGGCTCTTGGGATGGAAAAACCAGAAGCCGGTCAGATGGAAGAACCGCCACGGGCGATCGACACCCCGATCCTTGGCTGGTCGGGTGTCGCGTTAATCGCAGTCTTTGGCCTGTATACCGGCCTGTCCAGCTTGTGGATATTTTGGAGTTTGCTACCCGTAGATGAAACGCTTGCGCGCACAGCGGCCTTCTCGGCGATGGTGGTGTTTGAGAAATCCAGCGTCTTTGCGTTTAGGTCATTACGCGCGCCTTGCAGCCATATTGGTTGGACCAGCAACCCATTTCTGCTGGTCGCACTTGCGATCTCATTGGGCGCGCAGGTGGCCGCGGTATACTGGGCACCGTTGCAAGCACTGCTGCACACTACACCACTCGGCGTGGGCCATTGGCAGATGATTGGTCTTTTCACACTGCCGCTGATCATCGTGCCCGAGCTGTACAAAGCCATATCTATGAAAAGGAACTCCAATGACACTTGAACATGGGCACGCACCGGATGAAATCGCGGCACGTCTTGATCAGCAATCAGGCAGTGAACGGTTGCGCGACGCAATCTTTGGCGGAATTGATGGGACCGTGACAACCTTTGCTATTGTCGCAGGTGTGCAAGGTGCGGGGCTTTCTGCAGGGGTCATTGTCGCACTTGGTCTCGCCAATGTGTTGGCTGACGGGTTTTCAATGGCCGCAGGTAATTATGCTGGCACCAAGGCTGTGGCGGATGACCGTCGCAGGCTTTGGGATGTCGAAGAACGCCACATTCGCGAAAACCGGCAAGGTGAATTGGACGAGCTTGACCAAATCCTTGCGCGCAAGGGGCTACGCGGTCAGGTGCGGCAAGAGGCGCGCAATATGATCAGCGAGGATAAAGATCAGTGGATTTCACTGATGTTGACTGAGGAATACGGGCTGCCCCCCGTGGATGCACGTCCCATTCGCGCAGCGATTGTGATCTTTGCGGCATTCGTAGCCGCAGGGCTGTTGCCGCTTTTGCCCTACCTGATAGGGCTGGCACCCGCATTTTCATGGTCGATCGTAATCTCTGGACTGACATTCTTTGGGATCGGCACAATCAAGTCACAGTGGTCTTTGATCCCTTGGTGGCGATCGGGAATTGAGACGCTGTTGATTGGTGGCGTCGCTGCCAGCCTCGCTTTTGCCGTCGGTCGGCTGTTTCATCCCTAGCACGCGATCACCAAATGATCTGCTAAACCGCCAGAACATCACCTAGATGTGCTGGCAATTGGTCAAGCGGTAGATGCGTTAAATCCTTGGGGATGTCGGCGCGCAACACTTTGCGCAGCGCTGGCGTTAGCTGGTCACGCAAAACCCCCAACATAGCCGGTGGGGCAATCAGTATGAACTGCTGGAATGTATCAGCGGCCCTTGCCGCATCCAGAAAATCCACGATTTTTTCAGCAAATGCGCGGGTTGCCTGCGCTTTTAGATCGGGTTCAGTTATCCCGCCACGATTGGGACCGGCGGGGGCATAGGTCATGCCTGGGGCGTCCGACAATTCCGATAAGGGCGGGGCATGTAGTCCTTGGGCGCTTTGTCCGTAGACGCCTTTGTTGGGACCATCATTAACGACAATCCGGACAGATTGGGCATCGGCTAATACAATCCAAGTTTTATTCGGTTTCATGTGGGTGCTCCTGCTGGCTTAAGTACTGCTCTAAGCAAAGACCGCGCATGGTTGTTTGATTTTTCTCAATGGTAGCGCTGTGTCACGTCGAAGAACGTGGGACGTTCTGTGCGCAAGGCTTATTGGCTGTCTGACCTTGCCAATTTCCTATCAGCACTTTGGGACGAAGATTGAGCCGCCAAATCGTGCACATCACATGTGAACGAATACCCGATGCCCCTGATTGTCGAAATCAGCTTGGGTTCCGATGGATAGCGTTCGATCTTTTTACGCAGGCGGGCAATCTGGTTGTCGATCGTCCGGTCCAGTGGTGCGTATCTATGACCACCGATCAAATCCATAAGCTGTTCGCGCGATAGCACCCTTTTGGGGCGGGTCAAAAACACCTCAAGCAATTTGAATTCACCGCTCGTCAGTTCGACCTGATTGCCGTCGCGATCCCGTAATAACATTTGCTCCGGAACGGCTGACATCCCGTCGAATTGCCATGTCCGGCTTGTGGTGGGGGTCGGTTTGGGGTCCGCCTGATCGCGGGTGCGGCGCAGAACCGAATTGATCCGGGCCACAACTTCGCGCAAATGAAATGGCTTTGTGATGTAATCATCCGCACCGATCTCGAGCCCGACAACCCGGTCAATTACGTCATCTTTGGCCGTGATCATGATGATCGGCACTTTGGATGTCGCTCTGATCGCCCGCGCAATATCAAGGCCGTCATCCCGACCAAGGTCCAAATCAAGTGTTATTAAATCAACCGATTCGCTTTCAAGAACGTTCAATGCGCTTCGTTTATCGCCAGCTTCGCGCACACTACCACCTGCGCCTTCAATGAAGCGGCGCAATAAAGTTCTGATCTTTGGATCGTCATCTATGATCAAGATTTTAGAGTTTTTCATGAAGTAACCCACCGATTTTCTAGAAACAACTTGGGTTTTCTAGAGTGCAAATCCTACCAGACAACGCTGCTTGATACAAATTGATACATTTGAATACGTATAAAGCAACTCCCTTGTTACAAGGCGCTCCCAGTTTCTTTTCAACCGTATGAAAGGAAGCTGCCATGTATGTCACCGCAACACTCCCCTTGATGCAGACCCGGAGTATTCCGCCTTTGCGTCCGCGTATCGCACGCCAAAGAACGTTGACCATCAAACCAGGGAAACACCTTTTTCTTGAAGGCGACGCCGCAGACAAGATTTACGAGGTGGCAACAGGTGTATTGCGCCTGACACGGATCATGGAAGACGGGCGGCGGCAGGTGATCGCCTTTGGCTATCCAGGGGATACAGTCGGGTTTCCCAGCGACGGCCGCTATCACACCGATTGCGATGCACTGGTGCCGTCGACGCTTATCGTGCATCGGCGCGCTGATCTTGAAACCGCCAAAGGCGACGCGGCCTTGCATCAGCGCCTGCTGCGGGCCGCTTTGCGTGAAATCAGCGGCATGCAAGATCATTTCATGATGCTGGGCAGAAAGTCATCGGTTGAAAAGCTAGCTTCTTTCTTGCTGGTTCTTACCGATCGGGTCGGCGCCCCTTTGGGCGATTTTGATCAGGTCAACTTGCCAATGACGCGCGGTGATATCGCCGACTTTCTTGGGCTAACAACCGAGACGGTCAGCCGGACTTTTACACAGTTACGCAAGTCCCAGATCATCGCAATTGATCACATCAATACGGTCGTCATCCTTAAACCCACCGCTTTGCGCAGTATTGCGGAAGGCGCCGACTAACCAAGTTCCCCCCCCCACTGCGCGAGGTGGTCAGTCCTAGACTGACACCTCGCGCATTTTTGTTTCTGCGGCCCATCAATCGTCTGTGGATGGGGTGCGCATATCAAGTTCCAAAGCAGGATCAGGGTCAGGAACGATCAGTGCCAGTGTCCCGCCAGTCATCGCACCTACCCCAAGCAAGACCAGCGTATAGTTCACGACCCAGCCGATGAACGGAATAAAGTTCAGGACGGCGACAACTATAATTGCAATAGCGACAGTCAGCAGTTTCAGGGCCATGGATGGGTCCTCTGGCCCGTCAAAAGCCAACAGAACACGTCGTGCAATTGCGTATGCAGCCAAAAGATAGCCCAGCGTCCAAGCCACCAGAATGAGCAACAAGGCAAATGGGACAAACGGCAGCCCAATGATCGTAAGTGCCGTCACCGGAACCATCCCGAACAGGGCAGAAAGCCCGAAAATGCCCAACAAAAACGACTGTAGTGGCTGGCGAATGACCCGCAGGCGCAGCTTATCGACCCGCTTGGGTGCGAATGTCAAAAGGATCGCAGCAAGCACCAACAGGAAAATCGCCGAAATCAGAAATGCCGAAAACATCGACAGCCAAACAGGCAGCATCGGCATGTCAACACTGTCCCAGCTGCGGTCAAACTCGCGGTATAGCTCGCCGCTGTCCCAGTCCTCTAACGTGATCCGCGCGGCGGGTATCACGCGGGCCGGAACCGCAACGTCGTCATCAGCCGACAGGGTCAGATTGCCATCAATCCGCGCCTCTGGACCGAACGTCACTGTTTCGGCAACGATCCAAGCGTCGCCAGAAATGGGTGCGTTCAGATGAACTGTGCCGCCGAAGGCCGTTAACGCCCCGACAACTGGCCCATCAATGGTTAGCGTGCGACCAAAGAAACGCAAATTGCCTTGGGTAATCGCATTTGCGGTGCTGCGCACACTGAAACCTGCGGCGGTCGTATCTTGGCCGACAGTCGCGCCAACCGTCACTGAACTGCCCGCGGCATAGACATCGCCGCCGGTTTGGGTGGTGATGTTGACGTCATATCCAGCTGCGTGAATATCGCCGCTGGTCGTGCCGCTGGTTGTCACCACGCTGCCCGCCGCAAAAACGTCGCCAGTGGCAGCGAGCGTTTCTGTAACGGCTTCGCCTGCGGTATAGGTATCACCGCCGTGAACGCGAGACACTTGTTCTGCCGATATGGGCACCGTCGAAAGCGTCAGACAGGTGAGCGTCGAGATCAAAAGATGTCGCATGTGCTGTTTCCTTACAAAGATCATGTTGCGGCCCTTTGTAATGCGCACGCCAACACCGCGATTGAGCAATATCAAAACCACCCCGGCGAACGCGCGCTAGACACAAAGCGACACCACAATAATTGGAGTACTAATTATGACCCTGCGCACCATTCTCGTCTGTTTGACAAGTGCCGCTTCAGCACCGAGCCTGCTAAAATCAGCTTCGGTCCTGGCTCGGCGTGACAACGCACATGTGATCGGACTGTATGTCACGGAATCGCTGGTGATTTATCCTGACATTGCCATGCACATCCCTGAAACGACGTTTCAGGACTTTGCGGCAAGCCAGAAGGCCCACGCAAAAGAAATCAAAGTGATCTTTGATGCGCACGCCAAGGCAGAGGATTTTCCACATGAGTGGCGCTTGATGAATAGTGACAGCGGATTTCTGGCCGATAGCATCATCGCATGCGCGCGCAGCACTGATCTGGTTGTGATGCCACAACGGGATGACGGCGAAGACCGTCCATTGATCAACAACCTGCAAGAACGCGTGATCAAGGAATGCGGCCGTCCGGTTTTGGTGATCCCATTCGATTTCGTCGCAGAAACGCTTGGCGAAACTGTTGTTCTGGGCTGGAGCGAAACGCGCGAAGCTACCAGAGCCGTGCATGATATGCTCAACGTCGTTAATCCAGACGCCAAAGTCAGAGTCTTGCGCATTGGCAACGCCCCCGCCGATACATTGGCCGATTACAGTGCGAATGATCTTGCAGCAGCGCTTGCGCGCCACGGCCCGCAGGTCGAAGTCGTGCACCGCGAAAAAGACGGGGACAAGGTCGCGGATGTTCTAATGCACGAAGCATTCGAATATGGCGCTGACATGCTTGTCTCTGGTGCCTTCGGGCATTCGAGGACCTATGATTTTGTGATTGGTGCAGCCACCAGAGCGTTACTGAATGACGCAAAACTGCCGGTTCTGTTTTCCAAGTAGGCCACGTCTGCCCAAATAGGCAGATGGTCTGATGCGCGTTTTGCCATTGTGCCTTGTTCCACCCCTGCATCCACAAGATGCAGGTTGTGGGACAAGGCCACGCGGTCTAAAGCCGCAATCGGACGGCGTGCGTGAAAACTGCGACCGGGTGTGTGCAAGCAAAAGCCGTCTTGCAAAGCTTCAAACCCGCGTTTGGGTGCCCATTCGTTCATGTCCCCGATGATTACGACACGCTCTGATGCGCCAAACTGTGATGCAATTTCTGCCAATTGCTTGCGGCGCGAGCTGCGCAAAAGTCCCAGATGCACACCTATTACAGTCAGGCCATCTTCCAAGTGTACCGCAACCGCACCGCGGGGTTCCGCGCCTGGCAGGGAAATCCGGCTGACCCCAGCGACACCAACGCCGCGCCGCACAAGCACCGCGTTCCCGTGCCACCCCAAACTGACATCGTTCACCGCCAGCGGCATCACGTCAAAATCCGTCGCTCTTGCGATCAGATCATTGGGAATAGCTGTCGGACGGTTTCCCAAGCGCATGTCCACCTCTTGCAAGGCAACGACATCGGCGTCCAGTCTGTTGATGACATCAACAACGCGGCCCGCATCGCGACGACCGTCAAGGCCGCGTGCCTTGCGAATGTTATAGCTTGCGATGCGCAGGTGTGGGTGCTTGATTGCGAAGGCCATGACCGTCATATAGGTACTTGAAGCCTTAAAAATAGGGTCCCCACATGAAATTCGCGCAACTTCGTCAACAAGGGTACTTTGTACGAGGCCTTTGGGCGTTGCTGATTTTGTCTGCTATCGCCGCCGCATTTGACGGGCGCTGGTCGTTGACGTTTGTGGCAATTGCCGCATTGGGACTGTCGTTTGCGCCACTGTTTCTGGCCAGCCGCTTTGATATCACGCTTCCCCTACCCTTTGTGGCGGCAATCACCATTTTCGTGATTGCGTCAATTTTTATGGGTGAAGCATTTGATTTCTATGAGCGCGTTTGGTGGTGGGATATTGCCTTGCATGCATCATCGGCAATCGGGTTCGGATTAATCGGGTTTGTCTTTGTACTGATGATGTTTGAAGGCGACCGCTTTGCCGCTCCGCCTTGGGCGATGTGCCTGATGGCGTTCGGGTTGGCCGTCACGGTTGGGGCATGTTGGGAAATCTTTGAATTTCTGATGGACACGTGGTTTGGCTTCAACATGCAGAAATCAGGGCTTCTTGATACGATGGGGGATCTGATCGTTGACGTCATAGGTGCGGCGTTTGCAAGCTGGTTGGGCTATGTGTATTTGCGCGCAAAGGATCCGTCGTTCTGGACGTGGCCAATTCGCCAGTTTGTCACCCTTAACAAGCGGCTGTTTCGCAAGCACAAGTAAGTGTGGCTTAGGGTCGGGATGCTTCAAGCATGGCTAGCTTGTGGGCAAGGGCATCGCGCTCTTCAATCAGGTTCAATACGAGCGCCACACCTTTGAAGTTTAGGCCTAGATCACGCATCAACCTTGATGCTTTGCGGGCACGGGCGATGTGGGGTGCTGTGAATTCCCATTCAGGCGCCGTTTGTGTGATCGGTGTGACGACCCCGTGTTCGACTAACGATATGACCCATTGTGCGTTTGTATCGCAAAACATCGTTAGCTCTGAAAGGGATAGTGTTTCAACCAAGTCAACTCTGGAGCCATGGCGCGTTGCTTTTTTCATGACTGATATTCCTCGTCTGGATTGGGGGACGCGCTGCCGTTCGCAGGAATTTAGCGGTATTCCGCGTACCTGATGATGGGCTATGTCAACCATCGCGTCGCCTTGTCTCATTTCAAATTACACTAGCTGCGACGAGCGACAGCCGATTGACTAATCTCAATCCCGGTATCCCCGGTTGCTCCTAGACTAAGGGCGAATGACACAAGAGGTATCTCATGAATAATTATACATTTCTTGCCCTACAGGGCCCAGACGGTACGCGTGCCGACCTCGCCCCGCTGGTGGATGCCGCCCGGGTGCAAAACGGGCGTCTAAGTGTGATGCATATCGGGCCAGTGCCGATTATGGTCTATTCGATCGGGGCGGCCCCATATGCTGCGCCCATCATCCCCGAAGGCTGGTTGGGGCAACGCAACGAGATGGCAGAAGTACTGGCCGTCAAACAGGCTGACACGCGCGAATACCTTCAAAACGAGGGGATTACCGGCGAGGTCAGCACATTGTGCGTCGAACCCGCGGCCTTGCACGATTTGGTCGCGATCCGTGCCGTGTTTGCTGATATGTGTGTCGTGCAAAACAGCCTGCGCGATAACGAGACTGCCTTTAATAATATCCTCTATGGTTTGTTGTACGAAGCCCCCGCGCCGGTCATGCTTAACGTAGACAAAGCTGGCAAAGCACTTGCTGCCGAGAATGTATTCATTGCATGGAACAGCAGCTTGCCAGCCGCACGCGCCGTCCATGCAGCTTTGCCAATCCTAAAAGCCGCCAAAGAAGTTACGATCGCATGCTTTGACGCTGACCCGTCCAAATGGGCAGATGGCGATAACCCCGGTGCTGATTTGGCAACTTGGCTAAGCCATCATGGCTGTAAGGTTACCGTGCAGGAATACGCGACCGGGCGCAAAAACGTCGCCGACGCGATTATTGAACGGGCCCACGAATGCACTGCCGATTTGGTTGTTATGGGCGCATATGGTCGCAACCGCTGGAACGAGTGGATTTTTGGTGGAACAACCCAACATATGCTGAACCAACGCGATATCGCTGTCTTGATGACCCATTAGCGTTGCTGGCTTGTTGTGTTAGACCCGTTGTTTTGCTGTTCTGGATAGCCTTGGTAACATTGGCTGGATCGCGGTAGCTTTGGATGACGGATTTAGCATGAACCAAGATAGGGTAAACGCCGCAGAATATGCCCTGACAGCGCAACATCTGGAGATGCTGAAGAAATCTGGTGACCGGCACAAATACGACTTTGGGCACGCGGTCATTGTATCGGGTCCACCGGGGCAAGGCGGTGCTGCGCGCTTGGCGGCGCGCGGTGCGCTTAGGATTGGTGCGGGGCTTGTTAGTGTCTTCTGTGCGCTTGATAGCCGCGCCGAGCAGTCCGCCCGTTTGGACGCGATCATGGTGAAGACATATGAAGAAGGCGCAGATTTCCGCGATAAACTCTCTGCGCTCAATCCGTCAGCTGTTTGCATTGGCCCGAACCTCGGGCTCTGCGATCAAAGCCGCCGGAAACTGGCGGAAACCCTGTCACTCGCAGTGCCGCTTTGCATTGATGCGGATGCAATCACCCTGATTGCGCAAGACCCGGATCTGATCAACGCATGCATTCACGACCAAGTTGTCATGACGCCACATGAAGGCGAATTGCGTCGCCTCATTCCTGCAGCATTCGACAAAACAAGTTGCCGCATGTCACTTGCCAAGATCGCGGCAGATGCGATGAATTGCTGCATACTTTTTAAAGGCCCGGAGACAATCATAGCACGTCCAAATGGCGACTGCGCAGTCGTGAAATCACGTGCGTTTCAAAACACGGCTTGGCTTGCGACGGCAGGATCTGGTGACGTTCTATCCGGTTTCATTACCGGCCTAATGGCGCGCGGCTTTGATGCATTTGATGCCGCAGCTTTGGGCGCAAACCTGCATCTAAGATGTGCCGAAGTTGTCGGTCCAGGCTTGATCGCAGAAGATATCCCAGAGGCATTGCCACGTGTTTTTTCAGGATTGTTCAGTAGTTAGTCACAGAACATACCGTGACAAAGCAAGGGTGTATCCCGACAAATGAAAGGGCGCTTGGAAGTGCGAGACCAAACGACACGCGATGCCTTTTGAAAGATGAAGAACTTGCGATGGTATGATGGTGACAGGAGAGGACCATATTTTCGGACATAACTATTTGGAATCAAACGTTTAGTGTCCGTGTGGTTTTGCAGGATACCCCCAGATGGCCAGTTATTACCAGGTTCGGGTGTAGAAAGAGGACTAATAAGAGCAGCATTTTTTTGCCATTTAGAACATGCGATATCATATTGCGTGCACCAAAATTGCGCGTAAGTTTCCTTGATCGGATTGCTAACTTCCCTAAGCTGAACATCCCTCTGGGACCTGGCCGAAAACCGAGCATCACGATGCTATTCTATCTTGGTGAGAACATGATGAGGATACTTTCAAAACGCCAAGTCAAGGAGTTGGTCTTGTACTCACCGCAACACATCGC
>NZ_JAFMHR010000210.1 GCF_017854415.1 Yoonia sp. | reverse complement strand
ATGCGCGGCAATGTCAGGTTTTCAAAGATGTTGGCGGACAAAAGCTGTGATATCAGCCGCAGGTCGCGCACCGGACAAGCGCCCGATCTCTTTTCCACCAAGATACAGGATCAACAGCGGAATTCCCCTGATTTGCAACCGTTGCGAAATCTCCGGAAACTGTTCGGTGTCTATCTTGGCAAAGCGTGCCTTGTAGCGCATCGTTTTTGCTGCGGCCGCAAATTCTGGCGCCATCATTTTACATGGCCCACACCAAGGCGCCCAGTAATCCACAATGAGAGGCAGTTCGTCCGTCCGTGTTGCCTTGTCGTGAAGCTGGTTCGCGATAGCCGCCACTTCACCGCTTACAAGTGAGGTGCCGCACTTGGCACATTTAGGACCGCTCTCAAGCCTTTCGCGGGGAATTCGGTTGGCTTGTCCGCATGATAGACAAACAAGCTTTATTGCATCTTGCAACTGAGTTCCTCCTTTTTTCATCATCGTTCAGTTCGCCTGAACCTAATGGATGCATGCCTGATCCACTTGATATCGGTCAATGCACTGGGCTCGGGCAAAATTTTGGTGTTACTCCGAAATCATGTCGCGGATCGTACCAATTGCCTTTTTTGCCGCATCACGGCCAGCTGAAATTGCGTCCGCGGCACTATCGAAATCCAGCATCTTGATTGACGCGACGTCTGGCGCGATCAACAAGTTCGGCGGCTCGCCAGCCAGTCTCGAATGGGTGATCCTGTCTTGCATGATGTTCAGGGTATTCACCAGCACGTCGAAATAGGCAGGTGCTTCGGGCTTGCCCATCATCAAACTGGGCAAAATGCGTTCGGCGGCACCTTGCAAGACGGTCGGCACCTGATCCAAAATATGCGCCATGCGCGCCGCGCGCTGATCTTCGGCTTCTTTGCTGAGCCCAGCGCGCATTTTCTTTCTACGTTGGCCGATTATGCCTTCGTTGACGCTTACCGCGATCACGAAATCAGCGCCAAGCGCCCGACAAGTCGAGACCGGCACTTGGTTCACCAATCCGCCGTCGACCAACCATCTGCGGTCATTCAACACCGGGCGCAATATGCCGGGCACTGAAATTGAGGCGCGGATCGCAGCGGCCATCGACCCTTCCTTGAGCCAGACTTCGGATCCATCTGATAAGTCCGTGGCCACGGCCGCATAGGTGATCGGCAAGGTTTCAATCAGCGGATCCATCTCCATGTCGTCCAACCAATCAAGAACGCCCTGCCCGTCAATCACGCCGCCGCGTGTCAGGCCCACATCCAACAACGAGGTGAACGCGCGCAAGTCCATCGTTTTCACCCAAGCGTGCAATGCGTCAAACCTGCCCGCAGCGTAGGCACCGCCGACCAAAGCACCCATAGATGTTCCCGCGATCACGACAGGTTCAATTCCCGCGTCGTGCAATTCCTCAAGCACACCGACATGCGCCAAGCCCCGCGCCGCGCCGCCGCCTAACGCGAGACCTATTTTGTAGCCACTCATCGCGCGAACCCCTTTTCCAAACTATTTGAAACGCATTCTAACACTCTGCCGACCGTTCCTTGCAACTGCGGTCACCCATGCGCCAACAAGCATAGAACAAGTCGACCACGCATTGCCCCAAGTTAATTCGGGGGCACTAGTCCGTGTAGGATGGCAAAAACGGATGCAAATTTGGCTTTTGGGGCAAGGCATGATCGGCACAGAAGACTTTGACCCATGCGAGGGACCACTTTGACTTCCGTGACATGAGAAACCTACAGGCGGTACGTTGACTGTGATAAAATCACCGACAGGGCCATCTTTGACGGTCTATACTTATGTCGATAGCCGAGGGCGTAACGTAAAGGGGCATGAATATGATATTCCCCTTCGACCCGGCACAGTGCGCACGACCATAGGCAGGCAGATAACCATGACCGAAATTGCATCTTCTGACACAAAGCCGCTGGGCAAACTCGCGTATTTTCCCGTTGGGTTTTTCAGCAGCATAATGGGTCTTTATGGCACAGCGCTGGCATTTCATGCAGCGGGCTTCGCTGGCCCAAGCATATGGATTGCGGGATTTGCGACGCTCGTTTTTGCCTGCATTCTGACCCTTTACGCTGCCAAAGCAGTTCTGCATCCCAGTGAAGTGGCGGCGGACTGGAATCATCCGGTTAAAATCGCATTCTTTCCCGCTATCAGTATCAGTTTGCTACTGGGCGCAACGGCCTTGCGGGGGGCGATGCCTGACATTGCAGCTGGGGTCTGGATTGCAGGTGCTGCATTGCAAGCAATGCTAACGCTAGCGGTCATCGCGAGCTGGATTGGACATCGCGGTTTTGGCGCGGGACACCTGTCACCTGCTTGGTTCATTCCGGCCGTGGGCAATGTTGTCGCCCCAATCGCTGGTGTTCCTTTGGGCTACATCGAGGTCAGCTGGTATTTCTTTTCAGTGGGTCTGTTGTTCTGGGTTATCTTGTTAACGATCGTCATAAACCGGTTGGTCTTCCACGAGCCGATGGCGGCTAAACTGCGCCCGACGCTGGTGATCCTCATCGCGCCGCCTGCTGTTGGATTTCTTGCATGGACCCAGCTGAATGGCGGAGTGGTTGATCCTATGGCACGGGTTCTGATGCATCTTGGTTTGTTTTTCACGGCTCTTGTTGTGACCCAGATCCCTGCGCTGCTGCGGCTGCCGTTCGCGCTGTCATTCTGGGCGTTGTCGTTTCCTTTTGCGGCAATGACCGTTGCCTGCTTTCGCTACGCTGAACTGACCACTTCAGGGGCCGTGTTTGCCCCGCTCGCATGGGTGTTGCTTGGTGTCCTGAGCGTGATTGTGGTTGCACTTCTTGCGCGAACAACCCTCGCGGTGTTGCGCTCGGAAATCTGCCTGCCGGAATAGCCGTCCACAGTTACGGCTTGATGGCTATAGATGTTCGATCCCGTCGCAAGCATAGTGGCGCGCACAGGCCGCTTCATATCCGCGGATAACGCGCTTGCCTGCCAATGTGCCATTGTGTTCGGTCACGACCGTACAGTGACCTGATCCACCGGTGTCTTTGTCAAAGCGGATAACGACCCAATCATCCGTTCGTCCCAAACGATGCGCCCGCGGTGTGTTCGAAAACAGCG
>NZ_JAFMHR010000069.1 GCF_017854415.1 Yoonia sp. | reverse complement strand
GCTGCAATGAAACTGATCTATCTGGCAATCCGCAGTTTCGAGAAGACAGGCAGAGCCGTCAGAGAGTGGGTTGCCGCACGAAACCAGTTCGCTATCCTATACCCAGATCGGTTCAATAAATGACCCGTCAAAACCGCATGGGCTGAGCCCCATACACAGAGTTTCGGATACTCCCGCGCAATTTCCACTTGATCAATCATTTGCGACATGGCCAGAACACGATGCGATTATTGAGCGGCTTTGGAACAACTATTCCCGGGTTCTCGATGTCAGTATTGCAGGTGAGCCCGTAGACTTTGTCTTGTGGGAAGCAATAAACATAAGACAAGCTTTCCAAAATCCTCCCGCCCCTGCAGCCGAACATCTTTGTATTGCGATCTTGGTCCTTGAAGGAGCAGTTAAAGACATAGCCTCAGCAAACTGGGACGGCTTTAGCTTAAAGTCTGCGTGCCCTGTTTCCACGGTAGCAGGTTGCTTCTCAAAGATGCTGGTTTGATGTGCTTCTGGCAGGGTCTGATGTAGGCGACCAGACAGTATCCCCGATTATGGAATCAGAGCGTCGCGAGCAACTGGCGTTGCGCGGCCCAGTCCGACGGCAGTCCATGTTGCTTGAACCAGTCGGAGGTAAATCCAACCGGCTGCTTGCCGTCCAGCACATCTCGGATGATGTCTGGCGCAAGGAAGGCGAGATCAATCATTTGCTGAATGCGCCGTTTGGATGCGCCCTCGCTGGCAGCGATCTCAGTGAAGGTTTTGCCAGATTTGATCTGTGCGAACCAGTGATGCGCCTTTGCGATATTGCGGATAAGTTTTTCGTCACGACCTGTCGGTGCTTCGCTGAAGATGAGTTTAGTTTCAACGCCGCGTTTGCGCATCTGGAAAGGTGCAGTGATCTGGCATGCTTCATCGTTGATTGATGCAGGCTCTACACCAAGCAGCGCAGCAACCCCAGATGCGTCTAAGTTAAGCACACGTTGTTTCTTCTCTTCGGGGTCAAGTTTCTCCGTCTGATTCCATCCTGCCTCGTCCAGAATCCGCCGCTGCAGGTTTAATGCGCGCGCGTCACCCGAAAGCGCCAGTTCCCGCAGCTTGCGGATCATGGCCTCACAGATCGGCATTTGCTGGTCAGCACCTTTCAGCTGAACTTTGCGTTTCAGAACCCGCTGCAAGAGCGTGTAAATGTCGTCTTGCTTCTTAGGCCGACCCCTGGGGTTACCGGATTTGCCTTTTTTGAAACGGTTGTGTTCCGGCGGGCTCATGTAGCCCACCAGGTGTTTGGACTGATCGCTCATTCTGCCGCCTCCATTACAGACGCCACGGCTTCATCAGCACGCCTTTCAGAAACGTCCGCAAAACTCTCGCCAGTTTTCGCCAGAGCCGCTGCTTCACCTGTCAGAGCCGCGTAGCGCCGGCAGATCACGTCGCAATAGATCGGATCAAGTTCGACAAGCCGGGCAATACGGCCACAGCGTTCGGCCGCAATCAGCGTTGTGCCGGAACCGCCAAAGCCATCCAACACAATGTCACCGCGACGGGTCACATCTTTGATGGCGTCGGCCACCAGTGCCACAGGCTTTACTGTCGGGTGCAGTTCCAGATTGTTGAATGTCACTGAGAACTGACCCGGTACCCGACATTTCCCCCAGTATCATGCTTCCTGAAGCCAATATTGGTTGAGGCAACGCTGGTGATCTGATCGTGCCCTGTTGATTTTCACTGAGAGCTGACCCGGTATTTTCACCGAGATATGACCCAACTTTGTTTATGTATCAGCGTCTATTTTTGGTCAATGCGGTCGTTTCCTTTCGAGTTTTTATTGCGGCCTCGGAGCTGGCTTTGAAGCGGTAGCTGTCGTTGCCAGTTTCCAGGATGTGGCAACGATGTGTGAGGCGATCCAAAAGCGCCGTAGTCATCTTTGCATCTCCGAAGACCTGGGCCCATTCCGAGAAGCTGAGGTTGGTTGTTATGATGACGCTGGTCGGTGCTGTCAGACGAATGCGAACCAGTCTCTGCAAGGGCAATGAAGCCGCCCTCTATGCCGCACCGAGTTGACGCCACTGGGTGAGAGCGGCGGTGCGGTTGAGCTTGAAACTGGCACGTAAATAAAGGTGACGTTCATGGTTGAAATGATTGTGAACTGAGGCGTGGACGGAGACGAACTTTTGCAAACTTCGCGTTCGGCGGAAGCCCAACATGGCTCGCTCTCTTCGTCGAAACGGCAGGTGTGAATTCTCGGCTCGGTTGTTGAGCCAGCGCCCCGTTTCCTGTTTGTCTGCGTTGCCAATGACCTTCATCGCGGCGCCGTAAGACCGCAGTAGATCGGTCACGATGACATGTGGCGGACCAAAGCGCTTCATTGTCTTTCTGAGAAATTTCAACACCGCTTTGCGGTCGCGGCGCTTGGTGACATAGCTTTCAAGCACCTCGCCTTCATGATCTATGGCCCGCCATAAGTAATGCGTTTCACCATTGATCTTCACAAAAGCCTCGTCCAGATGCCATTGCCAGTTCGAATGAGCACGACGTTGTAGAACCCGTTTCTTTCGGATTTCAGCCGCAAACAGCGGGCCAAATCTGTTCCACCAGAAACGGACCGTTTCATGGCAAATATCAATACCGCGTTCGTGCAGCAGATCTTCCACATTTCGAAGCGAAAGTGGATAACGCACATACATCATAACCGCCAAGCGGATGATTTCGGGAGACGTCTTGAAGTACTTGAATGGGTCGGGTTTTGTCATTCCGTGAAACTAAATCACCGCCCTTACCGGCTCAACAAAGTTTTCCTCTGACAGCACCGATTTTCGGCACCGAAAATGGACAAGCCAAAATTTACGAGTTGATCGGTCAACGCCCGCTCAAGCTTTGGTAGCCAAGCCTCATATGCCCCGTCTATCTCGTCGTCGCGATAGCCTCGTGTGGCAGTAAACGCAAAAATGGCCTTTACTCAGATTTCTTTTAAAAAACCGAAAGACGCAATTGTTCGCCCAAGGTGCTCCCAAAACTCAGCTTCATGCCGATCAGGGCTTCTAAAGCGCAAATGATAACCATTCGCCGTTGTTTTCAGCCGAGCGGAGACAAGTATCAATGAACAGCATACCCTGAAGCCCCTCATCAATTCCAGGGAGCAGTTCTCCTTTATTCTTGCCTTCGATCAGATCGGCCACGCCACTGTAAATGTTCGCGAAACCTTCAAGATAACCCTCTGGGTGGCCTGACGGAATGCGTGTCCAGTCAGAAGCACTATCCCCCAGTCCCGCGCCACCACACGTGAGGATTCTTCTGGCCTCGCCGTGAGCCGTCAGGGACATGACATTGGGGTTCTCCTGGTCCCATTCAAGCCCGCCCTTTTCACCGTATATACGCAGGCGCACTCGGTTTTCATTTCCAATAGCAATTTGGGAAGCCCAGAGCATTGCTTTAGCGCCGCCTTGCATCCGCAATAAAATATGTGCGTTGTCATCCACTTTACGGCCCTCACCAAAGCTGTGCAGATCGGCGCTCAGGGCCTCAGTTTTTAGCCCCGTTACAAATCCCAACAGGTTGAAAGCGTGTGTTCCGATGTCTCCAATGGCGCCGCCGCCGCCCGATTTGGCAGGGTCTGTGCGCCAAGCCGCTTGTTTCTGCCCATCATTTTCAATGCTTTTTGCCAACCAATCCTGCGCGTATTCAATCTGGGCTACGCGGATCACTCCTAATTCACCATTGGCGATCATCCTGCGAGCCTGTCGGACCAATGGATAGCCCGTGTAATTATGGGTCAGAACAAAATGTGCGCTTGAAGAGTTCACGACCCTTGCAATCTCGTCTGCTTCCGCAAGGGTCGCGCAGAGTGGCTTGTCACAGATCACGCTGACACCGGCCCTTAGGAAAGCAATAACCGGCGCTGCGTGCATGTGGTTCGGGGTAACAATCGAAACAACATCGATGCCATCGCTGCGATCAGCTTCCGTTTTCGCCATGATGCTATAATCCGAATACGAACGGTCGGGTGCTATGCCCAAATCTGCCGCACTTTTGGCTGCGCGATCCGCATTCGATGACAATGCGCCCGCGACCAATTCAAATCGGTCATCAATACGGCTGGCTATGCGGTGCACGCCACCGATAAATGCGCCATAGCCGCCTCCAACCATCCCAAGCTTTAAGCGTTTCACAGGCCCAACATCTCCCTGATTGCTCCATCATCGCGCACGCTGCCTGCAAAGTCGTCAAAGGCCTTCTCGGTTGTCTCGATCAGGTGCCGCTTAATGAACGGGGCCCCCTCTGCAGCGCCCTGTGTCGGTGATTTCAGACAGCATTCCCATTCGAGTACCGCCCAGCCGTCATAGCCGTATTGGGTCAACTTGGAGAAGATTGCTTCAAAATCTACCTGACCGTCGCCAAGGCTTCGAAAGCGCCCAGCCCGGTTTACCCAGGGTTGATAGCCCGAATAAACGCCTTGCCGGCCATCGGGATTGAATTCAGCATCTTTAACATGAAAGGCGCTAATCCTGTCATGATAGAGGTCGATAAAAGCGACATAATCCATCTGCTGGAGCAAAAAATGGCTTGGATCGTAGTTGATCCTCGCAGCTTCATGCTGATCGCAGGCATCGAGAAACATTTCCCACGTCGCACCGTCGAAGACATCCTCTCCGGGGTGGATTTCAAAGGCTATCTTTTGACCGTGGTCCGCATAATGGTCGAGGATGGGTTTCCAGCGTCGGCCCAGCTCTGAGAAGGCCTCTTCGATCAGACCCTCTGGTCGCTGAGGCCATGGGTAAAGGAACGGAAAAGCAAGGCTACCGGAAAAACTGACCGTATTTGACAGGCCCAGACGTTCGCTCACGACTGCTGCCTTCATCATCTGGTCAACTGCCCAAGCCTGGCGTTTCTCTGGATTGCGGTGACACTCTGCCGGTGCAAAAGCATCGAATGCGATATCGTAGGCCGGGTTCACAGCAACAAGCTGACCTTGAAGATGTGTGCTTAATTCAGTGATCTGCACTCCAGAATCCGTGCATATGCCTTTCACTTCATCACAATAGGAAGCACTTTCCGCCGCTTTATCCAGGTCGAAAATCCGTTTGTCGAATGTTGGGATCTGAACGCCTTTGTATCCAAGTTCAGACGCCCAAGAAGTGATGCCCGCCAGTGAATCGAATGGCGCACCATCGCTGGAGAATTGGGCAAGAAAAATAGCAGGTCCTTTGATTTGCCCCTCCATCACTCGATCTCGCTAAGCATTGCAATGCAACGGATACTTACGGGACAGGCCAAGAGCCTATCAATTTGCGAAAACAACGGCTCAAGATGCGGCATTCTCAAATGGGCGTCCAGATCTTCTTGAGATCTCCAGTTTTCATAGAAAACAAAAACGCACGGGTCATCTGCATCGACATGGAAATCATAGTTGATGCAACCATCTTCTTTGCGAGTTGGCTCAACCTGCGCGGACAAAAGCGCATGCAGTTCCTCGCGTGTTTCTGGCTTGGCAGTTACGGTACCTATAATAGTAACATGTTTCATTTTTCATGCCTTTTTCTGGCTAAGCGCAACTGCAAGAATAATGATACCACCGCGTGCGATCAGTTGTTGACTAAACTCCAGCCCCATCAGAATTAACCCGTTGTTAATAAGGCCAATCATGAGCGCGCCAACGATGGTGCCTATAACGGTTCCTTTACCGCCGAAAAGCGAGGTTCCGCCCAGCACAGCAGCGGCGATAACTGATAGCTCGTCTCCTTCGCCTAGCTGGAACCGGCCCGATTGCAGGCGACCCGCATAAAACATCCCTGCCAAAGCTGCCGCAGTAGATGAGATGACCAGAACCCGAAACTTGATCTTGGCGGTGTTGATGCCGGAATAGGCAGCGGCTTGCTCGCCACCACCTGTTGCGAGCACCCTGCGACCAAAACCGGTGCGGCGTAAAACGACGTGACCGACTGCACCAAAAATCAAAATCCAAAACAGCAATACCGGAATGGGCCCGATGGAGCCGCCGCCAAACCACCAGGCATAGCTTTGTGACAAGATCGGAATAGCGGATGTGCCAGAAATCCACATCGCGATACCTTTGGCAATGCCCATCATTGCGAGCGTCGTTAAGAACGAAGGTATACCGATTTTTGTGGTCAGCCAGCCGTTAAAAGTGCCAATAGCAATGCCTGTCGCAAGGCCCGCAAGAATCCCTGCAAATGGTCCAGCAACGGCAATCGCCATGGCGACTGTGACACTGGCGAGGCCCGCGACAGCACCAACAGACAGGTCAATTTCACCTGCAGATAACACGAAAGTCATTGCGATCGCCATCACCGCGATCATCGCTGTCTGGCGGATAATGTTGAGCAGATTGTTTGGGTTCAGAAACCCTCTGTCATTCAGCGTCAGCGCAAAGACCACAAAGATCGCAATAAATCCGATATAGATGATATTTTGGCGCCAATCTCTTAGAAAGGCGCCGAGCACGCCAGCGGCTTGGGTTGTGTCAGTGTTGGGCATGGGAAACCTCCTGCCCTGCAGCGAGGGCTTCTTGAATAGCAATTTGCAGCCGCCGTTCGGCGGCCTGTAAGCGGTGTGTGATGTCAGTATTTGCCTCAGCTGGATCATCCAGCGCGGCGCGGGGAAAATCATCATAGGCGTGTCCGTCCGCCATTACGACAATCCGATCGCAGGCAGTCAAAAGCTCCGACAATTCCGAGGAAATCATCAGAATTGCTTTGCCGCTCGCGGCCAGCTCACGCACTAGTCTGATAATTTCGGACTTTGACCCGATGTCGATGCCTGCTGTTGGTTCGTCCAGCACAAGCACATCCGGGTCAACCGCCAACCATTTGCCAATGACGACCTTTTGCTGATTGCCGCCCGAAAGCGTGCTAACAGCATGATCGCGGCCAGCTGTTTTGATCGATAGTCGCTCAATTTGGGCGTCCGTCGCTGCGCGCGCCTTAGCGGCGATTACAAAGCCTGCCTTTGAAAGATCATCCAGCGCAGCAAGTGTTAAGTTGTCGGAAACTGAATGGGATGCGATGATGCCTTGCGTCGCGCGAGCTTCGGGTACAAGTGCCACACCCGCTGCGATTGCGTCACCGGGACGGCGAAAGCGAACAGGTCGGTCGTTGATGCGAATTTCACCAGAAACCAGTGGTTCAATCCCTGCAACAAGTTTCGCGAGCGATGTGCGGCCCGAGCCGAGGAGGCCAGCTAACCCCACGACTTCACCTTTGTGGATCGTGAGCGAGATATTATCGGGTTTGTTACGGCCCGACACGTTGCGCAGCTCCAGCCCGATATCACCGCGAACTGCATCGCTCCGCTCTATATCAGCAAGGCCAAGGGACCGTTTGCCGACGATATGTTCAATCATCGTATCTATTGGCAGGTCACCGATATCAGCTGTAATGACATGCTTACCGTCGCGCAAAATCGTAGCACGATCAGCGATGCGGGCAATTTCGTCCATTCGATGGCTTACATATATGATCGCAACACCTTGCTTCTTTAGTTTGCGCAGGAAGGTGAACAGCCGATCTACATCAGATACCGCCAAGGCGGTGGATGGTTCGTCAAGCACGAGTATGCGTGCGTTTTGGGAAATAGCTTTGGCGATTTCAGTCAGTTGCTTTTGCCCTGCACCAAGATCATCGACAATTGCGCGCGGATCAACGTCTACTCCGAGCATTGCAAAGAGTTCGGCGGCTTTGCGCTCTGCCTCTTTATCGTCGATTAGCCCGCCTGACTTCGCCTCGCGTGTCAAGAAAACGTTTTGAGCCACTGTTAGCGTCGGGACCAAGCTCATCTCTTGATAATTCATCGCAATCCCTGCAGCGCGAGAGGCTTCGGGTGTATGAATAGTGAGTGGTACACCCACTACCTCGATTGTGCCGGCTGACGGTACGTGCACGCCGTTGAGAACCTTCAGGATCGTTGATTTTCCGGCACCGTTGCCGCCCAAAAGTGCATGGACTTCTCCTGCCAAAACTTCAAAGTTGACATTTTCCAAGGCTTTGACACCGCCAAAGTTTTTTGAAATGCCTGTCATGCGGACGGCAACGGTTGACATTATACCTTCTCCCAAGCGCTTGTTTTACCCGATCGGATGAGGGCATCGGCGACCTTTTCAGTTAAGAGCGCCTCTTCAAAATTTGGCGAAGGCTGAGAACCATCAATGATCGCTTTGCAGAAATCATAACACTCGATGATCTTGGTCTCGCCGTAGCCTATGCCCAGTGCAGGGATCGGCCAAAGGCCTTCACCATAGGGATGGGCAGGACCTGTATAGATGGTACGGAAGCCTCGTGAATTAGCCGGATCATCGGCGAACATAACTTGTAATTCATCCCGGCGTTCGTAGTTGAACAGGATCGAGCCTTTCGTGCCGTGGATTTCCAACGTAATGAAGTTATTGCGACCCCATGCGTTGCGGCTAGCCTCAATACTGCCAACAGCGCCAGATTTAAAGCGCACCATCGATATGACTTCATCATCAACATCAACTTCGGCGCGTTCAGCATCTGCAGATTTGTCGGATGCCCCCAGTTTGTCGACGCCGCCTTGTTGTATCGGGCGGGTTTTGACGTAGGTCGATGTAATAGCTTGCACGGTGTCTATGGGGCCAACAAGATAGTGCGCCATATCAACAACATGGGTGCCGATATCGCCGATAGCGCCCGACCCTGCGATTTTCTTTTGAAAGCGCCAGGATAGCGGCCCATTTGGATCTGCGGACCAGTCTTGCAAATAAGTGCCGCGAAAGTTGATTACGTCGCCGATTTTGCCTTCATCAATGAACTTCTTGGCAAGAGCTACAGCGGGTGTCCGGCGATAGTTAAAGGCGACCATTGATGTGCCGGTGGATGCGCGGGCGGCCTCCGCCATTGCGACAGAGTCCTCAAGCGTCCCGGCAAGAGGCTTTTCGCAAATTACATGTTTGCCAGCTTTCAACGCTTCGATCGCGATTTCAGCGTGCGAATTGTTTGGGGTGCAAATATCCACAATGTCGATGTCAGCACGGTTGACGATCGCTTTCCAGTCACTTGATGCTTCGTCAAAACCGAAACGGTCGCGCGCTTCTTGAGCGGCTCCTTCGGTTAAATCGACCACCACCTTCCGGTGCGGGATTGCGGGGGCAGGCCAAAAAAACATTGGCATCGCTGCATATGCCATGGCATGTGCCTTGCCCATGAAGCCGCCGCCAATTAGTGCAACGTTTAGTGTTTTAGTCATCGGTATGCTCCGTCAATAGAATGTGTAAAGAGGTCCTGCGGCGGGAGAACTGCCGCAGGACCGTTGCAAAGTCAGTTCATGCTGTTTTGAATGTTTTGCGTCGCTTCGGAGCGGTATACCGTCTCCCATGCTTCGAGCAGGTTGTCTTTGGTCACCGGAAGAGCAGGAACCGCGACGAATGCAGGGGCTTCTTTGCCCAACAGGCCGTAGCCTGCAAGCATCGCTTCGGCAACACCTTGGTCGAAAGGCCGCTGTGCGCCCAGACCCTTGATGAAGCCGCCCTGCGCCATACTGATCGCAACGTTTTCACCGAGGTCAATGGTTGTGATGACCAAGTCGTCGCGGCCGGCAACGCGAGCTGCCGAGATAACGCCCTCAGCCGGAACATCCCAAACTGCCCAGATACCATCGAGGTCGGCATTCGACACCAGCATAGCAGAAGCTGCTTTATCTGCGTCGCCAGAGAAATCCGGTCCGCCGATGCCTTGCTCTGCTACAATCTCGATGTTGGGGTAGTTCTCAGTGATTGTAGCTTTAAACGCTTCATAGCGTTGCCGTGTCACAAAAAAATCGGCCGCATGGAAAACGAGACCTATCTGACCACCATCGTCACCTAATGCCTGTGCCATAAGGTGAGCTGAAGCAACACCGTTGCCATAGTTGTCAGCCGATACCACCGAAACGTAGTCCACGCCTGCCGTCATGCCCGGAGGAGTGTTTTCCATGAATACAATTTGAACACCAGCCGCCGCTGCGGCCATATAGGCGACAGCTGTTGCCGATGGGTCTGTTGGAACGGAAACGATAATGTCGGGCTGTAGGACCATTACTGTTTCAATATCTGCCACTTGCTTTTCAGGTTTGAAGCCAGCGTCTGTAACGGCAATCACCTCGATCCCCAGTTCCCCGAATTGGAACTTAAGACCTTCGATCTGTGCGCGCGACCAGTCATTGCCGCCATAGTGCATCACGATGGCCGCGGTCGCATTCATCGCTTTGATCTGATCAATTTCTGTTTCGCTGAGCATTAAGTCTGCTGCAAGACTCGGATCTTCTCCGCTTGGGCCTTTGGACAGGACTGTTTCCTGCAGTGCCGCCAAAGCGGCGGATGGATCAGCTACTGCAGGCGCAGCGGTCACTGCCAGCGCCAAAGCGGCGGCGGATCCCAATATATTTCGAAGCGTAATCATAGTTCTTCCTCCCAGAAGGTTGGGGCGTACCCCGGTTGATACCAGCCAATTAGGCTCGGTTTAAATAGTCCATGCTGGAACGCGCCCCATCAGCAGGGTCTTCCCAAGCATCAAGTTCAGTGCAGACCCAGCCGGCAAAATTCGTTTCGCGCATAGCTGCAATAATTTCGTCGGTAGGCACGTCACCGCGATCAAGTGGTGTGAATGCAAAAGGCTCTTTCTGGAAACCTTTGAGGTGGACATAGGAAATACGATCAGCGAACTCGCGGATTATCTGCGCTGGATCACCACCAGCCGCGGCCAAGTGTGCTGTGTCTGGACAAAAGTCTATTGTAGTCAGACGAAAGATGCGGCGCACCTCTTCTGGGCCTTCGACGATTGTCGACAGATGTGGATGGTAATGCGCAGTAAGATTACGGTCCTCAGCCAATGACTTCACGCGATCAAGAGCTGCCCCCAATTTGTCATAGTCCGTATCGCGAACACCATCAAAACGCTTAGCGCCACCGCCAACGACCAAATGCGGGGCATCTAGTTCCGCGGCGCGGTCGGCAGCGCGCGTGATGCGCGCCAGCTCCTCAGGCAGAATGTCATCGAAAATGAAGTTGGCGCCGGAATAAGCGGCAACCAAAGATAAGCCGTTGTTTGCGAGCAAGGCGCGAAAATCGGCAACACTGTAGTCGAGCAGGTTGCCGTCAAACAATTCAACGCCCGTATAACCTGCGGAAGCGATCTCCGCGCACGCTCGGTCCATATCGCCAAATGTACGATAGCTAAGCTGAGAGATCGAGGTCACCCCCTCCGCATTGCCGCCAAGATCGCCCCAGCAATTTGCTTGATACGCCAGCTTCCAATCATCCATGTCGTCCTCCTAAATCCGGCAAGCAACGCCGTTCGACCTAATTGATAAGTTATAATTTCAACTTTAGTCAACGCTTTTTATGCAAATGTTATCTAACTTCTGCATTTTATCTGCAAAAGTTAGAACTTGCCTCGTAAATCTGCGGGGACTATTGTTGTAATTGATCATCCAAGAGAACCAAAATTTCGTGCCCATAGACAAATCAGTACCGAATCGCCAAAGGGGAAAAGGACGGCCGCGCAACAGCGAAGCGGCTACAGCAAGCCTTGTCGCTGTGCTGAATCATGTGCGTTTGAGCGAAGCGACAACCCGTCAGGAACTAGAGCGCGTCAGCGAATATGGGCGGGCTATTATTGCCGACAGACTTGCGATTCTTTCGGAATTGGGTTTGCTCAACGAAAGAGAAACAGGCGTAGCGACAGGTGGTCGGGCGCCTCGCCTCGTCCAATTCACAAAAGATCACGCCCTACTTGTTGTTGTCACGCTTGACCAATCCGCCATCGGCGTCGGCCTTGCCGACCTAGACGGCAAGCTACTTATGGAACATCACGAAGCAATCAACATCGCGGATCAGACCTTAACTGCGGACCGTATCTGCGCCTTGATTAATTGGCTGATGACGCGGCAACCCAAAACTCCCAATTTGTGGGGTATTTCCATTTCCGTACCCGGCCCGGTTCTCACCGATCCCAACATCCCGTTTTTGCTCGAAACCCCCAACTTCCTTCCTAATTGGGACAATAGCGGTCTTGTCGAAACACTAATGCAGCGATTTAAGGCCCCCGTCTGGATGCATTCTAACGTTGAGACAATGACGATGGGGGAATTGCATGGTGGTGCTGGGATAGGTCAACAAACCATGCTATTTGTCAAAGTCGGACAGCGAATTGGCGCCGGTCTGGTCAGCAACGGCCAACCCTACCACGGTGCTGCTGGCGCCGTTGGTCTGATTGGGCAATTGCCAGTGACATCTGGCAACGCCACTGGATCACTCGATGCTATGGCCGGGGCAAGTATGATCAAGGCGCAAGGCATCAAGGCCGCACAATCTGGGGAAAGCGCCTATCTGGCTGAATGGCTTGAACGTGGAGCAGATATAACGGCTATTGAGGTTTGTCAGGCGGCACAAATGGGCGATCCCGTGAGTACAGAGATCGTCGTGCAGAGCGGTCGACTCATTGGCGGCGTCGTGGCAATCCTTGCCAATATGCTGAATCCGCAACTTATCGTCTTCGCTGGGTCGATTGCTCAGACGAATGACATCTTGCTCGCAAGCGTACGTGAAGCCGTTTATGGCGCATCTCATCCGCTAGTTACCCGAGATCTGCGCATCCTGCGATCGCAAATGGGCAATTCCGCCGCGCTTTTAGGTGCGGCTTGCATCGCTGTTTCCGCGCTTTTTGATCCGGTCTTCTTGAAAGACTGGATATTGTTAGGATCTCCGACCCAGCACCCGGACTTTGTATATGGTCTAGAAACTTTGAATTCTATTACGCAGCAATCCGACGACGGGCCCCAAGCCCCACCAAGCAGTTGAAGGAACCTAGTATGACAATAGTTGGACTTGGACCACACGGTGAACGCGCTTCTCCACCAGAGCGGGTTACCCTTTTACCGCAGGACAAAACTGCGGCACGTGCAAAAAAGTTACGCGTCGCAATCGTCATGCACACTCTTGAAAGCGACTGGGCCAAGCATGTCGTGCAGGGCATCATTGGAACATTGGGTGAATGCGGTGCGATCGTCATTGATGTGGTGGATTGCAACTTTTCATCCGAAGCGCAAATTGATGCATTGGGCCGCTTGCAGGGCGAAAATCCTGACGCAATTATTTCGCTTCCCGTAAACAATACGACCGTAACAAAGGCCCACCTTGCGATCTCGGGCGCAGGCATAAAACTCGTTTTGATTGACAATGTCCCCACTGGGATGCTTCCGGGCAAAGACTATGTCTCTCTTGTTTCGGCTGACAACTTTGGGTTGGGCAAAATTGCAGCCGAACTTCTGTCTGCCCGCTTACCGCTAGGCGCTTCTGCCGGGATGCTTGCTTATGATGCAGATTTCTTTGCCACGAATGAACGCGAAATCGCTTTTAGTCGTTGGATGGAGGTCAACCGTCCTGATGTCGCGGTGAAAACAGCGAGGTTTTCAACCATTGACGGCGCCGGCCACGAAGCTGTCCAGCTCATCAACGATCACTCGGAAATTGCAGGGCTGTTCGTGGTCTGGGATAGCCCCTGCATTGACGTCGTCCGGGCAGTTTCAAAACGGAACCCAGATATGCCCATCACAACGGTGGATCTAGGGCAAGAGGTGACAGAAAGTCTTGCAAAAGGGGGACCTGTGATTGGGATTGCAGGCCAGCGCCCTTTTCAGCAAGGTGAGGCCGTCGCCCGCACTACAATCACGACATTGCTTGACCGCCCATGCCCGGATTGGGTTGCCTTGCCTGGCTTGATTGTCTCTCGATCAAATGTCATTGAAAGTTATCAGGCCATCTGGCGCAAGCCTGCGCCTCGCGACATTTTAATCCGGCTCGACCTTTTACAATCAAAATGAGTGTAGTGGCAATTGTCCAAGAACTGGACCTGTCGCGTTTTTGTGCCGCCCCTAGTGCTCGTCTAAGCGACCTTCCATTCGAAGGCGGGAGGGCTTTTCCAACCCAATGCTGAGTGCCTCCGCGCGGATTGTAAGGGCCGTTTCGTTTGGTCCTTTCCCATTGTCTCAGAACGGCATTAACGCGGCCGAAGTAGACGTCGGCGGAAGTGGCCTTGTTGAACCGCCAATCAGCTCCAATCATGTCAACTAACTCCAGTTTCTGGGCCGACCTCAAAGCCTACTTCATTGACGTCCCGCGGCATGCCAGCATCTCATACTCATGCGAGAGATCCAGCCTTTCGGAAAGCTTCCGCAATTGTCACAGCCTCTTCATCCTGCCTGCGAATGAACATTTTCTACTGCTCCGCGGACTTCGATGCTTTCATGGCAGTCCGCTCATCTTGAACCGCCCCTTGTTTGCCGGAGGCTGATTACTTCGTCTCACGCGACCATACGGGCGGGATACGGCCGCCGGATCGCAGGCGCGGCAGTTCTGCATTGAGCCTCTCTGAGCGCGAAGAGATATCCCGCGGGCTGAGTGCCAAGCAATCCTTGCGTGCGATTGCACGCCAGTTGAGACGTGCACCCTCAACGATCAGCCGGGAGGTGCGGCGCAATGGCGGATCAGTCGGCTATCGTGCGTCTGGGTCAGATCAGGCTGCTTGGAACCGAGCTCTGCGTCCAAAGATATGCAAGCTGGCTTGTCACCCGACATTGGCCCGCGCAGTATCAGCAAAGCTAGGGCGCAAGTGGTCTCCCGAGCAGGTTGCGGGTTGGCTCAAGCGGGCGTTCCCGGGGGAGGTGCACAAACAGGTGTCACACGAGACTATCTATCGAAGCCTTTATATACAGGCACGTGGCGTTCTCAAAAAGGAGCTGCTGGCGCACTTGCGCGCAAAACGCACAGTCAGGCGTTCCCAGCACGCCAGCCTGAAGCGCAACGGTAATGGCCAGATTAAAGATGCTGTGTCCATCAGCGAAAGGCCTGCATCCGTCGAGGATCGCGCTGTTCCGGGTCACTGGGAAGGCGACCTGATTGGCGGATCGAAGAACAGCTATATCGCGACCCTGGTCGAGCGGCATTCACGATACGTGATGTTGGTGAAAGTCGCGAACAAGGACACTGAAAGCGTCGTCACTGCGCTGATCAAGTCGGCTCAGAAGCTGCCGCGAGAACTTTACAAATCGCTGACCTGGGATCGTGGCAAAGAGCTAGCAGATCATCCGCGCTTCACGCTGGCCACGGATGTTGATGTCTACTTCTGCGACCCGCAGTCACCGTGGCAACGTGGATCAAACGAGAACACCAACCGGCTTTTGAGGCAGTATTTGCCAAGAGGAACCGACTTATCCGTCCATTCTCAGGCAAAGCTCAGCGCAATTGCAAGGCAACTTAACGAACGTCCTCGCAAGACCTTGCAATATCAAACTCCAGCAGAGAAGTTCGCTGAGTGTGTTGCATCGACCGGTTGAGGTCGCCGCCGAAAGCAACGGTTTGCATTTGATTTTCGCCGCAACATCTTGAGGTAGTGTGCGGGGAATTTCGGCGCCAAAGATGGCCCAATAATTTTCCGATTGGTTTATTCCAGAAAACCAGTGATATAACGTCATGTCGACCGTATCTCTGAAATCCTTTGTCCACCGCGCCAGATACTTTCCTTTGTGGTCGGCGTTGGCCGTTTCGCAATGGCGGTCTTTCGATGTTCGGTCACGCAGCCTTGGGACAACTTTTGCCGCGGTCATGCGTTGGTTTCCGCCTGCGAGGCGCAGTTTTGACCGCGAAGCGAGGCGCGTCTTCCCAAACATGACCCGTGGCGCACGCGCCAAGCTAGGTCAAAGCATGGGCAAGCATATGGGGCGAACTCTGTTCGAACTATATCACGACGCGGAATTTCAGACCCAGAACCACAAGTTCAGGGTCTCTGGTCCTGGACTAGACGCCCTAAAAGAGGCGCAGGCAACCGACAAAGGGGCGATCATTGTTTCTGGCCACTTCGGCCAGTGGGAAGCAATTCGCGCCGTTCTCAGACAGAACGGCATGGAAAGTGGGGCCATTATTCGCACCCACAAGAACCCACACTACGCGCGTCGAATTCGCGCGGGTATCGAGGCGGGCGGAAAACCAATCCTCTCAACAGGCCGCGCCGGCACGATGGCCCTTGTGCGTCACCTTCGAAGTGGCGGGATTATGTCCATCCTGCTGGACGAAAAATACCCAGAAGGTATTCGCCTGCCGTTTCTCGGTCTTGACGCCCTTACCTCCATTTCTGCTGCCCAACTTGCACTCAAATACGACCTGCCCATGATCCCCGCCTACGGTATCCGCATTGATGACGAAAACGCGGTCCAAGTGATATTCGAAGCACCGATCGCCCATACCGACAGCGTCACAATGACCCGTGCGTTCAATGACAGTCTGTCTGCCCGTATTCTGGCAAATCCAGAACAGTGGTATTGGTTATTGAAGCGTTGGGATGGGGCTTGAGCGCCGCCGTATTCCGCGACTTACAAACCGCAGTTATTATTTGGCATAGCAGCGATGAATGCTACTTCGGTGAGGACCGCGGCGAAATCAGATTAAGTAAAAACTTATGGAGAATAGACCAGAGTCAGCTAATGCGATTGACTGCTTCATCCGCGGAGTGGCCATCGACTTCCCCAAATGCAGCGCCCTGT
>NZ_JAFMHR010000068.1 GCF_017854415.1 Yoonia sp. | reverse complement strand
CGCACACTGAATTTCGGAGCTATTCCATGATGTTAGTCGAAGAGACCACCGTGCCCCTGTCGGCGCTTCCGGTCGCTCAATTCAAAGACCATTTGCGCCTGGGATCGGGGTTTTCCGACGATGGAATTCAGGACGGTCTGCTAATCGGTCATCTGCGCGCCAGCATGGCCACGATTGAGGCGCGGACGGGCAAGATAATGATTGAACGCGAATTTAGCTGGACGCTGACCGTGTGGCGCGATGCGCATAGGCAGCCTTTGCCATTGTCTCCGGTCAGTGCGATTTCAGCGATCACCGTGACCGATCAAACAGGTGTTGAGCGTGTCATTGATGCAGACCAGTGGTATCTGGAACCTGATCTACAACGCCCCAGCTTGATGCCTGTGGGGACGTTTCTGCCCAACATCGGGCAAGGGGCGTCGGTCAAGATCGGGATGCTCGCAGGGTTTGGCCCCGAATGGGACGATCTGCCCGCTGATCTGGCGCAAGCCGTGCTGATGCTGGCTGCGCATTTCTACGAATACCGCTTTGATATCGCACAATCTGCACCACCGTTGCCCGTTGGTGTGCTGGCGCTGATTGAGCGCTACCGCACCGTGCGGATGTTCATGGGGGGGAGGGTATGACCACGCCGCAATTGAACCGATCCTTGGTTTTGGAAGGCGCCGTTAAGATGGCTGATGGTGCAGGGGGCTATACCCGCATTTGGGAACCGTTGGGTGTTGTCTGGGCCGAACTAAAGGCAGGCACTGGCCGTGAAGTTGGTGTGGCGGCGACTGCTGTGTCGCGTGTGCCTTACCGGATCACCGTGCGTGCAGCGCCCTATGGTGCCCCATCGCGCCCTGCGGCAGGTCAGCGGTTCCGTGATGGCACCCGCATCTTCAACATCAACGCGGTGGCCGAAAAAGGCGTGCATGCGCAGTTCCTGACCTGTCACGTGGACGAAGAGGTGGCCGCATGAGCTATGGTGTTTCAGCCGCTTTGCAGCGCGCGGTCTTTGCGCAGTTGACGGGGGATGCCCCACTGTCTGCTTTGGTTGGCCCCGCAATCTATGATGCAATGCCTACGGGAACTTTACCGCCCCTCTATGTGGTCTTGGGGTCTGAGGATGTACGTGATGCGTCAGACAAAACGGGCGCCGGCGCAGAGCATAGTTTCACCGTCTCACTCGTCACCGAAAGTGCGGGATTTGCGACCGCGAAAGAGGCCGCCGCTGCCGTCAGTGACGCGCTGGTAGGTGCCCCGCTGATCCTTGATCGCGGCAGTCTGGTTTCGCTGAATTTCTACAAGGCCAAGGCCGCCCGTGTTGGCACGGGGTCCATGCGCCAGATCAACATGATTTTTCGTGCCCGCGTGGCGGATGACACGTAACCGACCCTCATTTTTATAAGGAGTACGCGGCATGGCTGCACAAAATGGCAAGGACCTTTTGGTCAAGATCGACATGACCGGCGACGGCCTGTTTGAAACGGCGGCGGGGCTGCGGGCGACGCGCTTTAGCCTCAACGCTGAAACGGTCGATGTAACCAGTTTGGAAAGCATTGGCGGCTGGCGTGAGCTGTTGGGTGGGGCGGGTGTGAAAATGGCTGCGATCTCGGGCTCTGGCGTGTTCAAGGACGCGGATACGGACGAACGTGCGCGCCAGATTTTCTTTGATGGGGAAACCCCCGATTTTCAGGTGATTGTGCCCGGCTTTGGAACCATCGAAGGCCCGTTCCAGATCACGTCGATTGAATACGCAGGATCGCATAATGGCGAGGCTACATATGACTTGTCGCTCGCCTCTGCGGGGGCGCTGAACTTTGTGGCGTTGATCTGATGGCGAACCCTTGGACCGGAGAGGTGGCGATTATCATTGATGGCGTCAGCCACGATTGCAAACTGACACTGGGTGCGCTGGCAGAACTGGAAAGCAGCCTTTGCACGGGCTCCCTCGTCGAGATGATCCGACGGTTCGAGGGTGGTGCCTTTTCGGGGGCCGATGTCATGGCGGTGGTCGTGGCAGGTCTGCGTGGTGGCGGGTGGCAAGGTAGTGCTGCTGATTTGCTGACCGCCGAGATCGCAGGTGGCCCGATTGGGGCTGCCAAAGCAGCAGCATTGCTGCTCGCCCGCGCCTTCGAGACACCGGAGTAACGCGGATGGATTGGCGCGGGTTGATGCACGCGGGGCTGCACCAGTTGCACCTGAATCCTGCGGATTTTTGGGCGCTGACGCCTGCGGAACTGCAGATGATGCTGGGTGTCTGCGGCGGTGTGGCCCCGATGGTCCGTGGACAGCTTGATGCGTTGCTGCGCGATTTCCCCGATATGACAAAGGACGAACACGATGGATGAGATCGACAAAATCGATGCCCTGGAAAGTGATGTTTCCGCGCTGGAACGCACCTTGGGGGATACGGCCCAAGTGACTGCAGCCTTTGAGGGGCAATTGCGTGATATGCAAGGAACGATGGTCGAGACAACGCGCGATCTGGGCAATCTGGAACGCGGTTTTTCGCGGGGCTTGCGCACTGCCTTTGACGGATTGGTACTGGACGGGCGCAGCCTAACCGACGTGCTGGGTGGGTTGGCCGAAAAAATGGCAAGCACCGCATACGGGGCGGCGATCAATCCGGTAACCAATCACTTTGGCGGGATGCTGTCGGACGGTTTGAACGCGGTCGTGTCGGGCATGATGCCGTTCGCTGATGGCGGATCGTTTTCGCAAGGGCGCGTGATGCCTTTTGCCAAAGGCGGCGTTGTCAGCGGCCCGACCACGTTCCCGATGCGCGGCGGCACAGGGCTAATGGGCGAGGCAGGGCCAGAGGCGATTATGCCGTTGGCACGCGGTCCCGACGGCAGTCTGGGTGTGCGTGGCGGTGGCGGCGGTGCCGTAACGGTCAATATGAACATTTCCTCGCCTGATGTCACTGGTTTCCAGCGCAGCCGCGGCCAAATCGCCACCCAAATGGCGCGCGCCTTGGGCCGCAGCCAGCGTTACCGCTAGGAGCAAAAAATGACATTTCATGATGTGAGATTCCCCACTTCGCTTAGTTTTGGCGCACTCGGGGGACCAGAACGACGCACAGAGATTGCGACGCTCGCCAACGGTTTTGAAGAACGCAACACGCCGTGGGCGCATGCGCGTCGTCGCTATGACGCGGGGATGGGGCTGCGGTCACTGGATGACGTGGCGCTGCTAATCGCGTTTTTCGAGGCACGAAAGGGCCAGCTAATTGGTTTTCGCTGGAAAGATTGGGCTGATTTCCAGTCCTGCGCACCATCCAAAGCGATTGATGCAGGTGACCAGTTGATCGCCGTCGGTGACGAACAGACAACGCAATTCCAATTGATTAAGACCTATCGGTCGGGCGACGTGGAATATGCGCGCCCCATCGTAAAGCCTGTTGCAGGATCCGTCTTTGTCTCGGTTGGCGGCGTGCCTGTGCGGGACGGGGGTGACTACACGCTAGATACCAAGACAGGCATTCTGACTTTCGCAACTGCGCCCGATCTTGGGGCCGAGGTCCGCGCAGGCTTTGAGTTTGACGTGCCAGTCCGCTTTGACACTGACGCGATCATGACCTCGATCTCGAATTTCCAGGCAGGCGAAGTACCTGACGTGCCAGTGCTGGAGATCCGGTTATGAGCACTGCTGATCTGAATGCACACCTGCAAACCGGCACGACGCATACGTGTCTGTGCTGGTCCGTGACACGGCGCGACGGAGTGGCCCTTGGCTTTACCGATCACGACCGCAGTTTGGCATTTGAAGGCATGATTTTTCAGCCCGAAGGCGGCATGACTGCGCGCGCTTTGGCCAGCAGTGTCGGGCTTTCGGTGAACAACACCGCAGCGCTGGGTGTTTTATCCGCCGATGCGATCACTGAACGCGATATTCATGCAGGGCGCTATGACGGGGCCGTTGTTGTCACATGGCGCGTGCAATGGGATGACGTGCGCGCACGCCAGATCCAGTTTCGCGGCACGATGGGCGAGATCACGCGCGGGGCAGGCGGTTTCGAGGCTGAACTGCATGGCCTGACCGACGCGCTGAACCAACCGCAGGGGCGGTCGTTTCTTAAAAGTTGTAGTGCCGTGTTGGGGGATGGGCGTTGCGGCTTTGATGTGCGTGATCCGGCGTTCAGTCTAGAGCATGTTTTGACGGCAGATTTGGATGGGCAGGACTTGGTACTGGAAGGTGCGGCCGCTTTTCACGAAGGTTGGTTTGAAAACGGGATTTGCACGGTTTTATCCGGTGCGGCCGCAGGTCTGATCGGGGCGATCAAGTCGGACGTGTTGGACGGTAAAACCCGCATTCTAACGCTTTGGTCGCAGTTTCCGTTGCCCTTGCAAGCTGGAGATAGAATCCGTGTTGTTGCTGGTTGCGATAAGAACGCCCAAACCTGCATCGCAAAGTTCGACAACCTGCTGAATTTCCAAGGTTTCCCCGATATCCCCGGTGAAGATTGGTTGGTCAGCGTGCCGCGTGCAAATCAGACGAACACAGGCGGAAGTCTGCGCCGATGAGCACTGATATTATTGCCCATGCACGGTCTTGGATCGGCACACCATACCTGCATCAAGCAGCTATGCAGGGTGTTGGCTGCGACTGTGCGGGGTTGATCCGTGGCATATGGCGCACGGTTTACGGGTCTGAAATTGTGGGTATTCCGGCCTACACGCCCGATTGGGCGGAACCCCAAAACGATGAATATCTGTTGAAAACCGTGGCGCGGTTGTTTCACCGCGTTGATGACGGACCGCTCAAACATGGCCAGTTGCTAGTGTTTCGGATGCGGCGCGGCCTCATCGCGAAACATCTGGGGCTGGTAGCCACTGATGGCGCATCCCCGTCGTTTATTCACGCCTACAGCGGGCACGGCGTTGTCGAAAGCCCGTTATCTGCCCCGTGGCAGCGCAAGATCGCTGCCCGATTTGTATTTGATCTAGGAGACTAACCAATGGCGACGATTGCGCTTTCTGTGGTGGGCATGGCCCTTGGTGGGGCGGTTGGCGGCTCTGTGATGGGGTTGTCGATGGCGACGATTGGCCGTGCGGCGGGTGCGGCCATTGGGCGGCGCATTGATCAGCAGGTCATGGGCGGCGGCAGCGAAGCGATTGAAGGCGCGCGCATCGACCGCTTTCGGCTGACAGGTGCGACCGAAGGCGCGGATATCCAGCAAGTCTATGGCAGGATGCGCATTGCAGGGCAGGCCATTTGGGCGTCACAATTCAAAGAACAATCGACAACGACCCAAGGCAACCGCTCCACCCCGACAGTGACGACGTATCAATACAGCGTCAGCCTCGCGCTGGCTTTGTGTGAAGGCGAAGTCAGCCGGATCGGTCGTATCTGGGCCGACGGGACCGAGGTGCCCCCCGACAGCTTGAACTTGCGCCTATACGCAGGGCGGATGGACCAGCAGCCTGACCCCAAGATCGCGGCTGTGGAAGGTCTAGAAAATACACCTGCCTACCGTGGCACCGCCTATGTGGTGATCGAGGACATGGCGTTGGAGCAGTTCGATAACCGTATTCCGCAATTGACGTTCGAGGTAATGCGCCCTGCGCGCAGCACGCAAGACGCGTTTATGCAACGGATCACAGGCGCAGTTCTGACGCCACGTGCAGGCGAATATGGGCTCGCAACGTCGCAAGTGCATGTCTCGAACGGGTTCGCGGCCCAGCAAGCGGTCAACACAAATTCGCCCTTTGGCGGTAGTGATTTTTCGGTCTCGATGGATGCGTTGCAGGGGGAACTGCCTCAGTGCCAGTCGATCATTGTGCCTATTGCGTGGTTTGGTGATGATCTGCGCTGCGCCGATTGTACGATTGCACCGCAGGTAGAGGCAGGCAATGGCGATGCGACCGCGATGCCGTGGCGTGTTTCAGGAATTACGCGTGCGCAGGCCGATCAGTTGCCGCAAGTGGACGGTGCGTCGATCTATGGCGGAACACCCGCCGATGCGTCCTTGATCGAGGCGATCAAGGATTTGCGCGCGCGGGGGCTGAAACCCGTCATGCAGCCGCTTTTGCTGATGACGCAGCAGGCGGGCAATGCTTTGCCCAATCCACTCAGTACGCGACTTGGACAGCCGGTGCAGCCGTGGTGCGGCCTGATCACGACGTCTCTTGCGCCAGCGATTAGCAGTGCGATTGATGGAACACCCGCCGCTGACACGGAAATCGCGGCCTTTTTCGGAACAGCCACCCCGGCGCATATCAGCGTATCGGGCGGTGTGGTCGGCTACAGTGGCCATGCGAGCGGTGGCTACCGCCGCTTCGTGCTGCATTACGCCAAGCTTTGCGCTGCAGCGGGCGGCGTAGATGCGTTTTGTGTTGGTACTGATCTGAAGGGTCTGACGTGTGTGCGGGGGGCGAATGGTGCGTTTCCTGCGGTTATCGCGCTCAAGGCGCTTGCGGCGGACGTGCGTGCAATACTGGGTGCAAATTGCCAGATCAGCTATGCGGCAGATAATGAAGAATATCGTGGCTACACGCCCGCTGGCACGCAAGACAGGTATTTCCCTTTAGATGGACTATGGGCTGATGCAAATATCGACTTTGTGGGTGCAAACGCGCGCATGCCGCTCTCGGATTGGCGCGCAGGCGAAAACCACAGTGATGCAGGCGCAGGGTCAATCTATGATCTTGATTACCTGACGGGGAATGTGGCGGGCGGCGAATGCTATGACTGGGTTTATGAAACACCCGAGGCGCGCGCAGCCCAGTTGCGCACACCGATCACGGATGATGAAGGCGAGCCTTGGGTTTGGCGCGCCAAAGACATCGCGGGTTGGTGGAGCAACGCGCATTATCCGCGCATAGACGGGCAGCGTGCACTCACACCGACGGCGTGGGTGCCGCGCAGCAAGCCTGTTTGGTTCATGCAGTTGGGCTGTGCCGCGGTTGATAAAGGCGCCAATCAGATCGATCCGGCCACGCAAACACCGTTTCATTCAAACGGCGCGCGCGATGATCTGATGCAGTTGCAATACTTGCGCGCTGTCAGTGACTTTTATGCTGATGGGCAGAATAATCCGGCCTCTGATCAATTCGCAGGACGCATGCTGGACACCGGCCGGATGCATGCGAATGGGTGGGATCCACGCCCTTATCCCTATTGGCCAGGAAATCAGGCGATGTGGTCTGATGGCGGTGATTACGCCACGGGCGCATGGCTGAACGGACGCGCGACGAATTGCAGCCTTGCGTCAGTCGTTGCTGAAATCTGCGATCGCTCTGGTGTGACACATTACGACGTGACGGGTCTTTTCGGTATCGTGCGCGGCTATATTGTCAGCGATAGCGGCACAGGACGCGCGGCTCTGCAGCCGTTGATGTTGGCTTACGGATTTGACGCGATTGAGCGGGACGGCGTTTTGGTCTTTCGCAACAGGCGGGCGGTTGCCGACTACGTGCTGACGCCTGACAGTCTCGCGCTTGACCCAGAACGCGATCAAGCGCTTAGCCTGACACGCGCATCCGCTGCCGAAATTGCGGGACGCGTCCAATTGGGCTTTGTGAATGCCGAAGGCCACTATGACGCGATCGCATCCGAGGCGATCATGCCGGACGAGACGACGATTTCGGTCACGCGCAACGAACTGCCACTTGCCCTGACCCGCAAAGAGGGTGCGCGCATCGTCGCCCGCTGGCTGCAAGAGGCGCGGGTCGGGCGCGACACTGCTGAATTTGCTTTGCCGCCCTCGCAAGCGCAGATTGGCGCGGGCGATGTCGTCGCACTTGAAACAGCGGACGCCACCAGCCTGTACCGGATCGACAGGATCGAAGAGGCGGGCCTGCGCCTTGCCCAAGCCACGCGCGTGGATGCCGAAGTTGACCGCGTGCAACGTGGCGGTGAACAGGCGGCTGCAATGACGCCTTTCGTGGGGCCGATCCCCGCCGAGTTGCTGTTTCTTGATCTGCCGCTTTTGACCGGCGACGAAATCCCGCATGCGCCCTATGTCGCCGCTACAGGCAGGCCGTGGCCGGGCCGCATTGCCGTTTATGGCGCACCACAAGACAGTGACTATGCGCTGCTGGAAACCTTAGGCGAAGCCGCGATCATCGGGGTTACGCAAACAACGTTGCGTGCGGGACCAATCGGTATCTGGGACAGGCAGACCGCACTCGCAGTCACGCTTGTCAGCGGCGCCTTCAGCAGCGCAACACCCGAAGCCTTGCTGGCGGGTGCTAACACAATCGCGATTGGCAGTGGGGCGGTTGACGATTGGGAAATCATGCAATTCCAAAAGGCAGTCCCATTGTCGGCAGGGCGCTTTGCCTTGTCAGGTCTGCTGCGGGGGCAGTCGGGCAGTTGGGGGACTATGCCGCAAAGCCGGTCTGCGGGTGCGAATGTGGTCATGCTGAACGCCGTTCCGACCCAGATCAATCTGCCAAGTGCGTCTCGCGGTACGGCACGGCATTTCCGCTTTGGGCCTGCGTCGCAGCCGATCACGGACCCCAGTTACCGCTATGAAAGCTATGTGTTCGCAGGCATCGGTTTGCGACCTTACCCAGTAGCGCATCTGCGGGCCGTGAGGACGCAGGGTGGCGCTGCGGTCAACTGGATCAGATGCACGCGCATTGATGGCGACATCTGGGCAGACGGTGAAGTGCCGCTTGGCGAAGACACCGAAGGGTATATTTTGCGGATCGCGCAGAACGGCACGCTCAAGCGCGAAGTCACGCTTTCATCCCCAACATGGGCCTATAGCGCGGCGAACCTTGCGGCTGACGTAGGATCAGGCGCGTTTGATGTATCCGTGGCACAGGTATCTGCGCGCTTTGGTGCGGGACCCTTTTCAAAGATCAGTGTCGTTGAATGAGACCGATCCATTTGGCCGATATAGAAACGGCAGCACGGGCGCTCATGTGCTGCCCAAACGCCGCGCGGACGGCCTTGGCAAGGCAGTTAATTGCGCGTGCGGATGCGGCTGACATCTACCGCAAGAGGTCACGCAAACCCCATCCAACCTTTGGGACGGGGACATTGATGTCCGCCGCAGCTGTGCTGCCACAGGCACCGCGTCCGCAGGCTTTAGACAGTAACGCCTTGGATGCACTCGCTAAAATGATTGCTGCATTGGCGGCTGCACAAACAGATCAAGTATTTTGAAATGACCCATCACAGCTTTGTTCTTGGCTTGCAGCCCCCATTTGATCTAAGGGTAGTACCGAACTAATCGAAGGTAGGCACGATGGCACATCTGCAACCCAAACTAGCCGAACTTGATCCCGTCTGGCATCGCATCTGCAATGAAGCCGAGGCTGCAATCGCGGAAGAGCCCCTTATGGGTGGTTTGATCCATGCGGGCATTCTGCATCATAAGACGTTTGAAGGTGCATTGGCGTACCGGATTTCGATGAAGCTTTCATCGCCCGAAATGTCGGAACAGATTCTGCGCGAAATCGCCGATCAGGCCTATGTCGAAGCCCCTGAACTGGCCGCAGCTGCGCGCGCTGATCTTGTGGCCACTTATGACCGTGATCCGGCCTGCCACCGCTTTATGAAACCTTTGTTGTTTTTCAAGGGCTTCCAGGCTGTTCAGGCTTACCGCCTTGGCCATTGGCTTTATCAGAACAACCGCAAGGATCTGGCATATTTCATCCAGATGCGCACGAGCGAGATGTTCGGCGTCGATATTCACCCTGCTGCCAAAATCGGCCAAGGGATCATGATTGACCATGCCCATTCCATTGTGATCGGTGAAACAGCAGTTGTCGGCGACAACGTCTCTATGCTGCATTCGGTCACGCTTGGTGGCACAGGCAAAGAAGACGACGACCGTCACCCAAAGATCGGCAATGGCGTCTTGATTGGGGCTGGCGCGCATGTGTTGGGCAACATCAAAGTCGGGAATTGCAGCCGGATCGCGGCAGGTTCGGTCGTTCTTGCAGAAGTGCCACCGATGAAAACGGTCGCAGGCGTGCCAGCCAAGATCGTAGGCGAAGCAGGGTGTTCGCAGCCTTCAATCTCGATGGATCAAATTCTGAACGCTGTGATGTAGAATGCAAAACGCCGGATCCTCTTAAGGAACCGGCGCTGCAAGGAATAGGCCGCCCGACGTTTTCGTCGCGCGGCCTTATTTATTAGGCAAGCATCGTCAACGGGTTCTCAAGGTTGTCCTTGATTGCATTCAGCAGGTTCGCACCCATCGCCCCATCAATCACACGGTGATCGACTGACAATGTGGTCGACATCACGATTCCGACGGTCAGTTCACCATCTGCACCAACGATCGGCTTTTTCGTACCCGCACCAACAGCCAGAATGGCGGAATGCGGCGGGTTGATGATCGCATCAAAGTTATCAATGCCGAACATGCCAAGGTTTGAAATCGCAAAACTACCGCCTTGGTATTCATGCGGTGCCAGCTTGCGATCACGTGCGCGGCCTGCGAGGTCTTTCATCTCTGCCGACAGGGCTGACAGAGATTTCATCTCCGCGTCGCGCAACACAGGCGTGAACAAACCACCCTCAATGGCGACAGCAACAGCTACGTCTGATTTCTCAAACTTCAGCGTGCGATCACCGGCCCAAACTGCGTTGGCTTCCGGAACTTGCTGCAGCGCAAGCGCACAGGCCTTGATGATAAAGTCGTTTACCGACAGTTTATCGCCGCGCGGCTCTAGCTGCTTGTTCAACTGACTGCGGAACTTCATCAAAGCATCCAACTGGATATCGCGACGCAGATAGAAGTGCGGCACGGTTTGCTTTGCTTCCGTTAGGCGCGCGGCAATAACTTTGCGCATTCCATCCAGCTTAACCTCTTCGAACGGACGATCTGCGTATGTCTTAAGAACAACATCAGTCGACGGTCCAGCGGCCATAGTAGCGGCAGCAGCAGGTGCGGCGGCTGCGGCTGCAGGTGCAGCAGCTTTCGGCGCAGCAGATGCGTTTTCAACATCGGCTTTCACGATCCGACCATGCGGGCCAGAGCCTGTGATTGCGCTTAGATCAAGACCCTTGTCCGCGGCAATACGGCGGGCAAGGGGGGTCGCAAACACACGTGCGCCATCCTTGACAGGCGCTGCAGGGGCAGGGGCCGCAGCGGCAGTTGCTGGAGCTTCCGCTGCAGCAGGTGCTGCTGTTGGCGCAGGTGCAGCCGAAGCCGCACCGATATCATCCGCACTTTCGCCGTCTTCAAGCAAAATGGCGATGACGGCGTTCACTTTCACGCCTTCGGTACCTTCGGCGATCATGATCTTACCGATCACACCTTCATCGACGGCTTCGAATTCCATCGTGGCTTTGTCGGTTTCAATCTCGGCCATGATATCGCCCGAGGACACGGTATCGCCCTCTTTGACGTGCCACTTTGCTAGCGTGCCTTCCTCCATCGTGGGGGACAGGGCGGGCATCAGGATTTCTGTTGGCATTGCGCGGTCTCCTTAACGGTAGGTTACTTTTTTGCAGGCATCGATCACTTCATCGACGGTCAGCAAAGCGTGTTTTTCAAGGTTCGCGGCGTACGGCATCGGCACATCTTTACCGGTCAATGTGATGACAGGGGCGTCAAGGTAATCAAACGCCTCTTGCATGATCACACCGCTGATATAGCCGCCGACGCTGCCTTGTGGCCAACCTTCTTCGACGGTCACACAACGGTTGGTCTTGCGCACAGAGGCAAGGATCGTTGCCGTGTCCATCGGACGGATCGAGCGTAGGTTGATCACTTCGGCTTTGATGCCATCCTCGGCCAGCTTTTCAGCAGCAGCCAACGCATAGGTCATCCCGATGCCGAAGCTGACGATGGTGACATCATCACCGCTGCGTTCAATCTTGGCCTTACCGAACGGAATAGTGAAGTCATCCATCACAGGCACTTCAAACGATTTGCCGTACATGATTTCATTCTCAAGGAAGATCACAGGGTTGGGGTCGCGGATCGCTGTTTTCAGCAGACCTTTTGCGTCAGCGGCCGAATATGGCATGACAACTTTCAGACCTGGGACTTGCATATACCAAGCGGCATAACACTGTGAGTGCTGCGCACCCACGCGGGCGGCGGCACCGTTTGCCCCACGGAACACCATAGGTGCACCCATCTGACCACCGGACATATAAAGCGTCTTGGCGGCAGAGTTAATAATGTGGTCAATGGCTTGCATGGCGAAGTTAAACGTCATGAATTCAACGATTGGCTTCAATCCACCAAAAGCGGCACCCGTGGCGATACCTGCAAAGCCATGCTCGGTGATCGGTGTATCGATCACGCGCTTTGCACCGAATTCGTCCAGTAGACCTTGGGAAATCTTATAAGCACCTTGGTATTCGGCAACTTCTTCGCCCATCAGGAATACGTCTTCGTCGTTGCGCATTTCTTCGGCCATTGCGTCACGCAGTGCTTCACGCACGGTGGTCGGCTTGGTCTCAACGTCAGCAGGCCAATCGGGGGTCGCATCAACCTCTGGCGCGGCAGGCGCTGTTGAAACAGCAGGAGCGGCCAGCGGGGCAGGTGCCTCGGCGGCGGGGGCGTCGGCCGCTGGTGCAGCACCAGCATCTGGCACATCTTCACCTTCTTCAACCAAGATCGCGATAGCGGTGTTCACTTTCACGCCTTCGGTGCCTTCAGCGATCAGGATCTTGCCAATGATACCTTCATCAACGGCTTCGAACTCCATCGTGGCTTTGTCGGTTTCAATTTCGGCCATAATGTCGCCGGACGCGACAGTGTCGCCTTCTTTGACAAGCCATTTGGCCAATGTGCCTTCTTCCATCGTTGGCGACAGGGCGGGCATAAGAATTTCAATAGCCATGTTTTACGCCTCCACTTTCGCGTAAATATCTGTCCAAAGTTCTTCAAGAGCAGGCTCCGGGCTTTCTTTCGAAAACTCGGCTGCTTCGTTCACAGTGGCTTTAATTTCTTTGTCGATCGCCTTGAGGTCATCCTCGGTGGCGTGCTTATTCGTCAGCAACATATCGCGGATCTGTTCGATCGGGTCACGCTCGTCGCGCATTTTCTGCACTTCGTCGCGGGTCCGGTACTTGGCCGGGTCAGACATCGAATGTCCGCGGTAACGGTATGTTTTGACTTCAAGGATATAAGGCCCTTTGCCCGAACGGCAGTGTGCAACAGCACGCTCGCCGGCTTCTTTTACGGCAAGAACCGACATGCCGTCGACTTCTTCGCCTTTGATGCCGTATGCCGCGCCGCGTTCCCAAAGCGAAGGTGACTTGGTAGAGCGTACAACAGATGTACCCATCGCGTAGCCATTGTTTTCAATCACGAAAATGACCGGCAAATCCCAAAGCTGGGCCATGTTATAAGTCTCGTAGACCTGACCTTGGTTCGCTGCGCCATCGCCAAAGTATGCGAAAGTGACGCGGTCATTGCCCTTGTACTTGTCAGAGAACGCCAGACCGGCACCCAACGGCACCTGCGCTGCAACGATACCGTGGCCGCCGTAGAAATGCTTCTCTTTCGAGAACATATGCATAGAGCCGCCTTTGCCCTTGGAAAAACCACCTTCGCGGCCTGTCAGCTCTGCCATGATGCCCTTGGGGTCCATGCCACATGCCAGCATATGGCCGTGATCGCGGTAAGATGTGACGCGCTTGTCGCCTTCGCCTGCTGCGGCTTCTAGGCCCACAACAACAGCTTCTTGTCCGATGTAAAGGTGGCAGAAACCACCGATCAGGCCCATGCCATATAACTGGCCTGCCTTTTCTTCAAATCGCCGGATCAACAGCATTTCACGGTAATGTCCAAGCAGTTCTTCTGCAGAGACGTTTGATTTCGCGGCGGCCTTCTTTGGCGGCATGTGCAATCCTCCGGCGGTTTGGTCAGGTAGTTTAGTATTAAACTATCGGTAAACCATGCCTCACGAAAATGCGAGTGTCAAAGTGACCCTCCGTCAAGCGTTCGCGGAATAGCCGCGTTGCATCAGGAGAATGACGGCAACTATATTAGCGAATGACGATCTCGTCGGCGCGGATCATGCCAAGCACGTCGCGCGCCTGCTGATCAAGCAAATCAAGATCAAGGTAATTGTCCGACAAACGCGTTGTCAGGTTTTCCATACGCAAAACATCGGCGTGCAAGCTGGCAAGTTCCGTTTGCAGCGCCTCACCCTCGGCTTTGACTTCAATCCGTTTGAACAGCCCGTAATCCCCTTGCACAGCGGCAAAGGTAAAATACAGCCCCAGCATAATCATGCCAAGAAAGTAAAAGAGGGCACCCAGTTGCGGGCGATTGCGTCGGATCATGTTTGTGCCTCAAGCGTTACCACTCACGGGTAACTTCCCCATAGAATCGCATATTTGATTCGCAAAGGGAATCCCCTAAATTCAAGAAAACCTGTTCTTTTGCTCGACAGATGAATGCACGCGGGCAATATTAAGATCCGTCAACGACTGAACAGGAAATGCCCGTGAAGTTCATCATACCCGTAGCTTTCACAGCACTACTAAGCACGGGCTGTGTGACCATTGATCCGTTGGCCTACGGTCCAGAGCCGACACGCTTTACCTATTCTGATTCCGCAGACTCCGGCCTGTTTGCTGTGCGGCCATTTCCCAACGCAGGCGACGTCTGCCAAGTGATTGGCGAAAACGCTTTGACGTCAAATTTTCTGGATGACGCGGCTATTCTGGTCGGATGCCCAAAACATGAACGCGGCGCGATCGCTGACCGGATTGCAGGAGGTGGTCAGATTGTCGGGCATGCCAAACATTGGACTTTGTTCAGCATTCCGCAGCGGTAAGGCGCGCCTTTAGGCTTTGCCGCGATATATATCGACCAGCTTGCTCAACATCGCCAGCGCATCTTCGCGGTCGCGCTGGAACGAATTGCGCCCAATGATTGATCCGTTGCCACCGCCATCGCGAATAGCACGCGCATCATCATACACTGCATCAGCACCCTTGGCCGCACCGCCAGAGAACACGGTGATACGTCGCCCACCAAGCGCGCTATCCACGCAGTGGCGCACACGGGCCGCTTGGGTCGCGATGTCGATCTGCTTGTCCTGATAAACCTTCTTGGCTTCTGGCAAGCTTAGATAATCAGTGCTCAGCTTGATCTTGATAATATGCGCGCCCAGCAGGGCAGCAATCTGTGCCGCATATGCCGCGATATCAATTGCTGTTTCGCCGTCTTTATCCAGCGCCTCACCACGCGGGTAGGACCAGATCACAGTTGCGATGCCTTTGGCGGCAGCTTCTTTGCGCATCTCGGCAATGTCGCTGAACATATTGAGCGCGGCAGATGATCCCGGATAAATCGTAAAGCCAATCGCCGAACACCCAAGGCGGAGCGCATCATCAACCGATGCAGTGATTGCTTGGGTTTTTGGTGCCGCATCAGGGATCAATGAGTTGGCCGAATTCACCTTAAGGATCGTTGGAATTTGCCCTGCAAACGTATCTGCGCCAGCCTCGATCATGCCCAAAGGGGCGGCATAGGCACTTAGCCCGGCATCAATCGCGAGCTGGAAATGATAGTGCGGGTCGTATGCTGCTGGATTTGGCGCAAACGACCGGGCGGGGCCGTGCTCGAAACCCTGATCGACAGGCAGGATAATCATCTTGCCTGTGCCGCCCAGCTTTCCGTTCATCAGAATACGCGCCAGATTGCCCTTCACGCCGGGGGTCTCGCCTTCGTAGTTGCTTAGGATTTTTTGAACGGTTCTGGTGGTTTTCATCGGATCGCCCTTTGTATGAAAGCACTGTTTTAAAACCGATAGGGTGCGCAACAGCGCGTTGCAAATGTGTTAGCGCAACCGGACGCGATGTTATCGCAAACACCAATGTTCAAAGCTTCTTCTGTTCAAAAATACCTCGGGGGGCCGCCATAGGCGGTGGGGGCAGCGCCCCCGCAATCCTATCCTTCGAGCGCGGCCACACCTGGCAAAGTCTTGCCTTCCATCCACTCCAAAAACGCGCCACCCGCAGTCGAGATATAGGTGAAATCATCCGCAGCACCGGCTTGGTTCAGGGCCGCAACTGTATCACCACCACCCGCAACAGAGATCAGCTTGCCTGCTTTAGACAGTTCCGCCGCCTTTGCTGCAGCTGCATTTGTCGCGGCATCAAAAGGTTCAATTTCAAACGCACCAAGCGGGCCATTCCAGACCAAAGTTTTTGCAGCTTCCAGAACGTCACTGATATAGGCGACCGTCGCGGGACCCGCGTCCAAGATCATCGCATCCGCAGGGCAGGCGTCGGGGGCCAGAACCTCGCTTGCAGCGCCCGCTTTGAATTCACGGGCTACAACGATGTCGCGTGGCAAGATAATCTCACAGCCAGCGGCCTTCGCTTTGCCTAGAATCTCGCGGGCGGTGTCTGCCAGATCATGTTCACATAGCGATTTACCGACATTGATGCCTTGAGCTGCGAGAAACGTATTTGCCATGCCGCCGCCGATCACAAGATGATCGACCTTGTTGACAAGGTTGCCCAATAGATCCAGCTTGGTGGATACTTTCGCGCCACCTACCACGGCCACAACAGGTCGCTGGGGCGTGCCAAGCGCCTGTTCCAACGCGCCTAGTTCTTCTGCCATCAACCGACCAGCGCAAGATGGCAGCAGGCGGGCGATTGCTTCGGTGCTGGCGTGCGCGCGGTGGGCTGCGGAAAAGGCGTCGTTCACGTAGATGTCACCAAGGCTGGCCAGACGGCGGGCAAAGCCTTCATCGTTCTTTTCTTCGCCGGGG
>NZ_JAFMHR010000067.1 GCF_017854415.1 Yoonia sp. | reverse complement strand
TAGATGTGCCAACGTCCTACGAAGAGGTCCTTGCTGCGGCCGAAGCAATTCGAGCGGCAGGCATCATGGAAAATCCAGTAGGTGGCGCATATGCCGCTGGTTGGAACCTCGCGCAGGAATTCACCAATATGTACATCGGTACAGGTGGCCAGTTCTTTAATCCAGGTACCGCCGAAGTCAGCATAAACAATGCCCAAGGCGTTGAAGCGCTTGAGATGATGAAGGCGCTGACCGAATACATGAACCCCGATTACCTGACGCACGACAGCAACGCGACGTCCGCCGAGTGGGAAGCAGGGAACGTGGCCTTGATGAACATGTGGGGCAGCCGGACCGGTGTGTTGATGGACGACGAAGGTTCAGAGCCGGTTGTTTATGAGAACACAATGGTTTCAGGCCCGCTGACCGTTGGCGGCAGCGGCACTCCGGCAACGACACTTTGGTGGGACGGCTGGACAGTAGCCAAGAACATCAGCGACGCGGATGCAGCGGCTACATTCCAAGCGATGGCAGCGGGCGTATCCCCCGCAATCTTGAATGACGAGACCATGGGCCAAGCCGTTTGGCTGATGGAAGGCTACACACCTGCCGCAGTGAACGAGGGCGTTCTGGCCTCTGTTGCCGCAGGTTCGCAGCCTTACCCAATGCGCCCGTTCCAAGGCCTGCTGCACACAGCACTGGGTGATAACATTGCCGACTTCTTGCAGGGCAACGAGAGCGCAGAGCAGACATTGGCTGACATCGAAGCTGCTTATACGGCTGCTGCGACTGAAAAAGGGTTCCTTCAGTAAGGACCATTTGGGCAAGGCGCGGACCATGCGCCTTGCCCGTTTTTCGATCTTGGGGCAAAGCACATGAAGCATTCATCTTTCTTTTGGTTTGTCCTGCCGTCATCCCTGATGATGCTGCTGTTCATCGCCTTTCCGATCGTGTCGGTTGTGACCCAATCGCTGTATCAAGCCCACGAGCAAGTCATCATCGAAGTCGAGAATTGCGGCCCCTTTGGCTGTACCACGGACACATCCGTTGATACCTCTGCCACCGCCGCCTTGCGCGAGGCAGAGCCGTTAGGTCAATGGGCTGGTCTGGATATCTACAAAGACCGCAATCACCTTGCCTTGGATGAAGTATCTCAAGCCTTTATCAATTCCGATGGCTTGCCTGACTTTGGCCGCGCCTTGATGAACTTGCCATTCTACGACGCGATGGCGTTTACTCTAACGTACACCGCTATCGTGACGCCGCTCACGATCATATTGGGCTTTTTCATTGCCATTGGCGTGAATGCCGCCGCGCGTGCGATGCGTGGCCCTACGATTTTCCTGTCTCTGTTGCCGATGATTGTGACCCCGTTGGTGGGATCTTTGATCCTGTTCTGGATGGTGGATGCACGCGGTATCTTGGGCACCACCTTACAATGGTTGGCAGATGATCCGGACCTTTCGGTCAAAGCCTCTACCCCGCTGATGTGGATCATGTTGATGGTTTACGGCGTCTGGTCCTCTGCCCCGTTCGCATTCATCGTCTACTATGCTGGTCTGCAAACGGTGAACACGGACACGCTGGAAGCCGCGATGATTGACGGGGCCACCCGTGCGCAACGCATCCGCTATGTGATCATCCCGCACCTGGTGCCATTGACAACGTTTATCGCGCTGATCCAGTTGATGGATAACTTCCGCGTCTTTGAACCTATCGTCAGCTTTAGCGCCCAAGCCCATGCCACGTCGTTGTCCTATGCGATCTTTAACGATCTGGGCGGCGAGACGCGGCTGCTGTCGTCTGCTGCGGCCACGTCTGTTCTGACTATCATTGGCGTCGCTATTTTGTTGTCCCCTGTCCTTGTCCGCACATGGCGCGACTTTGGCACCCCGAGGTAGTCACCGATGTCAAAAGCCACCCGCCTTTCCCCGTCTGCCCAGTTTTTTGCCTATAGCTTTTTAGCGATCTGGCTGATCATGGCGGCGTTCCCGTTCATTTGGACCCTTTGGGGGTCATTCAAAGTCGAGGGAGATTTCTTTTCCAAGGCCGACTGGGCGAACTCCATCTTTGGCACGCTGACCACCATTGAGACAGGAGGCAGCTTTACCGGTGCCGGATACTATGGCGCATGGGTGCAAGAAGAGTTTTGGCGCGCAGCGTTGAACACATTTATTGTCTGCTTTTGTGTCGTCACCATCTCGCTGACCTGTGGCACGTTGGGGGGCTACGCGTTGTCGCGGTCCACTTACCGGTATGCATTCTGGTTCTTGCTGTTCGCGCTGATGTTTCGTGCAATGCCGCCAATCACGCTGGTGTCCGGCTATCTGTTGCCGTTCTTTGAGTGGAACCTGTGGGGACATCTGAGCACGACGATAATCGTTTTGGTTGCAATCAATCAGCCCTTCACCCTTTGGATGCTGCATGCGTTCTTTAAGAATATCCCCAAGGATTTAGACGAAAGCGCCATGGTCGATGGCTGCACCCGTTTTCAGGCGTTCCGCCATGTTATTATTCCGGTGATGTGGCCAGGTGTCATTACGACGGGATTGTTCAGCTTTCTGCTGGCCTATAACGACTTTGCAGTGACCTCTATGCTACTGAGCAAAGAAAACCAGACGATGGTGCCCAAACTGGCTAGCTTCCTTGGGACAACCCAGACCAAAGGCAACGTCATGTTTGCGGTCGCGGCGGTTGTGTCAGTGACAGCGCCTTTGTTTGTGATGATCATCTTCTTCCAGAAACAGATTGTGTCTGGTCTGACTGCAGGTGCTGTGAAAGGCTAATCCTATGAGTTTTCAAGAAGAAAAGGCGCTTGTGCGCGCCCATTACGATGCGCTGGCCAAGGCTACGCCCGAGACAGTTGCAAGCGTATTGGCTGAACGTACCAGTGCTGATTGGCATTGGCGCGGCATGCACCCGTTTTATGAACATCACGGGGCCGCAGCCGTGGCAGACAGCTTTTGGGCGCCTTTCTTAAGCGCCATGACCAAGGTCCAGCGCAGGCAGGATATCTTTATCGCGGGCCGCAACGAGATTGATAACTTTCAATCCGTCTGGGTCGTCTCGATGGGGCATTTGATGGGGCTGTTTGATGCGCCATTTCTGGGCATTAAGCCGAACCGCCGCATTGCCATGCTACGTTATGCGGAGTTCAACAAAGTCGTAGATGGCAAGATCGTTGAAACCGCCATGTTCTGCGATTTGGTGCATTTGATGAACCAAGCGGGCCAATACCCCCTGCCCCCTCAGACCGGCATGCATTTGGTCCAACCCGGTCCTGCAACGCATGATGGGCTGTTGTTTGAAGATGCGGCACCTGCGACCAGTGACAAGACACTGGCACTGATCAACACAATGATTGGTGACATCAATACCCATCAGAAATATGCAACCCCGCAAGAAGAGCTTGCCCAATGTTGGCACGACGACATGTTATGGTGGGGGCCGGACGGGATAGGGGCGACCTATACGATTGACCGTTACGTAGAACAACACCAACGCCCGTTCCGCACGCAGATCAAGGATCGCGTTTTCAATGGCCATATTTGCCGGATGGCCGAAGGTAATTTTGGCGGGTTCTTTGGCTGGGCCAATCTGACGGTGACGAATGCGGGCGGCTATCTGGGCATGCCTGCGGGGAAGCCTGCGGAAATGCGCGTCGTGGATTTGTACCGTCGTGACGGGGGTAAGCTGGCAGAAAACTGGATTTTCATCGATATTCTGCATTTCCTGGCCATGCAGGGGAATGACGTCCTCGGACGGATGCGTACGCTGTGATGGCAGGATGCCACCGGCGGAAGTCGATTTCGGAAAAAGTAGGTGACGCGGATTAACCGACGTCGGTTTTGCCGCGCCTGTCGTGGCGCAGGTTGGCGTAAAGCACGTGGTTGCGCCAACGGCCGTTAATCTGTAGATAGCTTTGCGCGACGCCTTCGTATTTATAGCCGCATTGCTCCAGCAGCCGTCTTGAGGGCGTGTTTTCGGGCAGGCATCCTGCCTCGATCCGGCTTAGGTCGAGAGCGGTGAAGGCATGATGCACCACCGCTTCAATCGCTTCGCGCATATAGCCTTGGCGCGCGAAGTGTTCGCCCATCCAATAGCCTGTGATCCCCGATTGTGCTGGACCGCGTTTGATGTGGTCTAGCGTGATCGCCCCGACCAACGCATCATCACTACGTCGGAAAATGAACAGTGGCATGGCCGTTCCGTTGGAAACCGATCTTTGCGCCCAATAAACCCTGTTTGTGAACGCTTTGCGCGATAGGTGATCTGAGGCCCATGTGGGCTCCCATGGTTTTAGGAATGCTTCGCTGTCGCGGCGCAGCGCAGACCATGTGCGAAAGTCGCTATGCATCGGCAAACGTAGCGTTAGTCGCTCTGTCTCGATCCGGACCTTACGTTTGGCCCCTAACATTATGCTGCCAGCCGTTCTTTCAATGCATCCAATGTCGGTGCTGCCTCGGCAGGTCCATAAAGGGCCATTGCCGTGCCTGCTTGCCCCGCCATTTGTCCTGCAAAGTCTTTGACGTCCCCTGTCGTAACATCATCAATCCGTTCAATTGTTTCATCGATCGACGGGATGCGGCTCCAGATTGACAAGAGACGCGCCAAGCGTTCCGCGCGGTTCGAGGGGCTTTCCAGCCCCATCAATAGGCCTGCCTTCATTTGCGACCGCGCACGGGCGACTTCCGCGGCAGACATATCATCGGCAGCACGTTTCATTTCGTCGATAGTGACGTTGGCAAGTTCTTCGATTTGCTCGGCGCTGGTGCCTGCATATATCGTAGTCATGCCGCTGTCCTCATAGGCACCTGCCTGGGCGAAGATCGTGTAGCACAAGCCACGGTTCTCACGGACCTCTTGGAACAGGCGCGAGGACATGCCACCACCCATCGCGTTGGCATAAATCTGTGCCGTGTAGATTGCGGGATCAAGGTATGTTGGCCCCTCAAGGGCGAGGGCAAAGTGCACTTGCTCGAGCGCCTTATTCTCGCGCCGTTCACCGCCACCGAATTTGGCAGGCTGAAGCAATTCAGGCGCGCGTGGCACGGCGGGCAGATGGCCGAACAAGGCTTCGGCTTCGCGCACAATGGCCTCGTGATCGATTGCACCTGCAGCAGACAAGATCATCTGATTTGGACCATAATGTTCGCCCACGAACCCTTGCAGGTCATCGCGGTTAAAGCTGCTGACGCGTTCGGTTGGACCTAGAATCGTGCGGCCCAATGCCTGATCTGGATAGGCCACCTCTTGTAGCCAATCGAAAATAATATCGTCGGGCGTATCAAGCGCTTGGCCAATCTCTTGCAAAATCACGCCGCGCTCTACTTCGATTTCGGCGGGGTCAAACACCGGGTTCAGCAAAATGTCAGAGATGACATCAAGTCCAAGCGACACGTCGTCTTCGAGAACGCGCGCATAAAATGCGGTCATCTCGCGGCTGGTATATGCGTTGATATAGCCGCCCACATCTTCGATGCTTTCAGCGATTTGCAGCGCACTGCGGGTCTTGGTGCCCTTGAACGCCATGTGCTCAAGAAAATGCGCAATACCGTTTTGTTCGATCCGTTCATGCCGCCCGCCTGCTTGCACCCAGATGCCAATACTGGCTGATTTTAGCCCCGGCATATTTTCGGTGACAATGCGAAAGCCGTTGGACAGCGTGTGCAGTTGGATGGTCAATGGGCGATCCGTTCTTTGATGACGGCTTGAATTGCCGCAAGGTCGTTGGGGACGCGGGTGACGCGTTCTGGTCGGTCATAGAGGTCCGCCATGCGTGGTGGAAGTGGCGCAGATACGCCAGAGGCGGCTTTCACCGCGTCCGGGAATTTCGCAGGATGGGCGGTGGCGAGTGTAACCATTGGAATCGTGCCAAGGTGCGCTTCGGCGACATGCACCCCGACAGCGGTGTGCGGGCAGAGCAATTCGCCGTGGTTGGCAAGATAGGTTTCAATCGCCGCATGAGTTTCATTCTCAGAGGCACGGCCCGATTTGAACGTATCTTTCAGCATCTGATAAGCACCTTGGCTAATCTGAAAGCCGCCGGATTTGAGGTCATCCATCTGCCCAGCGACTGCTGCGCCGTCGCGGTCATAGGCATCAAAGAGCGCGCGCTCAAAATTCGAGCTGACTTGGATATCCATCGACGGGCTGATGGTCGGGCTGACACCTTCTTTGGTGTAGGCACCTGTTTGCAGCGTCCGGTGTAAAATGTCGTTTTGGTTTGTGGCGACAATCAGATCAGCAATTGGCAAACCCATTTGCTTGGCGATGTAGCCCGCAAAGATGTCGCCAAAGTTGCCTGTTGGCACGGTAAAGCTAACCTTACGGTGTGGTGCACCCAGCGAGACAGCAGCGGTGAAATAATAAACGACCTGCGCCAAGACACGGCCCCAGTTAATCGAATTCACGCCAGCCAGTTTCACGTCTTCGCGGAAGGCGAAATCGTTGAACATGTCTTTGACGGCTGCTTGGCAATCGTCGAAATCCCCGTCGACCGCCAGCGCATGCACATTGCTTTCCGTGGGCGTTGTCATCTGGCGGCGCTGCACTTCGGAAACGCGGCCATGTGGGTACATGATGATCACATCAACCGCTTTGAGCCCGCGAAATGCTTCGATCGCAGCAGAGCCTGTGTCGCCAGACGTTGCCCCCACGATGGTGACGCGGTCGCCAGAGCGTGACAGTGCCGCTTGGAACATTTGCCCGATCAGTTGCATGGCGAAATCTTTGAACGCCAGCGTTGGCCCGTGGAAGAGCTCGAGTAGGTAGTGGTTACTGTCGATTTGAACCAACGGCGCACGGGCGGCGTGGCCGAAACCAGCATAGGCTTGTTTGATCAGCGTTTTGAATTCTGCGTCGGTGAAGGTGTCGCCGATAAAGGGGCGCATCACTTCAAACGCGACCTCTTCATAGGATTTGCCTGCCATTGCGGCGATCTGCACATGGGTCAGTGTTGGCACTTGGTCGGGGACATAAAGGCCACCGTCGCGGGCAAGGCCAGTCAGCATTGCCTCTTCAAAACTCAGGTCCGGTGCTGTGCCACGGGTCGAAATGTACCGCATGATATTCAGGCGTCCTTTGGGCGTGTGGTGCGAAGGATTAAGTAAATGCTCATAATCGCCCAGACAAGCGCCAGCAAGAACCATGTGACCGCGTATTCGAAGTGGTCATTCTTGACGGTCGTTGTGTTGACGGGCAAAGCGACCAGTCGCGGATCGGCTGGCGTGGTGCTGGTCGTGACGACCATCAGGGGCAAAGTGTCCAAAGCTGCAGACATCGTGTCCACGTTGCGTGCAAACCAAATGTTTGCAGCAAGGTCCGCATCAGGAGTTTGCGCATTTTGATCATCGGGCCAGATCAATGTCCCGTCGATCTGCATTTCAGCGATCAAAGGCATCGCCGCTTTGTTGTCGATCGCCAGCAAGCCTTGGTCCACCAAAATCGCACCAAACGCAGTTTCGACCTTTGAGATCACCCGGTAACCGGTGCCCGCTTCGGTGCCCGATACCAAAACATGCAGTTCTTCGCCTGTCGGGGTGCCGACAAGCGTGACGCGGGTGTATTCATCCAAAGCTTCTGAAACGTTTGGTGTCAGTTCTGCGGGTGCTGCCGCCAAGCGACTGTTGATCCCGGCTAGGACATCCTCTTTCCATGCTAGGCGGTCAACTTGCCACAAGCCAAGGCTGATCAACACGCCACAACCAGCCAAACCAAGGACCAAAGGAAAGAGAATTTTACGCAGCATATTGCGCCTTTGAAGGTCAAAACGCGCGAGATGGGTCCCGCGCGTTTAATTCAGGTATGGTGGATCACGACCCACCATACGGGAAAGGGGTGGTCTTATATGCCCCAGATGTAGACAGCGAAGAACAGGAACAACCATACCACATCAACGAAATGCCAGTACCAAGCTGCTGCTTCAAAGCCGACGTGACGCTCTGGGGTGAAGTGTCCAGCACGCGCACGGAGGTAGCAAATGAACAGGAAGATCGTACCGATGATCACGTGGAAACCGTGGAAACCAGTGGCCATAAAGAAGTTCGAGAAGAACTTATCGCCACCAAATGTCCAGTCTTGCTCGACCAGAAGGTACCAGTATTCGTAGGCCTGCAGACCGGTGAAGAGGATACCAAGAACCACTGCGAGCAGCAGACCCATTTCCAGGTCTTTGCGGTTGTTTTCATGGACCAACGCGTGGTGCGCCCATGTGACTGCCATACCAGAGCAGAGCAACACAAGTGTGTTGATGAGTGGCAGGTGGAACGCATCAACCTGATAGAATTCCGGCGCGATATAGGTCGTGCCCGCATATTCGTTCATCGGGTAGATGGTATGCTTGAAGAAAGACCAGAACCAAGCGGCAAAGAACATCACTTCTGACATGATGAACATAATAAATCCGTAGCGCAGGCCGATCCGCACGACAGGTGTGTGATCACCGGCGATGCTCTCATGAACCACCTCGGACCACCATGCGAACATGACGTAGAGGACCGCGGCCAGACCCATCAAGAAGATGTATGGACCGGACCCGTGCATCCAGATTGTCGCCCCGAAAAGCATAACAAACGCACCCAAACCGCCCAAGAGCGGCCAAATGGATGGTGGCAAAATGTGGTAATCGTGGTTCTTTGCATGTGCCATGTAGTGCGTTCCCTATTGGCTGGTCTTTAGTTGGTTTCTATGCCGACTGGCGACGTAGATGTCAAAGTTTCTGATGCCAGAGATGCCTGAATTTCTTCTTCTGGCAGATCGATCTGGTAAAAAGTGTAGCTGAGCGTGATCGTATGGACATGTTTGCCTTCGCGGTCATCGACGATTGCAGGGTCCACAAAAAAGCTGACCGGCATCATGACTGTTTCGCCCGGCATGAGCACCTGTTCAGTAAAGCAGAAGCACTCGATCTTATCAAAGAACACGCCTGCTTCGTATGGGGTCACGTTATAGGCGGCCTGCCCCGCAATCGGTACATCAAGCGGGTTGTGTGCTTCGTAAAAGGCCAATCCGGTTTCGCCAATACGGATTTCCATTTCCCGGACTTCCGGCTTGAAGGTCCACGGCATGTCCCGCTCGAGCGACGCATCAAACCGCACTTTGATCGTTTGCTCCAAGATCACATCGCTACCGACCTCGGCCACGTTTGTCGCGCCACCAAAGCCAGTGACACGGCAGAACCAGTCATAAAACGGCACCGACGCCCACGCCAATCCACCCATCAGGAAAACAACTGACACTGTCTGTACGACAGTACGCTGAGGTCCTTGCAAGTTTGGAAATAGTTTCATTCGCCTGCGCCTTCCTCTGGGATAATCTGTGGCCGTGCCACGTGGTCAAATTTTTCGAATTGAGCGACGTCGCCCAATTGCAGCACCTTTACGACTGTCAGGCCAAAGATGATCGCAATAAACCCGGCAAGCAAAAGCCCAACGCCATAGTTACGACCTTTGCGGCGCTCGTGGATTTCGTGCTCGACCTGAATTGTCATCACCAACCTCCGATACCGTAAAGGCGGAGGGCCGCTTCGATCAGCAATGCGCCGAAGTGGGCAAATAGATAATAAAGGGAGACTTTGAAAACCTTGATCTCGACCTTGTGTTTGTCGGCTTCGCAGTCCGCATCGGTCCGCGTCCAGATGTCATAAGCGCCCTTCAGGAACCAAGCGTTCATAATGACCGCCACCGCCAGATACACTGGCCCGCCAATTGATGTAAAACCAAGGCCAATCGCGACCGGTACTAGAAGCAAAGTGTATACAATCACGTGCTTGCGCGTCACGTCCCGCCCATGCGTTTCAGTCAACATTGGCACACCAGCGCGGCCATAGTCGGACTTCACAAAAAGCGCCAGCGCCCAGAAATGCGGTGGTGTCCACATAAAGATCAGCGCGAACATCAAGATGCTTTCGATGCTGACACTGCCCGTTGCCACTGCCCAACCGATCATCGGAGGAAAAGCGCCAGCGGCCCCGCCAATCACGATGTTCTGCGGTGTCGCCCGCTTGAGCCACATTGAATAGATGACCGCGTAAAAGAAAATCGTAAAGAACAGGAGAAATGCTGCCAGAAAGTTCGTGGCCAGCGCCAACAAAACGACTGAAAAACCTGAAAGCGCCAGACCGATCCCCAGTGCTTCACCCGGTTGCACGCGGCCTGACGGGATAGGACGGCCTGCGGTGCGCTTCATGCGGGCGTCGATGTCAGCGTCCCACCACATATTCAGCGCTCCGGACGCCCCTGCACCCACTGCAATGCACAAGATCGCTACGAAACCGATAAAGGGATGCACCGGCACAGGTGCGACCAGCAAGCCGACAAGCCCCGTAAAGACAACAAGCGACATGACACGTGGCTTTAGAAGGGCGAAATAATCGCCCATGTTGGCCTCGTAGGTTCTGTCTGTCGCGCTGATATCGCTCATAGCTGACCTTAGAAAAAGGAGAATTGGAACCCATCCCGCAAAGGATGAGCTAAGAGTAAGGTGGGTCTAGACCCACCTTACGTTTTAGGACGTGCCGCCAGCTGCTGCCAACCATGCGTCATATGTCTCTTGGCTGACGACCTTAACAGTGATCGGCATATAGGCGTGGTCTTTGCCGCAAAGCTCTGAGCACTGGCCAAAGTAGATGCCTTCACGTTCGGCCGCGAACCAAAGTTCGGCCAACCGGCCCGGCACTGCGTCTTGCTTCACGCCGAATGCCGGAATTGTCCAAGAATGGATCACGTCCGCGCCAGTCACTTGCATCACGACTGTCGCGCCGATTGGAACGACAACAGATGTGTCAGTGGCCAAAAGGTACTCTGCTTGGGTATAACCGAATTCCTCAAGGTCTTCGCGGGCCAGCATATAGCTGTCAAACGATACACCGTGGTCCACGTATTCGTAGCCCCAATACCACTGGTAGCCAGTCACTTTGATCGTGATGTCAGCCTCGGGAATTTCCTGCTGTTTGAAAAGCACGGGCAGTGAAAACGCACCGATAAACACAAGGATCACGACTGGGACAACCGTCCATGCGACCTCGAGCGGAGAGTTATGTGTGAACGTCGCAGGCACCGGTTGACGTTTCTGGTTGTAACGGATGCAAACCCAAGCAAGCAGACCGGTTACAAACAGCGTGATGATCGTAATAATCACCAGCAGCATATTATCGAGCCAAACGACATCGCGCATCAATTCGGACGCGGCAGGCTGAAAGCCAGTGGCCCCGTTGATCGGCTTGCCGACAATCTCAAGTTCCTGATTCACTTCTTGTGCAACAGCAGAGGTTCCTGCCATCACAAGACCAGCGGTCGTCCAAAGTGAGGCTGCAAAGGTGTTCAAACGCATATCTTACCCAATCTTCGTGGCGCATATTCGCGCGTATCTCTGGATGTTCCGCGCGGGCTACGGGCGGAATCCCATTGTATTCGAGTGACCGTGTCCCATATCCTGATGCACAACTCAAGAACTGCTATTGCGTCAAACGGACGCTTTTGCCGAAAAATTTACCTCTCTCAAGGAAAACAGCATGTCCACAGACCCGTTCCTTCCGTTCGAGACCAATCTTGATCTCGACACTGCCCTTGGCCTTTTGCAAGAGGCAACAGCAGGTGCTGATGATGGCGAATTGTTTCTTGAGCGTCGCAAATCCGAGGTGATTTCATTCGATGATGGTCGGATCAAGACCGCAAGTTTTGATGCGTCCGAAGGGTTCGGACTGCGTGCTGTCCGCGGTGAAACGGCCGGTTATGCGCATTCAACGACAATTGACGAACACGCTTTAAAGCGCGCGGTTGCGACAGCGCGCCTAGCGATTGGTGACGGTGGTGGCACGATGTCTGCCGCACCTGCTGGCACGAACCAAAAGCTGTATTCAGACGAAGACCCGATGTTACAAGCCACTTTCCCTGCGAAAATCGACTTGCTGCGCGAAATCGATACCTTTGCCCGCGCCCTTGATCCGCGTGTCGTCCAAGTTTCGGCTACCATTGCCGCCTCGCATCAAGAGGTGCTAATTCTGCGTCCCGAAGGCACATTGGTCACGGACACCCGCCCGATGTCGCGCCTGAACATCAGCGTGATCGTTGAAGAAAACGGCAAGCGTGAAAGCGGTGGCATGGGTGGTGGTGGCCGTGCAGGCCTGATCGGTTTGATCGGTCGCGACAATTGGGAACCTGTCACCCGCGAAGCGCTGCGTATCGCATTGGTCAATCTTGATGCCGAACCCGCCCCTGCGGGCGTGATGGACGTTGTTCTTGGCCCCGGTTGGCCCGGCATTTTGCTGCATGAAGCAATCGGGCACGGGCTTGAGGGTGATTTCAATCGCAAAGGTTCAAGTGCATTTGCAGGTCTGATGGGGCAACAGATTGCAGCAAAAGGTGTGACCGTCTTGGACGACGGCACAATACCTGATCGCCGTGGATCAATCACAGTTGATGATGAAGGTACGCCCAGCGCGAAAAATACCCTGATCGAGGACGGCGTGTTGGTCGGTTACATGCAGGATCGCCAGAATGCGCGGCTGATGGGGGTCGCCCCGACAGGCAATGGCCGCCGCGAAAGCTATGCCCATGCGCCGATGCCGCGCATGACGAATACATACATGTTGGCCGGTGACACGGCCCCCGAAGCCTTGGTCGCAGATCTGAAAGACGGCATTTATGCAGTCGGATTTGGTGGCGGTCAGGTCGATATTACCAATGGCAAATTCGTATTTTCCTGCACCGAAGCTTACCGCGTCAAGAATGGTATCGTCGGGGCACCCGTGAAGGGTGCCACATTGATCGGCGATGGTGCGACTGCATTGAAGCAAATTCGTGGGATTGGTAATGATCTGGCGCTTGATCCGGGCATCGGAAATTGCGGAAAAGCGGGCCAATGGGTGCCGGTTGGTGTGGGTCAACCAAGCCTGATGATTGGCGGGCTTACCGTTGGCGGTGCGGCGACTTAAACGCCTTGCTTTGCTGAAAATGCCTTTAGTCGGAAATTTCCTTGCTTTGATTCACTACTCATTAACTCTGAGCGCCTAACAGTCGGGGGGCAATATGGCGGAGCTGGTGCATGGCTGGAATACAATACTCTTTCAGATCCCCCCCACTCCTACCCACCACGGAAGAGGATATAGTCAGCCGGCTTCGCCTATTGCGTTCTCGACGGGTCGGGATTGCCACCTATCGGCGGTTGATCGCAGAACATGGAACTGCGGCGGCAGCTTTGGAAGCGTTGCCGGAAATAGCCAAAGCGTCCGGTGTGTCGGACTATGTGATCTATCCGATTGAACGCGCCCATGCCGAATTGGCCGCAGGGCGTAAAGCAGGTGCGCAGTTGATCATTGAAGGTGGCCCCGATTATCCGGCGACACTTTCGGACATCAGCGATTCCCCCCCGATCCTTTGGGCGATTGGATCGCTTGCGTTGCTTGAACGCCCGATGGTGGCTTTGGTGGGCGCACGAAATGCGTCATCGCTCGGGACGCGTATGGCGAAAAAACTAGCCGAAGAATTAGGTAGTGAGGGGATCACAGTCGTTTCGGGCCTTGCGCGCGGCATTGATGCAGCGGCGCACCTTGGCGCATTGTCGGGCGGGACGGTTGCGGTACAAGCGGGCGGCGTCGATGTGATTTATCCTGCTGAAAACGCCAAGCTGGCGAGCGACATTGCAAAAAAGGGTTTGCGACTGTCGGAAATGCCGATGGGTCTGCAACCGCAAGCGCGGCATTTTCCGGCGCGCAATAGAATTATTTCAGGATTGGCGCAGGCTGTTGTCGTGGTCGAAGCCGCCGCTAAGTCAGGTAGTTTGATCACTGCGCGCAATGCGCTGGATCAAGGTCGCGACGTTCTGGCAGTGCCGGGGCATCCGTTCGATGCGCGTGCCTGGGGCTGTAATATGTTGATCCGTGACGGGGCCACTTTGGTGCGCAATGCACGCGATGTGATTGAGGCGATCAACACGACGCCACGCATTACTGAAATTTCGACGTCCCCAGTTCCCGCGCCAAAGCCAAGCTTGCGCGAAACGGCAGCCTTGCACAGTCAAATCCTCGCGCGGCTTGGGCCCTCGCCAGTTGCCGAAGATCAGCTGGCCCGCGACATGCGCGCCCAAGCGTCCGATCTTGCGCCGGCTCTGATTGATTTGGAACTGGATGGCAAAATCCTGCGCCAAGCGGGTGGATTATTGTCACGGCTCACCTGACGGCGACCTTGATTTCAGCAAAGATTTTTCCCCTCATTGACATTCGACCGACAGACGCCACATCTTGCCGGACTTATGAACGCTTAATTCTTGTGAAGGATTCCCATGCCTGTTGTCGTTGTCGAATCCCCCGCGAAAGCCAAGAAAATCAACGGCTACCTTGGCAGCAACTACACTGTCTTGGCGTCTTACGGACACGTAAGGGACCTGCCGCCAAAGGACGGATCAGTCCTTCCTGATGACGATTTCGACATGAAATGGGAAATCGCGTCTGACAGCAAAAAGCACATTAAGGCTATTGTTGACGCGCTAAAGAACGACAACGAACTGATCCTCGCAACCGACCCCGACCGCGAAGGCGAAGCGATTTCCTGGCACCTTACTGAGGCATTGTTAGCAAAGAAGGCGATCAAGAAAGACACGCCCATTAGCCGCGTGGTGTTCAACGCGATCACAAAAACTGCCGTTATGGACGCGATGGCCAACCCCCGTCAGGTCGATCAGCCTTTGGTCGAGGCTTATCTGGCCCGCCGCGCGTTGGATTATTTGGTCGGTTTCAATCTTTCCCCAGTTCTGTGGCGCAAACTGCCCGGTGCAAAATCGGCTGGCCGCGTTCAATCTGTTTGCTTGCGCATCATTGTAGAGCGCGAGATGGAAATCGAAGCGTTTCGCAACCAAGAATACTGGACCGTTAAGGCCCTGATGCAATCGCCGCGCGGTCAAACCTTCGACGCGCGCCTGATCAGCCTGGCTGGCAAAAAGCTGGATAAGTTCGACCTTGGTAATGCCACACAGGCCGAAATGGCCGTGCAAGCCGTAAATTCCCGCGGTTTGTTCATCAAATCTGTTGAGGCGAAACCCGCCACACGCAACCCCTCCCCGCCCTTCATGACCTCAACGCTGCAGCAAGAGGCCAGCCGCAAGTTCGGCATGGGTGCCAAGCAAACAATGTCCGTGGCCCAGCGCCTTTATGAGGCGGGATTAATCACATACATGCGGACCGACGGTATCGATATGGCCCCAGAGGCCGTGACCGGAACGCGCGACTCGATCAAAGCAAAATTCGGTGCAGATTATTTACCGACAGAGCCGCGTATCTATAAAAACAAGGCCAAAAACGCGCAAGAGGCGCATGAATGTATTCGCCCGACAGAGATGTTTGTCAGTACCGAAGACGCCAAAATCGTCGATTCCGATCAACGGAAATTATACGATCTGATCTACAAACGCACCATGGCCAGCCAAATGGCCGCCGCCCGTTTGGAACGGACCGTTGTAGATATCACCAGCGCCGATGAGCAGGTTGTTTTGCGTGCCAACGGTCAGGTTATGGTCTTTGAAGGCTTCATCGCGATCTACGAAGAAGGCCGCGATGACAGCGTTGTCGATGATGATGACAAGCGCTTGCCACAACTGGCCGAGGGCGAGAAGGCACAAAAGAAATCTGTCGACCCAGAGCAGCATTTCACGCAGCCTCCGCCGCGCTATACCGAAGCCACTTTGGTCAAGCGCATGGAAGAATTGGGCATCGGCCGGCCGTCAACCTATGCGTCGATCGTGACGACGATTCAGGACCGTGGGTATGTCGAAAAGGACAAAAACCGCCTGATCCCACAAGATAAGGGACGGTTGGTCACGGCATTCCTCACCAATTATTTCCGTAAATATATTGGCTATGACTTCACCGCCGATCTTGAAAACCAGCTTGATGAGGTGAGTGCAGGCAACGCCGACTATAAGAAAGTGCTGCATCAGTTCTGGCGCGATTTCTCTGCTGCGGTTGCCGAAACGGCTGATTTACGGATCACCGAGGTGCTTGAGAAAATCAACGACGTGCTTGAGCCACATTTGTTCCCGCCGCTTGAAGATGGTGGCGATCCGCGCCTTTGCCCAAATTGCGGCGCGGGTCGTCTTTCGATGCGGACCGCCCGTGCAGGCGGCGCATTTATTGGATGCTCGAACTATCCCGAATGCCGCTATACACGTGCGTTCGGTCCACCCGATCCGGAGGCAGAAGCGTCTGCTATTCCACCCGAAGGCAAGTTATTAGGCAATGATGCGGATGACGAAATTCGCATTTTTAAGGGCCGTTTTGGCCCCTATGCCCAGCGCGGCGAAGTGACCGAAGAGAACAAAAAGCCGAACCGCCAAGGTATTCCCGAAGGTTGGGAGCCGGAAGAAGTCACGCTTGAACAGGCAGTAATGCTGCTGTCTCTGCCCCGCGAGATCGGCCCGCACCCAGAGGATGGCGTGACCGTTTGGGCTAATCTTGGTCGCTACGGTCCATATTTGAAACACGCCGAGAGCACGTCGTTTCGTGGTGGCACAAACGCTAACCTTGACAGCATTGATGAAGTTTGGACCGTCGGAATGAACCGAGCGGTGCAGCTTTTGGCAGAGAAAGTGGCGTCGCGTGGACAGCGTGGCAAGGCCGCAGCACCAATTCGTGAGCTTGGCGAACACCCAGAGGCAAGCGGTCCGGTTAATATCTTTGACGGCAAATACGGACCATATGTGAAGTGGGAAAAGATTAACGCGA
>NZ_JAFMHR010000066.1 GCF_017854415.1 Yoonia sp. | reverse complement strand
CCGCCCAGTTTGCCGGTTTTGGAACTGACGTAGTCTTGTATCACGCCTGATTGTGTCAGGATCATATCGCCGTCTTCAAGCACGGGCACTTCGCCCATGACATTGAGCGCGCGAAATTCAGGTGTACGGGTGGCGCCGTTAAAGAAATCAACAAACACCGGTTCCCATTCTGCATCGGCAAGCACCAGAGTCAGGGCTGCCTTATATGCGTTTCCACTTTCACCAAAGCAATGCAATTTCATGGCCATGTTTTTTACGCCTCCCAGCGATCCGCCCGTTGAAAGGACGGAATTTGAGTATTTTGAACAAAGCGAGGGTATCCCGCGTTCTTCATATGCTTTTAACCAAGTTCCGCGAAGATGACACCGCGGTACAGGCTGGAGAGCCGATGACCGCACAAAGCGAGGCCCTGATTTGTGGTGCTGCGCCCCTTAACTTGGGGAACTCTTCGCAGATCAGGGACCTCTACTTTGCCTCGCTTTGGTTCAAATACTCCCGCCGGAGGCTCCGGCGGCCAAAAAAGGTATGGATGCCAGTTTTAGAAGTTTGCCGCATCCAGCGCCATGACGGTATCACCGCCTGTATTAATGCGGCTAAGGTGCATTGCAGTCGCGGGCAGTTGACGCGCCATGTAGTAACGGCCGGTTGCGATCTTGGTCTCGTAGAATGCGGTGTCGGATGCACCGCCTTCAAGCGCTTCCATCGCTGCTTTTGCCATACGTGCCCACATCAGACCAAGGCAGACGTGACCCATCATGTGCATGAAGTCATAGGAACCAGACAAAGCGTTGTTTGGCTTGGTTGCGTTTTGCATGAAGTACATGCCAGCCGCTTGCAGGTCTTTGGATGCTGCTTTGAGCGGGTTCAGAAAATCCTTGGACAAGGCTTCCTTGCCCTCGTTTTCCTTGATGAACGTCTTGATCATCTCAAAGAACGCCATCACATGCTTGCCGCCGTCGAGCGCTAGTTTGCGCCCCACAAGGTCAAGCGCCTGCACGCCGTTGGCACCTTCGTAGATCATCGCGATACGGGCATCGCGGGCGTATTGGGACATGCCCCATTCTTCGATATAGCCGTGGCCGCCATAGACCTGCTGTGCGGCTGTGGCGTATTCAAAACCCTTGTCGGTCAGGAAGCCTTTGATCACCGGCGTCATCAAAGAGATGAGGCCGTCTGCGTCGGCATCTTGGTTCTTATGGGCGCGATCGATCAGGTAGGCACCCCAGAATGTGAATGCGCGCGCGCCTTCGACGAATGACTTTTGATCCATCAGGTTGCGGCGGATATCTGGATGCACGATCAGCGGATCGGCAGGGCCATCCGGGTTTTCAGCGCCAGTTACCGCACGACCTTGCAGGCGGTCGTTGGCATATGCAACGGCGTTTTGATAGGCGCTTTCGGCTTGCGCATAGCCTTGCAGGCCCACACCCAGACGCGCTTCGTTCATCATAGTGAACATTGCACGCATGCCTTTGTGCTCTTCGCCCAGCAGATAACCAGTGGCTTCGTCATAGTTCATCACGCAAGTGGAGTTGCCGTGAATGCCCATTTTGTCTTCGATCTTGCCGACGGTCACGCCGTTGCGTGCGCCAAGCGAGCCATCTTCGTTCACAAGAAACTTCGGCACGATGAACAAGGACACACCTTTAATCCCCTCAGGGCCGCCTTGGATCTTGCCCAAGACAAGGTGGATGATGTTGTCGGCCATGTCGTGTTCGCCAGCCGAGATAAAGATTTTCTGGCCCGAGATTTTGTAACCACCATCGCCATTCGGCACAGCTTTGGTGCGCATCAGGCCCAGATCGGTACCGCAATGTGGTTCTGTCAAGTTCATCGTGCCGGTCCATTCGCATGTAACCATTTTGGGCAAGTATGTCTGTTTTTGCGCGTCCGTCCCGTGCGCGTGGATCGCCGAGTAAGCGCCATGCGTCAGGCCTTGATACATGTTGAACGCCATGTTGGCAGAAACAAACGGTTCCTGTGCTGCGGTGTGCATCACATAGGGCAGGCCTTGACCGCCATATTCCGGATCGCAATCCATTGCCGTCCAGCCACCGTCTTGCATCTGCTTGAAGGCATCTTTGAAACCTGTAGGCGTCCGCACAACGCCGTTTTCCATGACGCAGCCTTCTTTGTCGCCGACCACGTTCAGCGGGTGCAACACTTCGGTTGCGACTTTGCCGGCTTCTTCGACAACCGCATTGGTGAAGTCACGGTCGAGATCTTCGAAACCCGGGATGTCCTGTTCGCTGACTTTCAGCAGATCATGCAGAACAAACTGGATGTCTTTGGTGGGTGCGTTGTAAATCGGCATAGGGTGTAACTCCGTCAGGTGGTTGTCTGGATACGGCGGCGGTTAGGCCGCAGCAGATTTGCGGTTGGCCAGTTTCGCGAGCTTCGCTGCGCCCCAGGCCATTTGTTCTTTCAATTCGCTAATTGCTTCTTCCAACTCGGCTTTTTGGGCTTCCATGTCGGCAAGGTGGCGTTCGGCAAGCACGTATGTCTTGGACAATTGCGCTTCTTGCCCGTCACCCATGTGATAAAGGTCAAGCAACTGGCGAATTTCTTCCAAAGAGAATCCAAAACGCTTACCGCGCAAGATCAGCTTGAGCCGCGCGCGATCACGCTTGGTGAAAAGCCGCTTTTGGCCTTCACGGATCGGGAACAGCAGTTCTTTGGCCTCATAAAAGCGAAGGGTGCGCGGGGTCACGTCAAATGCCTCACACATATCGCGAATGTTCAGTGTTTCAGTCGTCATCTTCTCATTCCTTACTGCGTGTGTTTCGTTACGACGCACTTGCAGTTCATGAGACTGCTTTACAAGAAGGTTGACGTTAACGTAAACGTAACGTGGCGTCATGCGGAGGTTGACGAAAGGTAAGGAAAAGAAACCCGATGTTTTGCGCAACTAAAAAACCGGCAAAGAATAGCACGCGCGTCAGCTCAAAGCGCTGTGACACGGGTTTTGGGACATTTTTGTACTGATTCTATCGCACAGTGTCAGCCGCGCATCATCCGATACTGCGCCACTTGGCAAACTACCAACGGCACGCGTCGACTGCTTTGCCTCTAGCCGAGGGTCTTTGCGGTCTCGTCGCGCAATTGCTGTAGCTCTGCCATCGTTTCTTCGAGTTGATGCTTTTGCACTGTCAGTTCTGCCATTTGTCGATCGGCAAGTGCCACCCATTCGCACATTTGCGCGTCGGTGCCTTCATTTTCATAAATCAGAAGCCACTGCCGGATGTCTTCCAGCGAAAAACCAAACCGCCGTCCGCGCAAGATTAACGTCATACGCGCAAGCTCTTTGCTGCTATAAAACCGCGACCGCCCTTCCTTTTCGGGTGTCAGAAGTTCGATATATTCGTAATAACGCAACGTGCGAGGTGTCACGTCAAATTTCGCGCACATCTCTTTAAATGACAGCCGTGTTTCTGACATCTATGTCTCCCTTTTCTTACCGTAGCGGCAAGTACTGTGCTCGGCAACGCCTGAAAAGCAGCTGTGCGATAAGGTGGCAAAGTCCTGCAAACCGCGTTACCCAAAGACGAACAATCTCGGAGCAGTCATGTCAGACCCGCAAAAGCATCGCCGCGAGAAAATCGCGCGCCAATTTATCGAAGCGATCCCGCATGCCCAAGAACTGGGGATGCAATTGACCCAGATCGGTGATGGAACAGCCGTGATCGGCATGGATTATGATGCCCGTCTTGTGGGTGATCCTGATACGGGTGTTATTCATGGCGGGGCTGTGTCGGCATTGATGGATACATGTGCGGGGGCGGCCGTGATGGCGCACCCTTCTGCACCAATCGCCACTGCAACATTGGATTTGCGCATCGACTACATGCGTCCGGCCTCACCTGGTGACCGGATCACGGCTACGGCAGAGTGTTATCATGTCACCCGTTCGGTCGCATTCGTGCGGGCCACGGCGGTTGACGGTGACCCTGACCGACCTGTGGCCACTGCAACCGGTGCCTTTACAATCGAGAGGGCCAAATCATGATCCGTCGGCCAGAGCCTGTTCAGGTCGTCAAGCAACGTCGTGATGCAGCTTTGCAAAAGCTGGTGTCTGGTGTGCCATATATCCAATTTCTTGGTATCGAAATTGACCGGCGCGGGGACGAGCTGACAGCAATCCTGCCTTTTGCAGACAAGTTGATCGGAAACCCGATGTTGCCTGCGATCCATGGCGGTGTCACCGCTGCCTTTCTTGAGGTGACCGCGATTATGGAACTTAGCTGGGCGATGATTTGGGAGGATATGGAGGCCGGTAAGGTCACTGACGATGCCCCGCGGATTAAACTGCCCAAGACGGTGGATTTTACTGTGGACTACCTACGTTCGGGTCTGCCACGCGATGCCTATGCGCGTGCACGGGTCAATCGTTCTGGTAGGCGCTTTGCGTCGGTGCATGTCGAAGCTTGGCAGGATAATCGCACACGTTTGTTTGCCCAAGGTACAGGGCATTTTTTGATGCCTGAACGCGATGGCTGAAACCCTGACGCTGACCCATAGGCGCGTTCTGGCGATTGCTCTGCCGATTGTGCTGTCGAATGCGACAGTGCCGATCCTTGGGGTCGTGGACACTGCTGTAGTCGGGCAATTGGGCGAAGCTGCACCGATTGGTGCTGTGGGTATTGGTGCGATTATTCTATCGTCAGTCTATTGGATTTTCGGCTTCTTGCGGATGGGCACTACGGGTCTAACATCGCAGGCCAGCGGGGCAGGGGACGGCGATGAAGTTGACGCGCTGCTGTCGCGGGCTTTGTTGATCGGGATTACTGCGGGCGTTGTAATGATCGCTCTGCAAATGTTCATCATTCGCGGCGCGTTCTGGATTTCCCCCGCCAGTGCAGAGGTCGAAAGCCTCGCGCGTGGTTACATGGTCATCCGAATTTGGTCGGCACCAGCAACCATCGCACTCTACGGCATCACGGGTTGGTTGATCGCTCAAGAACGCACACGCGCGGTGCTGGTGATCCAAGTGGGCATGAATGGCGCCAACATATTGCTCAGTTATTATATGGGTCTTGAGCTGGGTTGGGGTATTGAAGGGGTGGCTTGGGCCACATTTATCGCCGAATGGGGCGGCTTGGTGCTGGGCCTTTGGTTTTGCCGCGCGGCCTTTGCGGGCACGGCTTGGCGGTCAGTGGCGCGGGTGTTTGATGTTGTCCGCCTTAAGCATATGGCAGGCGTAAATTCGGATATTTTAATCCGGTCGGTCTTGTTGCAAGCAATCTTTGTCAGCTTTCTGTTCTTTGGCGCAGGTTTTGGCGATGTGCCGTTGGCCGCGAACCAGATCCTGATGCAGTTCTTGCAAGTTACTGCCTACGCTTTGGACGGTTTTGCCTTTTCTGCAGAGGCGCTGGTGGGCAAAGCACTGGGCGCGAAAGCGCGGAGCGCGTTGCGGCGTAGTGCGATCCTCAGCAGCCTGTGGGGCGGTATTGTCTGTATCGGGCTGGCGCTGTGTTTTGCGCTGTTTGGCGGCGCGATTATCGATGTAATGACAACCGCACCTGAAGTGCGCGAAATGGCGCGGGTCTATTTGCCCTACATGGTTGCGGCCCCAATCGTCGGGGTGGCTGCGTGGATGCTGGACGGTATATTTATCGGGGCTACACGGACCAAAGACATGCGCAATATGATGCTGATTTCTGCGGTTATCTATTTCGCGACGGTGATCCCGCTGATGGCGCTGTTTGGCAACGACGGACTGTGGATCGGTTTGTTGCTGAACTTTGTCGTACGCGGTGTGACATTGGGCTGGAAATACCCAGCGCTTGAGGCCGAAGCGGATGAACGCGCCTCAGGTCCAGTCGCTGCGGCCTGAACCCACGGCATCCGCTACATTTGCGAAACCGTCACGTGCGAGCAAGGCGTCGAGGCCTGTTGCGATGTCGCCTGCTAGCGAGATGCCACCATAGACGAGTGCAGTGTAAAGTTGCACCGCAGAGGCACCAGCACGGATTTTTTGATAGGCTTGGTCGGCTGATCCGACGCCACCGACCCCGATGATAGGCAGAGTCGTCAAGCCGGCGAGTTGGGCCAACACGCGCGTTGATTTCTCAAAAAGTGGCTGCCCCGATAACCCGCCCATTTCGCTTGTGTGCGGGCCGTGCAGTCCGTTGCGGTCCAGTGTCGTGTTGGTTGCGATGATTGCGTCGATGCCGGATGCATTGGCGACTTCGGCAACTTCTGCGATTTCATCCGGTGTCAAATCAGGGGCGATTTTCAGGAAGACGGGGATTGGCACAGGCAGGGCAGCACGCGCCTCCATCACATTTGCAAGCAGTGCGGCAAGGGCTGCTTTGCCCTGCAAATCGCGTAGCTTTTCGGTGTTTGGCGAGGATACATTCACGGTCGCAAAATCAACCGTCGCGGCGCAGCGTGTCAGCACCTTGGCAAAGTCGCTGGATTTGTCGGCGCTGTCTTTGTTGGCGCCAAGGTTCAAGCCGATCACAGCGTCTTTGGGGCGATTTGCAAGGCGGGAAACGATTGCTTCCATACCCTCGTTGTTGAACCCAAAACGGTTAATCGCGGCTTGGTCTTTGGTCAGACGATAGAGGCGCGGTTTGGGGTTTCCCTCTTGCGCGCGAGGGGTGGCGGCACCGACTTCAAGAAAGCCAAATCCGGTTTTGGCCAATGCATGTAGCGCGGTCGCGTTCTTATCAAAACCAGCCGCAAGGCCGATCGGGTTAGGTAGGTTCAGGCCTGCGACCGTCGTCTTGAGGCGGGGAGAGGTTACAGGCCCACCACGTGGACCCAATCCCATGTTCAGCGCCTTGAGGGCCAATCCATGTGCTGTTTCTGGATCAATTTGGCGCAGAGCTTTGAGGCCGATGGTTTCAAGCGCTCTCATGTCAGATCTGGGAACTGGTGGCTGTCGCCAACGAGTGGCAATGGCTTGGCCCAGACAACATCATCCATACGCAATTTGCGGTAAAGATGCGGGAACAACACGCCTTCGCGGGCGGGTTCCCATTTGAGAGGTTCTAGGCCGTCGGCTTCAATCGCAAGCAGTACCAGACCTTCGATGCCTGCGAAATACTTGGTCGTTGTCTCAACCACGGTTTCGGCTGTGGAAAAGTGGATATACCCGTCGGTCACATCAATTGGCGCGCCGACGGTGTCGCCGTCAGCTTGCAATGTTGCCCATTCGTCGGCGCGGAAAATTTTGTAAATCAACATGCAAGCGTCATGGCCGTTGCTGCAAAAATCGTCAAGCGCCTGTTACAATGTCAGGTGACCATGCGGCAACGGGGATAACGTTTGACTCTGCGATACGCCCTCGCCAAGCTATCGATATTCCAACCTTTGGGGGACTTGATCCAATGATTTCACGTATAATGACGACAACCTGTGCACTAGCCCTGTCAGCTGGTGCTGCGGCAGCGGACTATTCGCTGACCATCCTACACACCAACGATTTCCACGCGCGGTTCGAGCCGATCAGCCGCTTTGACAGCGGCTGTTCCGCGGAAGATAACGCGGCTGGCGAATGTTTCGGCGGGACAGCCCGTTTGGTCACTTCTGTGGCCGAAGCGCGCGCGCGTTCGAACAATTCCATCCTTGTGGATGGCGGCGACCAATTCCAAGGCACGCTGTTCTACACCTACTACAAAGGTGCTGCTGCCGCCGAGTTTATGAACAAGCTGGGCTATGACGGGATGACCGTTGGCAACCACGAATTTGACGATGGTCCAGAGGTCCTCAAGGGCTTTATGGATTCGGTGAATTTCCCCGTACTGATGTCAAACGCTGATGTCTCGGGCGAACCGCTGCTGGCTGATACGCTGATGAAGTCCACCGTGATTGAACGCGGCGGCGAAAAGATCGGCATGATTGGTCTTACTCCGGAAGATACGCACGAGCTGGCAAGTCCGGGTCCGAACGTGATTTTTTCTGATCCAAGTGCGGCTGTGCAAACAGAAGTCGACAAGTTGACCGAAATGGGCGTGAACAAAATCATCGTGCTTTCCCATTCGGGCTATAACGTCGACCAAATTGTTGCAGCAAATACTACGGGCGTTGACGTTATCGTTGGCGGTCACTCGAATACGCTTTTGGGCGATGATGAACGGGCAGTGGGTCCTTACCCGACAATGGTCGGCGATACCGCAATCGTGCAAGCATATGCCTACGGCAAATTCTTGGGCGAACTGAACGTCACGTTCGACGATGACGGCAACCTGATCGAAGCATCCGGCGCACCAATTCTGATCGACGGCAATGTTGTCGAAGATCCAGAGACAGTGGCGCGTGTGGCCGAGCTGGCTTTACCGCTGGATGAAATCCGCAATCAAGTTGTCGCGGAAGCGGCTGCGATGATCGAGGGTGACCGTTCAGTCTGTCGCGCGATGGAGTGCTCTATGGGCAACCTGATTGCGGATGCGATGCTTGCGCGTGTGCGCGATCAAGGCATCCAGATCGCGTTCCAGAACTCCGGCGGTATCCGTGCATCTATTGATGCCGGCGAAGTTACGATGGGCGAAGTCCTGACAGTGCTGCCGTTCCAGAACACGCTGTCCACATACCAAGTGACCGGCGAGACAATGGTCGCTGCCTTGGAAAATGGTGTGAGCCAGCACGAAGATGGCTCGGGTCGGTTCCCGCAAGTGTCCGGAATGACCTTTGTGGTTGATCTGGCTGCAGAGCCGGGCGCGCGTATCAGTGACGTGATGGTTGATGGTATGCCAATTGATCTGGCGGCGACTTACGGCGTTGTTTCCAACAATTTCGTTCGAAATGGCGGCGACGGCTATGACATGTTCAAAACGGCAATGAATGCCTATGACTTTGGCCCAGACTTGGCCGATGTCACTGCGGAATACATCGCAGCGAACGCGCCTTATCAGCCATATACTGATGGTCGTATTACGATGAAATAAGCCTTCTTGAGGCTGGAATAGAACGCGCTTCGGGAAACCGTGGCGCGTTTTTTTGTTGCGGTGTAGGGTGTTGACCGCTTTGGTCTGAACGCATAGGCGTTTGCCACTTTTCACTGCTTTGGGGACCAGCCAATTTCTACGCTTCATTCTTTATACATGGCTGCAAGTTATGTGACCGGCCCGCTGTTTGCTATGTGGCAGCGTCGCGCGTTGCGCAGCGGCAAAGAGGATGAAAAGCGGATCGGTGAACGGTGGGGCCAGTCAGCGCAAACGCGGCCCGATGGCCCAGTTGTATGGTTTCATGCCGCCAGCGTTGGTGAAACCCAGTCAATTCTGCCTTTGGTTGATGCGCTGCTGGCGGCGCGGTCGGACGTGCATGTTTTGATCACTTCGACAACGCGCACTTCTGCCGCATTAATGAGCACTGGACTACCTGACCGCGTCATCCATCAAATGGCCCCGTATGACACGGTCGGCGCATCGCGCGCGTTCTTGGATCGCTGGCGCCCTGATGTTGCAATCTGGATCGAAAGCGAACTGTGGCCGCGCATGTTGGCTGAAGTCGGGCGGCGCGCAATTCCCAAGTTGTTATTGAATGCGCGGGTTTCGGCGCGCACCGCACAGCGCTGGGCGCGGTTTGACAAAACGGCCAATGCAATCTTGTCCCAATTTGACCTGATCCAAGTCCAAGAACAAACAACGATGGACGCGCTGACGGCTGTGGGTGTGACAGGTAAGGGCGTCGCACTGACGGGGTCGCTAAAGCAAGATCGGCCACCGTTGGATTGCGATGCCACAGCGCTTGCAGACTTGCGTAAAGTACTGGGTGAAAGGCCTGTCTGGTGTGCCGCTTCTACCCATGCGGGCGAAGAAGAGATTGTCCTAGCTGCGCACCGCGACATCGGCGGGCTTTTGATTTTGGTGCCGCGCCATACGGAACGTGCACCTCAAATCGCGACGCTTTGCGCAGAGGCTGGATTTGTGACGGCACGCCGCAGCGCGGGCGACGCGATCACGTCGGATACGCAAATCTATTTAGCGGATACGATGGGCGAACTCGGGTTGTGGTACCGGATTGCGCCGATTGCATTCATTGGCGGATCGCTTGCGGACGTTGGTGGGCATAATCCCTATGAGGCCGCGCAGTTGAACACCGCGATCATCCATGGTCCGCACATAGAGAACTTTGCCCAGATTTACGAAGCACTTGGTGCTGTTGACGCGGCAAAGCTCGTGTTGGATGGCGGCACATTGGCGCATGCTGTAAGCGCGATTGATGCGACCACGCAATCCCGAATGGTGCGCGCCGCCAAGGCGGTGCTGCAAGACGGCCCAGGTGCGACCAAGGCGGCGCTAGATGCTATTTTACAAAGGCTGTAGTGGTAGTTTTCGTAGCGATAAAGGGCTTTCGAGTTTGATACCTGCGGGACCAACCGTGGTAGCCTATTGAAGGTTCGCTGTAATTCGTATCAACTCGCTGAAAGTCATTGGCTTATCTGGCGCTGAGTTATCCAACTCATTGTTTCGACGAGGGGTGTGCCTTTGCAAGTTTGACGCGGTTCTGCGCAAGCTTAAATAGTAATTGGATCAGGAGTTCTCGTGTCCCTCTTCTTTATTGTCGCTTTGCCGTTCTTTGGTGCACTGCTGCCTCGTCTTATGAACACTGCTGGACGATCCGCCTGTGTGGGCGTCACGTTTACAGTCAGCTTGGCCGCTTTTGTGGGCCTGCTTACCAATTTACCGACTATTCTTGCTGGCGAAGTCGTCATGGCGCGGGTGGATTGGATGCCTGCGTTGGGGCTGAATTTCACGTTGATGCTAGACAGTTTGGGCTTTTTCTTTGCTTTGCTGATCTTGGGCATTGGCCTTTTGATCATCGCGTATGCGCGACAGTACCTTAGCCGCGATGATAATATGGGCGAGTTCTTTACGTACTTGCTGCTTTTCCAAGGCGCGATGGTTGGTATCGTCTTAAGCGATAACATCCTGCTTTTGTTGATTTTCTGGGAACTGACATCGCTGTCGTCATTCCTTTTGATTGGATACTGGAAACATCTGCCAGAAGGACGCCAAGGCGCGCGTATGGCGTTGACGGTCACGGGCATGGGCGGGCTTGCGATGATTGGCGGCATGCTGATCCTTGGCCAGATCGTGGGTAGCTATGACCTAAGTGTGATCTTGCAGAACCGTGAATTGATTCAAGCTGATCCTTTGTATGTCCCTGCTTTGATCCTCATCTTGCTGGGCTGCTTCACGAAATCCGCACAGTTTCCATTCCATTTCTGGTTGCCGCACGCAATGGCGGCGCCGACGCCCGTGTCAGCCTATCTGCATTCGGCGACGATGGTTAAGGCCGGCATCTTCTTGATGGCGCGGATGTGGCCTGTTCTGTCTGGCACGCCGGAATGGTTCATGATCGTGACAACTGCCGGATTGATTACAATGGTGCTGGGTGCGGTGATCGCACTGTTCAAACACGACTTAAAGGCATTGCTCGCGTTTTCGACGGTCAGCCATTTGGGCCTGATAACGATGCTTTTGGGCACTGGCACCGCCTTTGGCGCCATGGCAGCAATGTTCCACATCCTGAACCACGCGACGTTCAAAGCTGCACTGTTTATGTCAGCCGGAATTATCGACCACGAGGCACATACACGCGACATTCGCAGGCTAGGTGGTCTGCGCACATTGATGCCTTTGACATTCGTGATTGTGTCGCTCGCGGCGATGTCGATGGCAGGTATTCCGCTGCTAAACGGCTTTTTGTCCAAGGAAATGATGCTCGAAGAGGCGAACCACACAGCATTGTTCGGTTCGCCCTGGTTAGTCCCAGTTCTGGCGACGGTGGGTTCACTGTTCTCTGCGGCATACTGCTTTCGTTTGATCGGGCATGTGTTCTTTGGTCCCGTGCGCGATGACTATCCAGCAAAGCCACATGATCCGCCAGTTGGTCTATGGTTGCCACCCGCGCTTTTAATCGTGCCAGTGGTGGTTATCGGCGTCGCGCCGTTCCTTGCCGAACCCTTCGTGAAACTTGTTACCGCATCGGTGCTGGGTGACGCGGCAGACGTCCCCTCGGCGCATTTCAAGATATGGCACGGACTGGTGCCAGCCTTGTTTATGTCTATCGTGGCTGTCGTTGGCGGTTTGCTCATGTTGCGTATTTTCAATCCTGCATTGCGTATCTGGGACGAGGCCCCACGGCCCGAAGCCAAAGCGATTTTCGACGGGATCGTCGAGGCGGCGGCAGTGTTGGCGCAAAAGCTGATCCTGCCATTGCACAATGGCGCGTTCTCTCGATACGCGGCTGTTGGCACGATCACGATTGTTGTTGCAGGGTTTTACGCTTGGTCCACTGGCACGCTCAGTGCACCGACGCGCACGATGCAAACAGCGGGCCCGGTTTTGATCGCCGGCTGGCTGATGCTGGTTGCGGCGGTTGTCGGGATGGTGCTTTTGCATCGCAATCGTTTCTTGTCGCTGATCCTGATCGGGATCGTCGGTTTGATGGTGTCGATTGGTTTTGTGTTTTTGAGTGCGCCAGACTTGGCCATGACGCAGTTCACCGTCGAAGTTGTCACGATCATCTTGATGCTGCTTGCACTAAACTTTCTACCCAACCGGACACCGGTCGAAAGCTCACTATTGCGCCGGATGCGCGACAGCGGCGTCGCCATTGCAGGCGGTCTGGCAAGCTTTGCATTGGCCTACTATTATCTGATGCGTGATGCGATCGGTACGCCGATTTCGGAATTCCACCTTGCAAATTCATACAAAGGCGGCGGAGGCACGAACGTGGTGAACGTCATCTTGGTCGACTTTCGTGGCTTTGATACCTTTGGCGAAATTATCGTGCTGAGCATTGCCGCATTGTTAATCTATGCCCTCACTGAGACGCTGTTGAACGGGCCAGTCCGCGCCCGTTTGCTGCACCGCAAACCTGATCAACCAAGGGCAGGGGACAAGCATCCGATGATGATGGTTGTGTTGACCCGCGTGATGATGCCTGTCGTGATGATGGTGGGTTTTTACATCTTCCTGAGCGGCCACAACGAACCCGGCGGCGGATTTATCGCAGGTTTGATCGTGTCGATCGGTGTGGTGATGCAATACATGGCAAGTGGTTTTGCTTGGACCAACGCGCGGCTAAGATACCCCTATCATGGGGTCATCGGGGCGGGCGTCTTGACTGCTGGATTTACGGGGATCGGGTCTTGGTTCGTGAACAAACCATTCCTGACGTCTGATTTTGTCTATGTCCGCATCCCGCCCTTCGAGAAATTTGAACTCGCGACTGCCGCTTTGTTTGATGTCGGCGTGTTCTTGTCCGTTGTCGGCGCTGTGATGCTGTCGCTTGAAAGCTTTTCGCGTCTGGCGCGGCGTGCCCACACGATTGACAGCGAACATCCAATGGATATCGACCCGTCCCGTGATGCGCTTTCGCCTGTCGCGGCTGTAAGAGAGGGCGTGTAACATGGAGTTTCTCCTTGCCTCTGCGATTGGCGTTATGACCGCCGCTGGTATTTACCTTGTGCTGCGGTTGCGGACGTTCCCCGTGATCTTGGGGATTTCGCTGCTAACATACGCTGTGAATGTCTTTCTGTTTACATCCGGCCAGGTTGTTATTGGCGCACCGCCGGTGCTGCGTGATGGCGTGACTGTTTATACTGATCCGCTGCCACAAGCATTGGTGCTGACGGCAATTGTTATTTCGTTTGGCATGACCGCCGTCGTGGTGATGATCGGCCTTGGTGCATTCCTTGGGTCTAATGATGACCATGTAGATGACCAACCCGAGATCGCAGATGATCAGGCGGGGGGCACATCATGACCCATTGGCTGATTGCACCTGTCGTTTTGCCCGCAATGCTTGCGCCGTTTATTGTGCTTGCTGCGCGCTATCATATTGGCATCCAGCGGGTGTTTTCTATCGCTGGCGTTGTGACGCTGATCGCCATTGCCGCCGGGCTGGCATGGGGGACCGCTGACGGCACTGTCATGCTGTATCTCTTGGGCGATTGGGCGGCACCGTTCGGTATCGTTTTGGTCGGCGATAGACTGTCAACGATGATGGTACTGCTTACGGCGGTGTTGGCACTGTTTGTGCTGGTCTATGCGATCGCTTCTGGCTGGGATGATCGGGGGCGGCATTTTCATGCGCTATTCCAGTTCCAGCTTATGGGGATAATGGGCGCGTTCCTGACGGGTGACTTGTTCAACCTGTTCGTCTTTTTTGAAGTCCTGTTGATCGCATCTTACGGTCTCATGATCCACGCTGGCGGCGATGCGCGGCTGCGCGCGGGCGTGCAATATGTGCTGTTCAATCTGATCGGATCAACGCTGTTTTTGTTTGCGCTGGGCGCTATCTACGCCGAGACGGGCACGTTGAATATGGCTGATCTGGCGAACCGTGTTGCATTGATTGGCCCAGAAGGCACCGTTGGTATTCGGGTGGCTGCTGTCCTGTTGCTGCTGGTTTTTGCCATCAAAGCCGCGGTTGTGCCGCTGCACTTCTGGCTGCCTTCGAGCTATGCCGAGGCCCCTGCACCTGTTGCCGCGTTGTTTGCGATCATGACCAAGGTGGGCGCTTATGCGATCATTCGTGTCTACACGATGATCTTTCCACCCGAGCTTGAGGCGACCGCTGGTCTGCACGTACAGTGGTTACTGCCCGCTGCCCTGATCTCGTTGGCTATTGGAATGATCGGTGTATTGGCGGCGAAGCGGCTTGATCGTTTGGCGGCGTTTTCGGTGATTGGATCAATGGGAATGGTGATGATTTCAATCTCGCTGTTCAGTCCAGCAGGGATCGCTGCAGCGCTTTACTATATCGTGCATTCGACTCTGGCAGGGGCGGCTCTGTTCTTGATTTCTGATCTGGTGCGCATTGGGCGGGGCAACCTGAACCTGACACCGCAGGCGCCCGTCGCGGGTGCGGCACTGACTGCAGGCCTGTTTTTCGTTGGTGCGATTGCAATGGCCGGCTTGCCGCCATTGTCGGGCTTTTTGGGGAAACTCTTGGTGCTTGATGCGGCTTACGGGACGGACCTTATGGTGTGGATTTGGGTCATTGTGCTGGGATCCAGTCTTATCAGTATCTTGGGGTTTGCACGGGCTGGCAGCATCTTGTTCTGGAAGGCGCAAAGCGTTGCACCACCAGAAGATGCCCCTGTGCGGATGCCACCATCAACAATGTCTTATGTCGCAGTTGGCGGACTGATTTCACTACTGGCGGCGCATACGATTTTCGCGGGCCAGGTGCATGGATATACAACCGTGATTGCGGCCCAGCTGTTCGCACCAGAGCCATACATCACGACCGTCCTCGAAACGCAGGGCAAGCTGAGTAAACCAGCGGAGGATCATTGATATGGGACGTGCTTTTAACTGGCTATTGCCGCACCCTGTTTTGACGCTCATCTTAGCGATTGTCTGGATGCTTTTGCAAAATGATGTGTCCGCTGGAATGGCCGTGTTTGGCGTTATTCTTGGGATTATCATCCCGTGGGGTACGTCGGTCTGGTGGCCGGACACGCCCAACGGGTTCCGCTTGGGGAAAATGATCTCTTACAGCATATTAGTGATGTGGGACATCGTGGTGGCCAACATTGAAGTCGCATGGATCGTCTTGACCGTCCCCAATGCGCAGCTAAAACCCGCGTGGATCATCATACCACTCGAGTTGCGCGAACCCGAGGCGATCACTGTGCTTGCAGGGACAATCACACTGACCCCAGGAACGGTGTCAGCTGATCTGTCGGACCAAGGGCATAGCTTGCTAGTCCATGTGCTGCACACGACTGATCCGGACGCCGTGCGCGACGATATTACCAACCGGTATCAACGCCGCCTAAAGGAGATTTTTTCATGATCTTTGCGACGCAATTGATGGAGATCGCCCTTGCCATTACCTTTGTGACGTTGGCACTGGCACAGGTTTTTTCAATGGTCCGTTTGGTTCTGGGGCCGACGTCTGGCGACAGGATACTTGCACTAGACACGATGGTGATCAATTCGCTGGGCCTCGTTATTGTGCTGGGTATTCAGCAAGGCGTGCAGATTTACTTCGAAGTGGCACTGCTGATCGCGATGCTGGGCTTTGTTTCTACAGTCGCTCTAGCGCGGTTTATTTTGCGGGGGGACATCATCGAATGACCGCAGTGATTATTGGAACATATATCGTCGCATTGTCGTTGTTGATCGGGTCGTTCTTTGTGCTGGTCGGTGTCATTGGACTTTTGAAATTCAACGACCCTATGACACGTTTGCATGCCCCGACAAAGGTTGGCACCGTGGGGATCGGTATGCTGCTGGTTGCATCGATGGTGCATTCGTATGATTTGGGTGAACCGTCGACGCACGAGCTGCTGATCATGGCGCTTTTGTTTGTGACGGCACCGATTTCGGCGAATTTTATTGCAAAGGTGAACATCCATCGCGCGGCTTGCGAAACGCCGCCGAAACCGCCGCGCGACGACACATGGTCTACGTTGAATGTGCCCGAGGAAGATCGCGAGAGTGAAGTAAGTCACAAAGGCTGAGTTTGTTTTGATCGCTGTCAGCTACGCCTGTGTCAGGCCGGATAATTCGTATCGCACGTGTCTTGTTTTCATTTCAGGATGGACAGTTGCCTGTGCCGCCCTTCAACGGACCGTCTTTGCGCTGGTATGCCGACGTGCTGGGCGATACCCGGCTGACCGCAGCACTGGGCAATTCGGTGCTCGTGGCGTTTATCTCATCTTTAATTGCGGTCAGCCTAGGCTCAGGACCCATTAATTGCCTTGATGCTGGTTTGTCGTCATGATTCACGA
>NZ_JAFMHR010000209.1:1840-3154 GCF_017854415.1 Yoonia sp. | reverse complement strand
TTCGTCTTCCGCGGCGGGTTCGGCCGCCAAAAAACCCTGTAGCTCTGAAAGAACCGGATCCACTCTGGCACGATCCGCGGGCCTATCTTCACGCGCGTCATCAACAAGGTCAGACAAGACGTCACCGGCACGTTGCAAAACGCGCAGCAGGGTTTCATCGGCACTTAGCTTTGCAGCACGTAAATCGTCGAGAACAGTTTCGAAGCTATGCGCGAACTCAACCAACTCATCCATTGAGAAAGCACCCGCAGCGCCCTTGATCGAATGCACAGCACGAAAAACCGCATTTACAGTTTCATTGTCTGTTTGCCCAGCGCGCATGTTTGACAAGCCGTCGGCAAGTGCAGCCAACAAATCGTCACACTCTTCAAAGAAGGCGTCGAGAATGGCACGGTCTGTTATCATGTCAGGACCCCGTCAATCTTTTGATGACTGCGACCAACGCGACATCATCAAACGGCTTTACGATCCAACCGGTTGCGCCAGCCAGTCGCGCCCTTTCTTTGAGGGCGGTTCCATTTTCGGTTGTGAGGACCAACACAGGAACAGCGCGGTTTTCTGTGCTATTTCGGATATCTGCGATAACGCCAAATCCATCCTTGTTGGGCATGTTGACGTCAGTAATCACCAGATCGGCTTGCATCTGCTTGAACTTGTCGACGCCTTCAACGCCGTCTACGGCTGTCGTGACTGTAAACCCTGCTTTTTCCAAAGCCATTTTAAGCAGGCTGCGAATGGTGCGCGAATCGTCAATTGCAAGGATATGCACTGTCAAGCGGTCCTCCGATCTAGATCTAAAAGATGGCTCAAGCCCAGTATTTGCAGCGCTTCAATCAATGCTTGTGACGGCTGGATCACAGAAACACCTGCGTCGGTGTCTTTGCGTATTCCTTGATGTGCTGCGATCAACTGTGCGGCCAACCCGCTGAATCGTTGGACCCGCTGACCATCAATCACAATCGCACGGTCGCCTGCCGACCTGATGAATTGATCAAGCGTGTAACACTCTTCGATTTTGGTCGTTTCGGGCAATTCGTAGGTCGCAGGTTCTGCTGTCATGATTGAAAAATTCCATCCAAAAACACTTTCGCCACTGTGCGGCATTGGAGGATGTATGACGGACCTGCTCTTAATTTCGCGTAAACAGCAACGCGATTATTTTGCCCGGGGAATATCCGGCGCGCGGTCGCGCAGAGATCATGCCTAAAAAGAAGAACTGATGGTTAGGCCTGCTGTCAAAGTCGTCCGGTCATATCGGCTGACGTTACTGCGCGTACGGGACGCGTCCAGCCGTAATCCGGGGCTGAAACCGGC
>NZ_JAFMHR010000209.1:0-1066 GCF_017854415.1 Yoonia sp. | reverse complement strand
ATCCTCTGCACCGCCGTTGACGTTGTTGGACGGGGCCAGTGAAAACGACAGATTGCTGGACCAAGGGTTCAGGCGGGTTACGCCGCGGGCATCATTGAGTGTGCGCGCACGTTCTTCGGCGTTGGGGGCCACCGTCAAAGCACGGCGCAGCCAAAAAGTGGACAGTGTATAGCGTTCTTCGTTGGCGGCAGCCAAGGCGGTCAGGCGGGCCGCTTCGTATTTTTGGAAATCAGTGGTCGAAACAGCAAATGCGCGCGCACCAGCCTTGCGGCCACGTTCCGGATCACCAAGACGGGGAGCAGCGGCAGCGACGATCAACAACGAGGCGCGGTCGTCCGGGACTTGCGACAGGATTGCTTCGGCGATTTGTATGGCGAGCTGGGGGTCGTCGGCAAACAAAGCTTGCGTTGCAACGTCGCGGGCTTGGTCGAGGGTGAGGTCAACAGTTGTCTGGGCGCTGGCGCCACTTACGAAAAGGATCAATAGGAAAGCTAGGCAATGTAATTTAGTCATCTAGGGCCCGACTGGTTTGAATTTAGTTGAGCGGTCTATCGCAGGCGCGTGCGCTAAGGCGGGAATTTCAGTCTGCCACTTGGCGGCGTTTGTCGACGAAAAAAACTGTTCTAGGATCTTTTTCCTTACCGTCGGAAACCCTGCGGAAGTAGAGGAGGGTGCGGGTTAGAGCTATGTCAATACGTCCCATACTAATGTGCTCGAGCGCCCAAAGACACTCTAGATTGTCTGGGGGCTACATTGGTACCAAAAGCATTTCTGGTCTCTTAACTTATTCTTGCATTTAGTATGGATAAGAGCCTGCTGATCTCCAAATGACAAGCACCGATCGAAGTTAGTGCAAGTCATTTGACGCTAAAAAAGGGCGGCAATGCGAAGATATTGCAAGTCAAGTCTGGCCGATCCTGCGGCGGATTTTTCGCGTGTATGATGTAGTTGGAATACTCATTGAAGCGGTTATAAGATACTCATTGGACTGGCACGACGGACGGCGCGCCATAGAACGAAAGTTGAGGGCGAAAATTGCAGCAGTATCACGATGCATTAAGGACCA
>NZ_JAFMHR010000065.1 GCF_017854415.1 Yoonia sp. | reverse complement strand
TAAGGATCGACAAGACCTTCGAAAAACCGAAACATGGGTCTGCCTTTTCACACTAGATGCCAGCTATAGCAAAGCTGGGCTTAGAGAAAAAGCAGAACCGAGAATCCACAAAGGCCCAGCGCCATGACGCGCATGAATATCCGCCACGCGACCGCGTTTGTCAGCAGATAGGATAGCAATGTGCCCGCAACCGCCCAGAACGTGCAAACGCCCAGATTGATCGTTGAAAAGGTCGCAGCCAAGGTCATCGCTTGCTGCACGGGGGCAAGCATAGCGACATAGGCGGTCGCACTTAGGGCGACGGCCCAGACCTTGGGGTTCACCCATTGGAACAGGATCGCCTCCAGAAATGTAAACGGTTTGTCGGTGTCTTTGGTTTTCGCAGGATCAGCACGCCACAGGTTATAAGCCATCCAAAGAATCCACAGGCTCGCGATAATTTTCAGGACGATCCCTAGCGCCGGTTGTGCGGTGATCAACGCCCCAATCCCGATGCCCGTGACCGCTGCAATCACACCGACACCAAGCGCCACACCAAGGATATGCGGCACAGTGCGTTGAAACCCAAATCGTGCGCCAGAAGCGGTGATCAGGATCACGTTTGGACCCGGAGAGAACAGCCCGAAGAACACAAAGCCGATGAGCGGCAGAAAATCAGTCAATCAAATCAGCTTTCGTCAGAGTGAAACCAGAGGCAATCCAACGATCCTCGGCCTGTTTGAGGGCTTTGCCCAGTGCGGGACCTGTCAGTTCTGGCATCAGGTCAGCGGCTTTCAAAGGGAATGCCTGTTTTGCGGCATACGTGATCGCGTCATAGGCATTGATGGCCGGCGCCTGCCCAAGCGAAGCAGATTGCACAAGCAAAGCATCCCGCCCGGCGATAAGGCCGTGACGGTAGGCGATTATCGTCGGAAGTTCACCGCTGGTAATCTGGGCTAATTCGCGGGCTTGGGCATTCGACATGCGTAGATTATTCACAGGTGCCCCGCCCAACACGGCAAGTCTACGGATCGGGCTTGGCTCAATGCTCAACTGTTCTTCAAAATGTACCAAGACGGCCAATGCGCCACTATCAGCACCGGGCAAAACTTGTGCCAAGCCACCCGTAGACGCCAGCGCTGCCAAAGCCGGTGCGGGGTCAGTCGCGGATAGAAGCTTGAGCATTTCTGCGGTCACCCGTTCAATCGAAAGCGACTGCAGTCCTGCAATGTTGGCGGCACAGGCAGCCAAACCATCTGGGTCCGGCCCTTCGTCAGTGTCACCGTACCATGCATAGAACCGAAAAAACCGCAGGATACGCAGGTAGTCTTCTTTGATGCGCTGGTCGGGGTCTTCGATAAACCGAATGCGCCGCGCTTTTAGATCTTCCAGACCGCCCAAGGGGTCCACGACCTGCCCATCAGGTCCGGCATAAAGCGCGTTCACCGTGAAGTCGCGTCTGCGCGCATCGTCAGCGATGTTATCTGAAAAGGCGACGATTGCATGCCTGCCGTCGGTGGCAACATCGCGCCGGAACGTTGTAACCTCGAACGGGATACCGTCTTGGACCAGCGTCACAGTCCCGTGGTCAAATCCGGTTGGGATCGCCTTGATCTCTGCCTTTTTGGCTAAGCGCATTACAACTTCGGGCACTGCATCGGTCGTCAGGTCCAAATCAGCGACTGGCGCGCCCAATAATTCGTTGCGTACACAACCGCCGACAAACCACGCCTGATAACCCGCATCAGTTAGCAACCTGCAAACAACTTGCGCAGCATCGTTCTGCAACCATGGGGCGGTAATTTTCATCATGCCATGCGTGCGGCCAACCCGCGCAAGATGCGCGCCGTTGCACCCCAGATGTAATATGGGCCATGGGGGACAGCGTAATAAAGGCGCTTGCGCCCCTGCCAGAGGCGACCCTCGATGCCGTACATGTTTTGATCCAGCAGATGCTTTAAGGGAACTTCGAATACCTCGCTGACTTCCCCGATTTCCGCGACAACATCATAGTCACCTGTGATCATCGCAAGGACAGGTGTCACCTGATAGCCGGTCACAGTCTGATGCGGTGGAAGCTCTCCTAGGACATCGACGACATGGGACGGAAGCCCGATCTCTTCGTGCGCTTCACGCAGGGCGGCATCAACCAATGTGGCATCGGTTTCGTCCTGTTTGCCACCCGGAAAGGCGATCTGCCCGGGGTGATGTTTAAGACGCGCGGCACGTTTTGTAAGGATCACCGTCTGCGTTTCAGCGCGAACACCGATCAGAACGGCAGCGGGTGTCAGGTTCCCTTGCGGGATTTTCATATCGGGGTTGAGGTCAAAATCAGAAGACGCGCCGCCAGTGCTGGCTAGCGCGTCTATCAATTTTTGACGTAAGTCAGGCACTGGCATCCTTGGCCTCAAACCCCAATGTATCGGGATCAAAGATATAGTGTGACCCGCAAAACTGGCAGTCTGCGGTCACTGTGCCTGCGTCTGTTTTCATCGTGCCGATTTCTTTGGCGGAATAGATCGACAGGCTTTGGCGCACTTTGTCTTCGGAGCAGCTACAGCCGAATTTAACCGGCTGGGCATCATAGACACGCGGCTGTTCAGCGTGGAACAGGCGCACCAAAAGATCGGTTGGCGCGATTGTCGGGCCGATCAGCTCGAGCTCATCTACGGTATCCAATAAAATATTTGCGCGGTTCCAGTTTTCACCTTCATCCGCATCCAAAATATCTGTGGCGTCTAGCAAACCGTCCTCGCCTGATCCACCTTCACCGATCACAGATGGCGACGCCTTTGGCATATGCTGCAACATCATGCCGCCTGCGCGCCATTGCGCAGCTTCACCCGCCATTTGGGATTGCCCAAAAGTCAGCTTGAACCGCGTGGGCAACTGTTCGGACTGGGCGAAATACGCCTCTGCACAAGATGAAAGGGACCCGCCAGAAATCGGCGTAATGCCTTGATAAGGGGTCATACCTTCGCCTTGGTCGATCAGGATCGCAAAGTACCCCTTGCCAATTTGCCCAAACGGATCAGCAGTTTGATCCAGTGTTTCCGCATCATAAGAGGCATAAGCACGAATGCGCGCTGGCTGCCCATCTTCGGTCGGACCGTAGTAATCCGTCGCGATCAATCGCGCCGCGCCAGAACCACGGACCTGCAGGGACAATTTCCAGCGCAGTTTCATGGTTTGCCCGATCAAAGCGGTCAGCAATGCCATTTCTGCCACAAGCCCTTCGATCATGGGCGGATAGTCGTGCTGCTGTAGCACTTGCTCCAATACGCCATCCAAACGCGCCACCCGTCCACGGATGTCGGATGCGTCAAGTTGAAACGGCAGGACAGTATCGTCCCACGTAATTTGGGTGCCGAGGCTCATGGTCTTTCCTAACAAGTCATTGGGTGGCATACCGCGCCTATATAGGCGGGGCAAGCCAGCGTCCAAGGGGGCAAGCTATGATCAAACGGTATGGCGACACGCCAGTAAACGGGCAGCGTTACAAAACACGCGCTGGTGTTTATGCGGTTTTACCGCGCGACGGGAAGCTTTTGTTAACCTATCAGGGCGATCCACATTTCGAAGTTCAACTGCCCGGTGGCGGCATTGATCCCGGCGAAAGCCCCTTACAAGCGCTGCACCGCGAAGTGTTTGAAGAAACTGGGTGGCGCATCGCCCAGCCTCGCAAATTGGGCAGCTTTCGACGGTTCGTGTTCATGCCGGACTATGACATGTGGGCCGAAAAGCTGTGCCATATCTATCTGGCGCATCCGGTGCGGCCGCACGGCCCCCCGCGTGAGGCGGGACATGTTGCGCTGTGGCTTGATCCGGCAGAAGCGCTCGCAGAACTTTACAATGATGGCGATGCGGATTTTGTGGCAGCAGCATGCTTCTAGAGCGCGCTATCCTTGCCCCTGTTCCTAAAACCCGTTATCGCGCGTTCCCATAGACATTTACCTAAAGGTGCCACGCATATGACCGCTCCGAAAAAAGTTGTTCTGGCCTATTCTGGTGGCCTTGATACCTCGATCATCCTAAAATGGTTGCAGACTGAATATGGCTGCGAGGTGGTGACATTCACTGCTGATTTGGGTCAGGGCGAAGAACTGGAGCCAGCGCGCAAAAAAGCAGAGATGATGGGCGCATCCAGCATCTACATCGAAGACCTGCGCGAAGAGTTCGTGCGCGACTTTGTTTTCCCGATGTTCCGCGCAAATGCGCTGTACGAAGGGCTGTATTTGTTGGGCACATCCATCGCCCGCCCGCTTATTTCCAAGCGTTTGGTTGAAATCGCAGCTGCCGAAGGCGCTGACGCGATTTCCCATGGTGCGACCGGTAAAGGCAACGATCAGGTCCGGTTTGAATTGGCGGCCTATGCCCTGAACCCTGAAATCAAAGTAATCGCCCCTTGGCGTGAATGGGACCTGACCAGCCGGACCCGCTTGCTGGAATTCGCCGAAAAGAACCAGATCCCTGTAGCCAAGGACAAGCGCGGCGAAGCGCCGTTCAGCGTTGACGCCAACCTGCTGCACACATCGTCTGAAGGCAAAGTGCTGGAAGACCCCGCGCAAGAAGCGCCTGAATACGTCTATCAGCGCACTGTCGCACCCGAGGACGCACCAAATACGCCTGAAATGGTCGAAATCACGTTTGAGCGTGGCGATGCAGTGGCAATCAATGGCGAAGCAATGTCGCCCGCAACCATCCTGACCAAGCTGAACGAACTGGGTGGCAAGCACGGTGTTGGACGTCTCGATCTGGTCGAAAACCGTTTTGTCGGTATGAAATCACGCGGTATCTACGAAACGCCGGGTGGCACATTGTTGCTTGAGGCGCATCGCGGGATCGAGCAGATCACGCTTGATAGTGGCGCTGGGCACCTCAAAGACAGCATCATGCCAAAATATGCCGAACTGATTTATAACGGCTTCTGGTTCTCGCCGGAACGCGAAATGCTGCAAGCGTTGATCGACAAAAGTCAGGAACATGTGTCCGGCACCGTGCGGTTGAAGCTGTACAAAGGGTCTGCGAATACCGTCGCCCGTTGGTCAGACAAATCGCTTTATTCCGAGGCACACGTGACGTTCGAAGAAGACATGGGCGCATATGATCAAAAAGACGCGCAAGGCTTCATTCAGTTGAACGCATTGCGGCTGAAGTTGCTGGCGGCACGAAACCGCCGCAGCTAAAGCTTATGCTGCGCTAGTTTTTCATAATGCGGCATCGCAAGGTGCCGCATTTTTTCTTGCGCGCTGTCCAGGACTGGCAAAGGCCCCTCTGCACCCGCAAAGCCCGTGCTTTGATGCACGGCGTTGTACCAATGCCTTGCCCAAATCCCGTCATCGGAACGCGGCCCTGTTTCCCAATGTAACATCGCAGGATCGAACGGTAGCGATATTGCAGCACATAGCTTTTTCAGCATCTTCTCAGGGGCTGCGCGAATATCAGAGCTATCGATCACAATGCCCCCGATCTGATCGTAAAGCACAGCTTGCTGAACGTACCCGATATCTGCGAGCGTCATTTCGTCCCGTTTCACCCCATAACTTGCAATAACGCGTGATGGATGGCGGATCAAATGCACATTGATACAGTCCTTGGCCCAGTCCAACGGGAAACCCTTAATCATGTGATGCGGCATGTGTTTCATGTAAAAGTGCGTCTTTTGGGCTGGAATAGTGTCTAAACAGCGCTCCGCCACTTTCATAGGATCAGTTTCATGGGCTTCGACGATCTCATCCCGCATCGGATGATCTGCGCAGGTTGCTGCTAGGTATGGTGCATAGAATGGTTCATCCCAAATCGCGAAGTCCGCGCAGTTTCCGAACGCGTACATCATCGCGGTAGATAGGTTTCGCGGGCCTGACCACATCGCGATCCTCATGCCCGGTCAACCAAGTCTTTGTACAAGCTGCGCAAGCGTTTCGTCATCGGACCAAGCTCTCCCGAACCAATCTGCCGACCATCAATTGTACTGACAGGGGTTTGCGCGCCGAATGTACCCGTCAGGAACGCTTCATCAGCGGAATATGTATCAACAAGGCTGAAATTCCGCTCGAACACCAGAATGTCATTGGCGCGACACAGATCGATTACCTTTTGGCGGGTGATTCCATTCATGCAGTAGTCCCCGGTCGAGGTCCAAACAGCACCTTTCTTAACAATAAAAAAGTTACAGGCGTTGGTCGTGTTCACAAATCCATGCACGTCCAGCATCAGCGCCTCATCTGCACCCGCCTTTTGGGCGGCGATGCAGGCAAGGATGCAATTCAGCTTGGAATGACTGTTCAGTTTCGGGTCTTGTGTCATCGGTAGGCCGCGTTGATGCGGCACAGTGGCAAGCGTGATCGGTCGCGGGATTTTAGGCTGCGAATGCTCCATGATAATTACAAATGTTGGTCCCTGTTGCGATAGACTGGGATGTTGAAACGGGCGGACCTTGATGCCCCGCGTCACCATCAAACGGGCATGCGCGTTTGATGTCATCCCATTTGCATTTTGTGTGTCTAACAAGGCGGAAATCACGCCTTTTCGATCCATGCCTATGTCTAGGTCAATGGCCTTGGCTGCCTCGAACAACCGATCGATATGTTCGTCCATGAAGGCCCATTTGCCGTCATAAAGGCGCAAGCCTTCCCAAACACCATCGCCCAGCATGAAGCCACTATCATATACGCTAACTGTTGCCTCATTCTTCGGAACAATCCGGCCATCAACATAAATCAGAATGTCCTCGTTGCGGGCATCGTCTTGGGCTTGGTGGGTGGTGACTTCGCTCATGATAATTCTCCCTTAACGAAACGCTAGGCCAGCCTGCGAAGTGTTCCAAGTGGTAAAGAGCACGTGAGAATTGCCTTCAGTGATTGCTTTGGTGCGCGCTGGACTGAAATGGTGCCGTCAAAGGAGATCACTCATGTTGAAATATATTGCCCTGTCATTGGCACTGCTGCCTGTCGCCCAAACAGCCGCCGCAGCGGACATTCAAACCACTGTCTTGGCCGGAGGTTGCTTTTGGTGCATCGAAAGCGACTTTGAAAGCGTCCAAGGCGTGCAGGATGTCGTGTCCGGCTACACTGGCGGGACAACAGCAAACCCTACCTATGAAACGCTGAAAGGTTCCGGCCACTATGAAGCAGTCGAAATCACGTATGACGCAGACATCGTCGCCTATGAACAACTGTTGTACGCGTTTTTCCGTTCAGTTGATCCGACCGACGCAGGCGGGCAATTTTGTGACCGCGGGGAAAGCTACCGCACGGCTGTTTTCGTGTCTAACTCAGCGGAAAGGGCAGCTGCAGAGGCTGCCAAGGCCGCGGCCCAGCGCGACTTGGGACAGACAATTGTCACTCCTATTCTTGACGCCGCAACGTTCTATGATGCCGAAGCCTATCATCAGGATTACTACAAAGGCGAAAACCGGGTCATCACGCGGCGCGGCGTAAAAACACAAATTGAGGCTTACAAATTCTACCGCAATGCCTGTGGTCGTGATCAGCGCGTCACACAGTTATGGGGTGACGCAGCGCCGTTCGTTAATCACAACTGAAACGCCTGAACCTCAGACAAATCGGGGATAACATCGGCGGTACCATGGCGGGTGACCATCAATGCACCCGCTTTGGTCGCCAGCCCAATCGCTTGCGCCATCGGCATATTGCGATCAAGACCAGCAAGCACATAGCCCGTGAACGTGTCGCCAGCACCCGTTGTATCCACGGGGTCAACTTTTATAGCTGCGAAGTGTTCTTTCCCGTTGGGACCGTACCAGTCGGCCCCATCAGCACCCAGAGTAACGATCACATCGCGGACCGGTAAATCGCTTGGCGCCTGACCTGTAGCTTGCTGTAACTGATCAGCCTCGACCGCGTTGAGGATCAAAAAATCAAGATACGGCAAGACCGCCTGTACACGTTCCGCATCAAACGGGGCGGCAGCATAGGCCACTTGCAGCCCCAGCTTTTTGCCCATCGAAGCGGCAGTGCGTTGCAAGTTGGTTTCGTTCTGAATAACCAGCCAGTCGCCTGTGCTTGCCTCTGCCATGGCAGCCTGCAATGTTGCCTGCGGGATTTCAGCATTCGCACCGGGATGCAGCACGATCGCATTTTCACCATGCGGGTCTACCATGATGATTGCATGTGCCGTTTCAGTGTCTAACACAGCGATATTGCGCGTATCGACGCCATATTCCAGCAGACGTTCGATTGCCCAGCGCCCATCTTCGCCAACCGCCCCTATGTGGTGAACGCGGGCAGCAGCACGGGCCGCGGCAACCGACATGTTCGTGCCTTTCCCGCCCAAAAAAACCTCGCGCTTCGTAGACGATAAGGTCTCGCCAGGCGCAAGAATATGCGGAACGCTATAAACGAAATCCGCGTTGATTGACCCCAGATTCCAAATCGCCATCAGTCAACCCGACACGCCGCGATTACAGCCATATTGAGGATGTCATTTACGGTGGATCCGGTTGAACAAATCTGAACCGGCTTACCGATACCTGATAGAATAGGACCAATCACGGTTGCACCTGCCATTTCCTGCATCAACTTCACCGAGATCGAAGCAGAGTGTCGCGCTGGAACGACCAAGACGTTTGCCGGTCCGGTCAACCGCTGAAACGGGTAGTGCTCCTGCGCTTTGACGTTCAACGCCACATCCACGGTCATCTCGCCCTCATACTCAAAATCAGCCTTGCGGGCGTCCAACACTTTGGGGGCTTGGTGCATCTTTTCCGCGCGCTCTGACACAGGATAGCCAAAGGTAGAAAATGATAGGAACGCAACGCGCGGTTCCAGCCCTAGTTCGCGGGCGACATACGCCCCGCGTTCAGCGATGTCAGCCAGATCGTTTTCGTCTGGCCATTCGTGCACCAGCGTATCGGTGATTAGAACGATGCGCCCTTTGTGCAGTACAGCGGTCACGCCTACTGCGCCATCATGCGGCTGTGCGTCAAAGACGTGATTGATCAATTCCAGCACATGCGCGGATTTGCGTGTGGCCCCAGTAACCATCCCGTCGGCGTGACCATGCGCTAACATAAGCGCCGCAAAGACGTGGCGATCTCGTGCGGCAAGACGGTGCACATCTTGCGTGTCAAAGCCTTTGCGCTGCAAACGCTCGTATAAAAACGCTTTGTAGGTTTCTAGGTGCGGAGTGTTTGCGGCGTTGACGATCGTCAGTTCTTCGACAGCATCAGCAAGCCCTTCGGCAGTCAGCTTTTCCTTCACATCATCTTCGCGCCCAACAATCAGCGCTTTGCCCATGCCAGAGCGTTGATACATGACAGCAGCACGCAAGACGCGTGGATCGTCGCCCTCTGCAAAAACCACTGTGGATTGATTTGCGCGTGCGCGTGCATTCAAGCTGCGCAAGATTGCTTGCGTGGGGTCCATGCGCGATTTGAGGGATAGCTCATACGCCTCCATGTCCACGATTGGCCTGCGGGCCACGCCAGTTTTCATGCCAGCTTGGGCGACTGCGGTCGGGATACGGTGAATCAGGCGCGGATCGAACGGCGTCGGGATGATATAATCGCGTCCAAACGTCAGTTTCTTTCCATAAGCCAGAGCGACTTCGTCCGGCACATCTTCGCGGGCGAGGGCAGCAAGCGCTTCGGCGCAGGCGATCTTCATCTCGTCATTGATTGCGCGGGCATGAATATCCAGCGCGCCACGAAACAGATACGGGAAACCAAGGACGTTGTTCACCTGATTGGGGTAGTCGCTGCGCCCGGTAGCAACGATCGCATCTTCGCGAACAGCATGCGCGTCTTCTGGTGTGATCTCTGGATCGGGGTTGGCCATTGCGAAAATAACAGGGTTTTTCGCCATATTAGACACCATTTCTTGCGTCACAGCCCCTTTTGCGCTGACCCCAAGGAATACGTCACAGCCCTTCATTGCATCATCCAGTGTGCGTGCTTTGGTGTTGGCGGCATGGGCAGATTTCCACTGGTTCATCCCCTCAGTCCGGCCTTGGTAAATGACACCTTTGGTGTCGGCCATGATGCAATTGTCATGCTTGGCACCCATCGCCTTGAGCAACTCAAGACAGGCTATGCCCGCTGCACCAGCGCCGTTCAGAACAATTTTCACGTCTTCGATCTTTTTGCCCGACAAGTGCAGCGCATTCAGCAGACCAGCGGCGCAAATAACGGCCGTGCCGTGCTGGTCGTCGTGAAAAACAGGGATATCCATCTGCTCTTTAAGGGCTTGTTCAATGATAAAGCATTCGGGTGCTTTGATATCTTCAAGGTTGATGCCGCCAAAGGTCGGGCCCATCAGCTTCACGGCCTTAATGATCTCATCCGGGTCTTCGGTATCAAGCTCGATATCAATCGAGTTCACATCAGCGAACCGTTTGAAAAGAACAGATTTCCCTTCCATTACGGGTTTACTTGCCAATGCGCCTAGGTTGCCTAGACCCAGAACAGCCGTGCCGTTCGAAATCACAGCAACCAGATTACCTTTGTTCGTATAATCATATGCAGTCGCAGGGTCCGCGGCGATTTCCTCGCAGGGGATCGCAACACCGGGGGAATACGCCAACGACAAATCACGCTGGGTTGTCATCGGGACTGTCGCCTGAATTTCCCATTTGCCGGGACTTGGCTGCATGTGGAATTGCAGCGCGTCTTCGCGGGTTAGTTTATTCTTTGGCATTGGATCCCCCCATTTCAGTCCTTGAACATAGCGGCAACGACGTCTCGCCCGCAACGGGTTCATTTCGGGGTTTCGTCGCTAACATGGGGTGATACTGTGCGAGCGATATCCTTGGGGGATGCATGAGCAGTACAAAAGACACCGTCACGCCGATGATGGCCCAATATCTTGAAATAAAAGCAGATCAACCTGATGCCCTGCTGTTTTACCGCATGGGCGACTTCTATGAGATGTTTTTTGACGACGCTATCGCCGCGGCAGAAGCGCTCGATATCGCGCTGACCAAACGTGGCAAACATGATGGCGCGGATATCCCGATGTGCGGCGTCCCGCATCATGCAGCAGAGGGGTACTTTCTTACGCTGATCCGCAAAGGATTTCGCGTGGCTGTTTGTGAACAAATGGAAAGCCCCGCAGAGGCGAAAAAGCGCGGCTATAAGGCAATCGTGAAACGCGAAATCGTGCGGCTGGTTACACCCGGCACATTGACCGAGGATTCATTGCTGGACGCACGTCGCCATAACTTTTTGGCGGCGTTTCATGTGGTCCGTGATGAAGGCGCGTTAGCGTGGGTCGATATCTCGACCGGTGCGTTTCACGTGATGCCTTGCAGCGGGGCGCGTCTGGGTCCGGAGTTAGCACGGCTAACCCCACGCGAGGTTATTGTCGTTGACGGTTCCGAAGCGAATTGGGCTGGAATAGTCTCTGATTCAGGCGCGGTGATCACGACGTTGGGTGCTTCGGCTTTTGATAGCACAGCGGGTGATAAACGGCTTTGCGGATTGTATAAAGTCGGCTCTCTTGATGCGTTTGGTGAATTTACGCGGGCTGAAGTCGCGGCAATGTCTGCAGTGGCCGAATATCTTGAGATTACACAGCGCGGAAACCTGCCGTTACTACGCCCGCCCGTCCAAGAAGGGCAGTCAACGGCGATGCAGATTGACGCCGCGACCCGCAAATCACTTGAGCTTACACATGGCGCAAGCGGCGGTCGGCAAGGGTCATTATTGCACTGTATCGATCGCACTGTAACGGCTGGTGGTGCACGACTACTGGAACGGCGTTTAGCCTCGCCAACGTGTCGTGTTGAAGTTGTGTCTGCTCGGCAAGATGCGTTGCAGTTTCTTGTTGAACGGACCCGTCTAACCCAAGATCTGCGCGACACGTTACGTGGTGTTCATGATCTGGATCGTGCTTTATCTCGTTTGGCGCTGGGTCGCGGCGGGCCTCGCGATATGGCCGCAATTCGAAATACAATTGGGCAAGCGGCGGTGCTTTCAAGCCAGTTAGATTGCGAAATGCCAATGATCCTTGCCGATGCTGCAAGTGATTTGACAGGGCATGACGCTTTGTTGGCGTTGCTAGATCAAGCGCTGATTGCTGAACCTCCGATTTTGTCACGCGACGGCGGCTTTATCGCACCCGGTTATGATCCGGACCTCGATGAAGCACGGACCTTGCGGGACGAAGGCCGATCTGTAATCGCTTCGATGCAGGCAGATTACATCAAGGCCTCCGGCATTACTGCACTCAAGATAAAGCACAACAATGTACTGGGTTATTTCATCGAGACGACAGCAACCCATGCTGAAAAGATGCTGGCGCCGCCCTTGAATGAAATCTTCATTCATCGCCAAACAACCGCCAATCAAGTGCGCTTTACGACAGTGGAGCTGTCCGAGATTGAAACGCGTATTCTAAATGCGGGTGGACGGGCGCTAGAGATCGAAAAGCGTCTCTATTCCAGCCTAACTGATGCAATTATTGCGCAAGCAGGACCGCTTGGGGCGCTCGCACGGGGGTTGTCCGAGATTGATTTGACCGCCGCGTTGGGGCATCTGGCTTTGGCAGAAAATTGGGTGCGGCCTGTCGTCGACGACAGCCGCGCGTTTGAGATAAGCGGCGGACGTCATCCAGTCGTCGAGGCTGCTTTGCAAAAGGACGGCGTGCCGTTTATCGCCAATGATTGCGGGCTAACCGAAGCACCTATCTGGTTGCTGACAGGCCCGAACATGGCCGGTAAGTCTACGTTCCTACGGCAAAATGCGTTGCTAGCGATTTTGGCTCAAATGGGCAGCTTTGTTCCTGCAACAAAGGCTCACATCGGGATTGTCAGTCAGATATTCAGCCGCGTGGGTGCGTCCGATGATTTGGCGCGTGGGCGGTCGACCTTTATGGTCGAAATGGTCGAGACGGCTGCGATCTTGAACCAAGCAGACGATCGCGCATTGGTAATTTTGGACGAAATCGGGCGCGGCACGGCGACATATGACGGTTTATCGATTGCTTGGGCCACATTGGAACATCTGCACGACGTCAACCGCAGTCGTGCGCTGTTCGCCACACATTATCACGAGATGTCAGCGCTTTCCGCAAAGCTTGATGGTGTTGAGAACGCGACAGTCACCGTCAAAGAGTGGGACGGCGATGTGATTTTCCTTCATGAGGTCAAACGCGGGACGGCGGATCGCAGTTACGGCGTCCAAGTCGCGCGACTTGCGGGATTGCCGCAGGTCGTCGTAGAGCGCGCAAAGGTGGTTTTGGAAGCGTTGGAAAAAGGTGAACGCGAGGGTGGAGGTTCGCGTCAGGCGATCATCGATGATCTGCCTTTGTTTTCCGCAACACCCACTGCACCGACCGCGAAAGCCAAAATCTCGCAGGTTGAGGAAAGGCTCAAGAGCGTCTTGCCGGATGAGTTAACTCCGAAAGACGCCCTTGCGTTGATCTATGAACTGCGTGACTTGGCGGCGCGCGATTAGGACGCCGGCATGGACGACACGCCAACCTGTGCAGGGCGCAACAGGCGGTCGTAAAGCATAAAACCTTCTGCAGCGACTTGAATAATTTCGCCTGCCTTGGTTCCGGGCACGGGTGCTTCGAACATGGCTTGGTGGATTTTAGGATCGAACTTATCGCCGACTTCGGGAACGATAGGGTCGATTCCGTGTTTTTTGAAGACGCTAATCAACTCGCGCATTGTCAGCTCGACGCCCTCTAGCAATGCTGCGTTGACAGCTTTTTCGCTGTCTTCAGCAGATTGCAAAGCGCGGCGCATGTTGTCGTAAACCGGCAGCATATCGCGTGCGAGCTTTGACCCGCCGTAGTTTTCGGCTTCACGGCGGTCACGCTCTGAACGTTTGCGTGTGTTTTCGGCATCCGCCAACGCGCGCATAAATTTGTCGCGAAAGTCATCGCGCTCTGCACGCAGTGCTTCGATCTCGTCGAAGGTTTCGGCGGCTGCGTCAAAATCAATTTCATCGCCTTCTGCGGCAAGTTCATCAAGACTTTGGAGTGGTTCGTCTTTGTCAGACATCTATCTTTCCTTCACGAGCGGTCGGCAATCATCTTGCCCACAAGCTTTGCGGTGTAATTCACAATCGGCACAATACGTCCATAATTCAGGCGGGTTGGCCCAATGACACCAACCGCACCGATTATCTTACGGTCGGCGTTCATATAAGGTGAAACGACCAAAGATGAACCCGAAAGTGAGAACAATTTGTTCTCTGAGCCAATAAAAATGCGCACCCCGTCCCCGTCTTCGGTCAGATCAAGGAATTGGGCGATGTCGCGCTTGCGCTCCAGGTCATCAAAAAGGGTGCGGATGCGGGCTAGGTCGGCCTCGTTTTCGCTGTCGCCAAGCAGGTTGCCGCGGCCCCGAACAATCAAGCGTTCAGTGTTTTCGCCCTCGTTTTCCCATAAAACGATCCCATCTTTGACAAGCTCTGCGGCGAGTGCGTCGATTTCCTGTCTGCGGGCCTTAACTTCGCGCGCGATGACGGCGCCAAGCTCGGACAAGGTATGACCTGCGGCTATGGCGTTTACGAAATTGGCGGCTTCCCGCATGGAAGATGGCGTTTGTCCTGCAGGCGGTGTGAATACGCGGTTTTCAACGTGGCCATCCGCAAAAACCAACACGACAAGCGCGCGATCCAGTGAAAGTGACACAAATTCTATATGTTTAATCGCCGCCTCATGTTTCGGCGTCAGAACAAGGCTAGCGCCATGCGTGACGCCAGAGAGAGCCTGACCCACCTGATCCAGCATAGAGGTCACGTCTTGGTCGTTGCTGGTGAGCGTGCTGTCAATTTTCTGACGGTCCGCACCGTCCAAATCCCCGACTTCAAGCAAACCATCTACAAACATGCGCAAACCAAGCTGCGTTGGGATGCGGCCAGCGCTTGTATGCGGACTGCCTAGCAGCCCAAGAAATTCCAGATCCTGCATCACGTTTCGGATTGTCGCGGCACTTACTTTTTCGGAAAAATCACGTGTCAAAGTACGTGATCCGACAGGTGATCCGCTTTCCAGATAACCTTCGACGACGCGGCGAAAGACTTCGCGCGAACGGGTGTTCATATCGTCGATGCTTGGCGATTGGGTTGGCATGGTTCTCTCTGATGAAGGCGTCGCAATTAAAACGAAGTTTGAGGGGGCGTCAATCGGGCTTGGATTTCATATGTGGGCAGCGTATCGGTGAGGTGCAACCAACAGGAGTGTCCCAAATGCGTCCATCAGGCCGTCAGACGAATGAAATGCGCGAAATCTCGATCGAAACAGGTGTGACCATGCATGCCGAAGGATCGTGCCTGATTAAATGCGGGAACACCCACGTGCTGTGTACAGCGACAATCGATGAACGTGTACCGCCATTTTTGAAGAACTCTGGGCTTGGCTGGGTCACTGCTGAATATGGAATGCTGCCTCGCGCGACAAACACGCGAATGCGCCGGGAGGCCAAGAATGGCCAATCTGGGCGCACACAAGAAATTCAGCGCTTGATTGGACGGTCCTTGCGGGCTGGTGTCGATCGCGTGGCGCTGGGTGAACGTCAGATCGTCGTAGACTGCGATGTTATTCAGGCCGATGGCGGCACGCGCTGTGCGTCGATCACTGGTGGATGGGTTGCTTTGAAGCTTGCTGTTCAGAAGCTGATGAAAGCCGGCGATGTGATCAGCGATCCGTTGATTGATCCGGTTGCGGCGATTTCTTGTGGGATTTACGCCGGCCAGGAAGTGCTTGATCTGGATTATCCGGAAGATAGCGAAGCGGGTGTTGATGGAAACTTTGTGATGACTGGCGGCAAACTAATCGAAGTGCAGATGTCGGCAGAGGGGTCCACCTATACCCGCATGCAGATGGACGGTTTACTGGATTTGGCGGAAAAAGGCGTGTCCGAATTGATCGAAGCACAGTTACGGGCAGTCAGCTGATGCGGCGCTTTGACGGCAAAGAACTGGTCATCGCGACCCACAACCAAGGCAAGCTGGAAGAGATCGCTGATCTTTTGCGGCCCTACGGCGTGTCTTTGTCGTCAAACGCCGATCACGGACTACCGGAGCCGGAAGAAACAGAAGCCACCTTTGTTGGCAACGCACGGATCAAGGCGCATGCCGCCGCAAAAGCGACGGGCCTACCCGCGCTTTCTGATGACAGCGGGATTGAGATTGATGGCCTTAATGGGGCACCGGGCGTCTATACTGCTGATTGGGCAGAGACCCCCAATGGCCGTGACTTCAAAATGGCGATGGAGCGGAGTTGGGCAGAGTTAGAGACTGTTTCTGCCCCATATCCACGCACGGCGCGGTTCTGTTGTACGCTGGTTCTGGCGTGGCCTGACGGGCATGACGAAGTGTTTCCAGGTGTGATGCCCGGCCAAATCGTTTGGCCGATGCGCGGCGAACAAGGGCATGGGTACGACCCGATTTTCCAACCCGATGGGTATGACATCACATTTGGTGAAATGGACCGTTGGGAAAAGAACAAAATTAGCCACCGCGCGGATGCGTTCGTGAAACTGATTGCGGGTTGCTTTGCATAAAATGGAAGATTGGGAGCACGGGGGATTTGGTCTTTATATCCATTGGCCGTTTTGTCAGGCCAAATGTCCCTATTGCGATTTCAACAGTCATGTTGTCGCGAAGATTGATCAAAAGGCTTGGGAAGCCGCATATCTAACCGAGATTGAACGCATTGGTCATGAAACCAAAGGACGCGTGCTGCGATCCGTGTTCTTTGGTGGCGGAACGCCCAGCTTAATGGATCCTGAAGTAGTGGATTCCATTTTGACAAAGGTCCGTGCGACATGGTCCATGGCCAATGACATTGAAATCACGTTGGAAGCCAATCCCACCTCGGTCGAATCGGGTCGTTTTACGGGATACCGGGATGCGGGTGTAAATCGGGTCTCGATGGGTATTCAGGCGTTGAATGATCGTGATTTGAAAGCTCTTGGTCGGCTGC
>NZ_JAFMHR010000064.1 GCF_017854415.1 Yoonia sp. | reverse complement strand
GGCAGTACGATGTTCACATCATGCAGCGCCTGACATAAATCGCGATGTGCCGCCTCTACGTCGCTCAGGTGTCCACGAATGAGTGTGATTGGGATAATTTTGCCTTTGATCCGGGCGCAAAGCGCCGCGTCTTTATTGTCACCGCTAGGGCGCTTAATGAAAACACCTTGAACGTCCGCCTTAGAGAAATAGGTGACGATCCGCGCATGACCTTTGGAGTTTAGTTTGCAGATCCAAAACTGCTTTTTGACCTTGTCGAAACCAGCCTGCGGTTTGTAGCCGCGGGTTGCAAATGCATAGAGCGAAATAGCAAGACCGGCCATCACGGCTGACAAGCTGATGCCGGAATAGCTTTGGAATAGCGGGATTTCAGGCAAGATGAACAGTAAGAACGAGCCAAGAAACACGACACCAACGATAATACAAAGCGCTGTTTCTATCACTAGGCGTGCAGTTTCTTGTTTGCCGCGCTCTTCGATGATGAATTTTGCGCTGCTTTCGCGAATAGCAAGCGTGCTGCGGTTCTGTTCTGGCGTGCTTTTAAGCTGTTTGGATCGCGTCATCTCGGGTTCTCCAGAGGTCTACTATAAGCTGAAGATAGCTGGGTAACTCGGGCATTGATTTGACTGACGTGAGTGCAACCTAAGGTAAAATTGTGGCAAGTTTGACATAAATTGAAAATATGGTTGCAGGGTAGACATGTGAGGCGCGCCTATTGCGAGTTCTTACTCCGCAATATCGGCCAGATTATGGGCCGCGTTGCTCGACCCAAGCGTTTCTCACTTCTTGGTCACAGTCTCGTCTAACCGTTTTTCGATCGCCTCTAATTTCGCGAGCACTTCGTCGCGGTACGCATCGGTTGCTGCGTTTCCTTCTTCGGCATGTGCGTCCTGCATCGAATTCACGATCAGACCTACCAGCAGGTTCACCACTGCAAAGGTCGTCACCATGATAAACGGGACAAAGAACGCCCATGCGTAGGGGTAAATCTCCATCACGGGGCGCACGATCCCCATGGACCAGCTTTCCAGCGTCATGATCTGGAACAGCGTGTAGCCGGATTGCCCAAGCGTGCCGAACCATTGCGGGAATTCTGATCCGAACAGTTTTGTCGCCATCACCGCGCCAATGTAGAATACGATGCCCATCAGCAAAAATACCGACCCCATACCGGGCAGGGCGGTCACGAAACCTTCGACGACGCGTCGCAGTGATGGTACGACCGAGATAACCCGCAGAACCCGCAAGATACGCAACGCCCGCAAGACTGACAGCCCGCCATTGCCGGGGATCAGTGACACGCCGACAATTACGAAGTCAAAGATGTTCCAGCCGTTTCGGAAAAACCGAGGACCTTGGGCAAATAGCTTTGCCACAAGTTCGATCACAAAGATTGTCAGGCACAGTTTATCCAACAACAGGATTAGTCCGCCTGCTGACGCCATCAGCGGTTTGGATGTTTCCATGCCCAAGATGATGGCGTTGAAAATGATCACCGCGACGATGAAATTCAGCACCCATGGGGTGTCTAAAAAGGCAGCAGTTCTCTGGCGCAGTGTCATAAAATGGCTTTCGGCTAAATGCGCCTTTGATATGGGTTGTTTACAACACAACAGCAAGTGCCCAGACAGACGTAAGGTTGCACTGGACGTAGATCGCCCGCCCTGCGCATGCTTTGTCTAAAAAGTGAGCATTAAATGACCCTTAACCCCCGTTTGATATTTCGATGGACAGCGTTCCTGCTGGCCGGTGGCTATTGCATCCGCACACTGATTTTTGGTGGATGGGATGCATTTGGGGGTCCGTTCCGGTTCCTGACAATCTGGGCGCTTTTTGCGTCATTCTTTGCGTTCAGCCGGATGATGGCAATGGAAGAAGGCCGCTCTGACAAACGTTGGGACGGGTTTGTTTGCATGACGGCTGTCATCAATACGATGGTGGTTTTCCTGTATTGGCGGCTGTATTTTGCGGACCCCATGTCTGTGACCACTGACGGAGAATTGGGCGCGTGGCATCTAGAGATGTACTTGCATCTGTTTGGCCCGCTTTTGCAGGTCATTGATACGATCTTTGTGCATCGCAGCTACCGCAGGCTTAAGGTTGCGTTTGCGTGGCTGATCGGGGTGATTGCGGTATATGTTTTGTGGGCAGAGTTTGTGGTGCAGCCAATGAACGACAGCCCCGCAGGGACTGTGACCAGCGGTTTACCCTATCCGTTCCTGAATAATCTTGAACTGGCCGATCGCATGGCTTTCTACATTACCAATGCCGTTGTCGGGATCGTTTTGCTGTTGCTTTATGCGGGTATCGCGTGGTGCTTTAGGCGCCGATTTCCTGCGCCAGTAACGCCTTAAGTCCGCTGCGATAGTCGGGATATAACAGTTCTACGCCTAATTCGTCTTTGATCCGGTCGTTGCGCACTTTTTTGCTTTCGGCATAAAAACTGCGCGCCATTGGTGTCATCTCGGCAGTTTCAAAATCAACGGCCTCGGGGATCGCCAGGCCAAGCAGTTCTGCCGCATAGGCGATCACGTCCTCGGGTGGGGCAGGGTCATTGTCGCAGACATTATATGCCGCACCGGGGTTTGGTTTGTTGATTGATGCCGCAACGATGCGCGCGATGTCGACCACATGGGTCCGGCTGAAAACCTGACCTTCTTTGATGATGCGGCGTGCGGTGCCATTGCGCACTTTTGCGAATGGTCCACGTCCAGGACCATAGATGCCTGCGAGCCGGAAGATATGGAGCGGCAAGCTGGGAATTGCTGCCCACTCTGCCTCTGCTTTCACGCGCGCGATACCGCGCTTGGTTGCGGGTGTCAGGGGGGTGTTTTCGTCGACCCAATCGCCTTGATGGTCGCCGTAAACGCCAGTTGTCGACAAATAGCCGACCCATGCGAATTGATCTGCGCGTTTGGCAATCTCATCCCGAAGCTCTGCGAGAACGGGATCGCCGGTCTCATCTGGTGCCGCCGAGATCAGGATATGTGTTGCAGCGTTCAGCGCCGGGATCATATCCGCACCGGGCCAGATACGCGGTTCAATGCCTTCGTTCATCAGGCGCGGGGCTTTGTCGTCGGACCGCGTGGTGCCGATGATCCGCCAGTCTTGCGGCAGCAGGATGCGGGATAAGGCGCGGGCGCTATAGCCGTGCCCGAATGAAAGAAGTGTTTTGGTCATATCTGTTCGTGCCAAAGGACTTGAGAATGTGCAAGCCTGTGTTAGCGTTTGGCATGGCAAAGAACCCGAATGTAGATGACGCCTATGCAATGTCTTCCCCTGAAGAGGTGAAGGCGCTGTATCGCACGTGGTCGCATAGCTACGACGTCGTCTTTAGCGACTCGCAAGGCTATCAACTGCCTCGCAAAGTGGCGGCTGCATTCGTTGGTGCAGGCGGCATGGGTCCGGTTTTGGATGTGGGTGCCGGTACGGGTCTTGTTGGTGGGCTTTTGCGGCGCATGAATATCAAAGACATTGATGGCATAGATTTGTCCGAAGATATGTTGTGCATCGCCCGCATGAAAGGGGACTATCGCGGGCTGTATGCCGGCGATGTAACCCAACCGCTTGAACTGATTGATGCACCTTATATGGGTGTCGTAAGTGCCGGAACCTTTACCCTTGGGCATGTCGGGCCAGATGCGCTGGGTCACTTGTTAAACATCGCGGCCAGTGGCGCGGTTTTCGTGATTTCTGTAAATGCCGCGCATTATGTGTCCGCCGGATTTGAAGCAGCCTTAGCAGAATTTGGGGACCGGATTACGGGATTAACGATACGGGACGTGCGGATTTACGATGACCGCGCGGATGAAAAACATGGCAACGACAGGGCATTATTATTGGTTTTTCGTAAGGCGTCGCCAGACGAACACGCGGTCTAGGTCGCGTAATTCGATTTCTTTTCGTCCAAGATCGCTTTGAGTTCTGCCAAATGCCGCAAATCTTGTTCGGGGTAGCTTTCCAATTCTTGCGCTGTCTTTTCGGCGATGTCATCTGACAAAACCCGCAGTTCCTGACCCGTCTGCAAGGCGCGGATATACGTCTCCACCGCGCGCTCGAAATAAAACATCCGGTTGAAGGTTTCCGCAACCGTTTCGCCGATGATCAAGACGCCGTGGTTCCCCATGATCATCACCCGCTTTTTAGGATCGGTGAATAGCGACGCGCAGCGCTCGCCTTCTTCTTCGAACGCCAAACCGCCATAGCCTTCGTCAATCACGTAGCGGTTGAAGAAGGTGCAGCAGTTTTGATCGATCGGGGGAAGACGGCTATCTTTGAGGGCCGCCAAAACGGTCGCGAACACTGAATGCACATGCATCGCGCAGCGCGCGTGCGGGACATGCCGGTGGATGCCGCCATGCAGTCCCCATGCGGTCGGATCGGGCGCATTTGGACCCGACAGCGTTTCGGGATCATTAGCATCAACCACGATCATATCGCTGGCCTTGATCCGGCTGAAATGCATCTGGTTGGGGTTCATCAGGAATTTGGTGCCCTCATCATTGATCGCAAAGCTAAAGTGATTTGCGACTGCTTCATGCATGTTGAGACGTGCGGTCCAGCGAAAGGCCGCCGCTAGATCAACGCGCTCGGACCAGTGGGTCATATTTTGTGTGTGCTGGTTCATGACGGCTCCTTGGAATTGGATGTGGTGCGCGTTAATGATGATGCAACACACCCATCAAAGGAAGTCCTGATATGACATTCAAGCCAGCCAAATGGCCCCGCAAGCTGCGTTCGCAAGAATGGTTTGGAGGATCATCCAAGGATGCTATCTATCATCGGTCATGGATGAAGAACCAAGGCTTGCCTGCGGATTTGCTTGATGGGCGTCCGGTGGTCGGGATTTGCAATACATGGTCAGAGTTGACGCCATGCAATGCGCACCTGCGCGATCTGGCGGAGAAGGTAAAATTCGGGATTTATGAAGCAGGCGGTTTCCCGGTGGAATTTCCCGTGTTTTCACCCGCCGAAAGCAGTTTGCGCCCAACGGCGATGATGTACCGCAACATGTGCGCAATGGATGTCGAAGAGGCGATCCGCGGCATGTCGATGGACGGCGTCGTATTGCTTGCGGGTTGTGACAAGACCACACCAGCGCTGCTGATGGGGGCCGCATCGGTCGATCTACCTGCCATTGTCGTATCAGGTGGTCCAATGCTGAACGGCATGTTCCGCGGTGAACGCGTGGGTTCCGGCACGCATCTTTGGAAGTTCTCCGAAGCGGTGCGCGCGGGTGAAATGACCGCCGAAGAATTCGTCGAAGCAGAGGCGTCAATGTCCCGCTCGGCCGGATCGTGCAACACGATGGGCACCGCCAGCACAATGGCGTCGATGGCCGAAGCGCTGGGCATGGCCCTGTCTGGCAACGCGGCCATTCCTGCAGTCGATAGCCGCCGCCGTGTGATGGCGCATCTGACAGGCCGCCGCATTGTCGATATGGTCAAGGACGATCTGAAACCCTCTGATATTATGACCAAGGACGCGTTTGAAAACGCGATCCGCACAAATGCTGCGATTGGCGGGTCAACCAATGCGGTGATCCACCTGCTCGCAATGGCTGGGCGGACGAAAGGCGTTGAATTGAACCTTGATGACTGGGATCGTTTGGGCCGTGACGTACCGACGATCGTGAACCTGATGCCATCGGGTAAATACTTGATGGAGGAATTCTTCTATGCGGGCGGACTGCCTGTCGTGATAAAGCGTCTGGGCGAGGCGGGTTTGCTGCACAAAGACGCTCTGACCGTGTCTGGTGGGTCCATGTGGGACGAGGTCAAACATGTCAAAAACTGGAATGAGGACGTGATCCTACCCGTTGAAAAGGCGCTGACCCAATCGGGCGGTATCGCCGTGCTGCGCGGCAATCTGGCCCCGGGTGGGGCGGTGATTAAGCCTTCGGCTGCAACACCAGAGTTGATGCAACACACGGGCCGCGCTGTCGTGTTTGAAGACATCGACGACTACAAAGCCCGCATCAACGATGATGATCTGGATATTGATGAAACCTGCGTCATGGTATTGAAAAACTGTGGCCCGCGCGGTTATCCGGGCATGGCAGAAGTGGGTAATATGGGTTTGCCGCCCAAGATTTTGAAAAAGGGTATCACCGATATGGTGCGTATTTCTGATGCGCGTATGTCTGGAACGGCGTTTGGCACAGTGGTGCTGCATACGTCGCCTGAGGCCGCTGTTGGTGGACCTTTGGCCGTCGTGCAGGATGGCGATATTATCGAACTCGACGTTGCTGGCCGCCGCATTCACTTGGATATCACGGACGAAGAATTGGCATCGCGCATGGCGGCGTGGACTTCCGAGAAATCAGGCGCGAACCCGCGTCCCGAAAGCGGCTATGCGATGCTTTACCATGACCGCGTGATGGGGGCTGATACAGGCGCTGATTTCGACTTTCTTGTTGGCTATCGCGGCAATGCTGTTGGTAAAGAAGCACACTAATGACTGCAATTTGTCTTGTTGGGATCGGCAAAATTGCGGTCGATCAACATGTGCCGTCGATCAACGCGAGTGATGATTGGGAATTGGCTGCGACGGTCAGTCGTGCGGGCACGGTTGATGGTGTACAGGCCTTCACTGACTTTGATCAGATGCTGTCAGAGCGTCCCGATATTGGCGTTGTCTCGCTCTGTCTACCGCCCGTTCCGCGCTATGAATATGCCGCCAAAGCCATTGCTGCTGGTCGCCATGTGATGCTTGAAAAACCTCCCGGTGCGACATTGGCAGAAGTCTATGCGCTGGCGGATATGGCCAAAGCAGCCGGAGTGACGCTTTTCACCACATGGCACAGCCGCATGGCTGAAGGGGTTGCGCCCGCGAAAGCTTGGCTTGCGGACAAGCAGATCACTGGTGCGCATATCAGCTGGAAAGAGGACGTGCGCCGCTGGCATCCGGGGCAGGATTGGGTGTTTGCACCCGGTGGTATGGGCGTTTTTGATCCGGGCAGTAATGCGCTGTCGATCATCACGGAAATCCTGCCGATGCCGATCCATCTGCGATCTGCTGATTTACTTTTCCCATCCAATTGCGACACGCCGATCGCGGCGCAGATGCAATGGACCAAGAATGTAACTGGTGATTTCGACTGGCGCCAAGAGGGTCCGCAAAGCTGGGATATCACGGTTGAGACCACCCAAGGTACGCTGAACCTGCATGACGGCGGTGCGCGGTTGCTGATCGACGGCGAAAAGGTGATCGGTGGCCCGCGTGCAGAATATCCAGCACTTTATGCGCGTATGGCAGAGTTGGTTGCATCGGGCACGTCAGAGGTGGATTTATCCCCGATGTTGCACGTGGCTGATGCGTTGACGCTGGGCAAACGGATCGTAGTTGATCCGTTTCATTTCTAGGGCGCTTTGGCAGTGACGACCTTTGATGTGATTGTGGTTGGTGCGGGCCTGATGGGCAGTGCCGCGGCGCGGCACTTGGCCAAAGACGGCGCAACTGTTGCGTTGATTGGGCCAGCCGAGCCTGAACTGAAACACAATCACACTGGCGTCTTTGCCAGCCATTATGATGCCGCCCGGATTACGCGCAAGTTGGACAGTCGCCAAAATTGGGCGCGGTTTTCGCAAGCGGCAATCGCGCGCTATGCCGAGGTTGCGCAGCAAGGTGAACAGACATTTTTCGCCCCGGTTGGTGCGATTATTGCTGGTCCAGAACACGGCGCAGGCAGTGATTTTATTCAGTCCGCCCAGCGCAACGCACAACAAGACAGGATCACGCATACTGCCTTGCGCGGTGCCGCTTTACGCGATCGGTTTCCCTATTTTGCATTTCCTGACGGCATACTTGCCCTGCATGAAGCGGATGACGCTGGCTGGATTGACCCCCGCGCTCATGTCCGCGCCGAGATTGCGGCAGCGGAAAAGTTGGGTGTGACCATCTACCAAACAGAAGTGGCGCAGCTAGTCGAAGGCACGGACGGCGTACAGGCAGTTTGCATTGACGGTCAGGTGATCATGGGCGCAAAGGCGATGGTCGCCTGCGGTGCGTTTTCAAAGGCCGAAGGGCTTTTGCCGGACCCTTTGCCGCTGACTGCATATGCCCGCACGATTGCGTTTTTCGAACTGGATGACGCAGAGGCCGCGCGGTTGCGTGATATGCCGTCGGTCGTTTATCTGCCTCCTGATTTAGTGACTGATCCCTACATTTTGCCGCCTGTGCGCTATCCTGACGGCAAGACCTACATCAAAATTGGCGGTGATCCGGTGGACCGTGAATTGCATAATGTGGCCGAGATGAAGGATTGGTTTCGCACCGATGGCGATCCGGATGTCGGACGGTTCTTGGAAACGCTGCTGACAGGTTTGATGCCTGATCTGGCGTACCGCGCCGTCACGACGGGTAGCTGTTCCACTTGTTTTACGCCGCATGGCAACCCTCTTATCTATCATCAAACGGACCGGCTTATGGTGTTGACCGCTGGCAATGGGGCAGGTGCGAAATGCGCTGATGAGTTGGGCCGTTTGGGCGCACTTGTGGCGTCAGGCGGGACCATTCCAAGCGAGATATACGAGGGCGTGTTTCACGCCTAAGCTTTGGGATTCATTTCCTGATAGGTCGGCAACAGGTCGTTACTTGCGGGCGATGCCTCAAAAACGCCGCGCGCAATTGCACGGCTTAGGCAGACAGCAGCAGCAGCGGCGATTTCGCGGAATTGAGTTTGATCAACGGGGTCGCCTGATCCGGTCGAGACCCCGAATACCAAATCCCCATCCAGTGGCGTGTGCGAAGGTACAATCGCGCGCGCCATGCCGTCATGGGCGGTCACAGCAAGGCGGTGGCATTGAACTTTGGAAAGTGGCGCATCGGTCGCGACAATCGCAATTGTCGTATTGGCCCCTTGGGTGGCTTGCATCATCATCGCACGTTCTTTGCGACTGGGTTGTGGGCTAACGTGGCCTGCGCTTGGGTCGGGACCTGCGCCGCCGAATTCGCTGTCTATCTCAAATGGAGCGGCCCAGAAATGCGTGTCGCCCGTAGTTGTGACACTGCCCAAGGCGTTAACGACAACCAATGCGCCGACGGTTGTACCATCGGGCAGAACCAGTGAAGCAGACCCTAATCCACCCTTTTGCATTGCAGCGAACGCGCCCGTGCCAGCGCCAGCGGTACCAATGGCGAAGTCTTCGTTGGCCGCCGCAAGCGCGTCGAGCCCCAATGCACGGTAAGGGTTTTCGCCCCAGCTTTTGTCGCCGCCATTGATCAAGTCAAAGACAATCGCACCGGGAACGATTGGGATGCGCATTGGCCCAATCGCAAATCCGCGGCCCATATCGCGCAGCCCGTCCATGACGCCCGAACAAGCGTCCAGCCCAAAGGCAGACCCGCCTGATAGAACCAATGCGTCGATGTCTTGCACTGTTTTATCAGGGGCTAGCAGGTCGGTTTCTTTCGTTCCCGGTGCGCCGCCCATGACGTGCACGCTGGCCTTGAAAGGCATGTCGCCGACCAAGACTGTGCTGCCAGTTTTGATATGATCATCCTGCGCGTTTCCAACCTTGAGGCCCGCCACATCAGTGATCAGATTGCGTTTGCCGGGTTTATATACAGCGTCCACCGTCCACCTCCATTGCGACGCCGGTGATCATGCTGGCTTCGTCTGAGCATAGGAAACAGGCGGCGTTACCCATGTCCTCTGGTGTAGAAAATCGGCCTATTGGGATGGTCGACAGGAACTTGGCGCGCATTTCTGGTGTGTCCTCGCCCATGAAGGTTTTCAATAGCGGTGTGTCACCTGCGACAGGGTTGATGGCATTCACGCGGATACCGTCAGGGGCCAATTCGACAGCCATCGTTTTTGTGGCCGTGATCATCCAGCCCTTGGATGCATTATACCAGTTCAGACGCGGTCGCGGTGAGACCCCAGCGGTTGAGGCCACGTTCAAGATCACGCCGGTCTTGCGTTCTTTGAAATGCGGGACAAAGGCGCGAGCAAGCAGGAACACAGACTTCATATTGACGTTAAAGACGCGATCAAAATCGGCCTCGGTCACGTCTTCCATGGCGCTGGGCAAGTGGGTGACGCCTGCGTTGTTTACCAAAATATCCAGTGGACCATTGGACAGAACAGTTTCTGCCAACGCGCCGACCGATAGGGCGTTTGATACGTCGCAAGTCACGGCTGTGCCGCCAACCTCATCTGCGATGATGCTGGCTGCGTCACTGTTGATGTCGACCACAAAGACATGCGCGCCCTCTGCCGCGAATTTACGCGCGATCCCTGCGCCAAAGCCGGACCCGCCGCCGGTGACTATTGCTGTTTTTCCTGCAAGTCGCATGGGTGATCCTTTTCGCTGTTAGACCGTAATTGCTGGGAGCTTGGGTGCTGCCGCGATCAGGGTTTGTGTATATTGGTGTTGCGGGTTGGTGAAAACAGTCTCTGTTTCGCCTTGTTCAACGATTTTACCTGCTTTCATCACCATAACCTTGTCGGTGACCGTGCGTACAACGGATAAATCATGGCTGATGAACAGATACGCCAACGGGCGTTTACGGCAGAGATCGGCAATTAGGTCCAAGACCTGCGCACGCACGGATACGTCGAGGGCGGACACAGCCTCGTCAAAGATAATCAGCGCGGGTTCGATGATCAGGGCGCGCGCAATCGCGATGCGCTGGCGTTGCCCGCCGGAAAATTCGTGGATGTATTTGGTCGCGTCATCTGGTGACAAACCGACGTCGCGCAGTGCGTTTGTGATGGCTTCGTCGCGCGCGGTTCCAGTGGGTGGATTTGGTAAAAGGTGAAAGGGTTCAGTGATCAAGCGGTCTACGCGGTGGCGCGGATTAAAGCTGCTGTAGGGGTCTTGAAACACGACCTGCATCTTGCGCCGGACGTCCAAATTCGGCTGTTTGCCAGTGAAGACGGGTGCACCGTCAACCGTGATCGTGCCGCTTTGCACGTCCTCCAGACCCAAAATAGCACGTGTTAGGGTCGATTTTCCGCAGCCGCTTTCACCAACGAGGCCAATGCGTTCGCCTTGGTCAATCTGGAACGTGATCCCTTCGAGTGCGCGGAACATCGGGCGCGGGCCAAGCGGTGTTTTTCGCGCCATAGGGTAATCGCGCGCGACGTTTGTCACAGCAAGCAAAGGTGATGATGCGAGCGTTGGGGGAAGTTCAACCATATGGCTGGAGGCGCCGAACAGCGCTCTGGTATAGGGGTGTTGCATGTGGGCTAGCAGGTGTGCGGTCGCACCCGCCTCCACCACGTTTCCTTTTTGCATCACGACGATTTGGTCGGCGAGGTTTGCCACGACAGCAAGGTCATGGGTAATGATCAGCAATCCCATATCAAATTCGCGCACAAGGTCGCGCAACAGATCAAGAATGCGGGCTTGGGTGGTGACATCAAGCGCGGTGGTCGGTTCATCCGCGATCAGCAGTTTGGGCCGCAGCGCGATGGCCATGGCAATGACGACGCGCTGGCGTTGCCCGCCGGACAATTCGTGCGCGTAGCGTGAGGGCGGGACTTTAAGGCCCACCCGTTCCAATATTGCAGCAGCCCGTTTCTGTGCGTCGGCCTTGCTGGTCTTTTCGTGGATCAGGATCGTTTCGGCCACTTGTGCGCCAATAGTTTGAACGGGGTTAAGTGCCGTCATAGGTTCTTGAAAAACCATGCCCATCGTGTTGCCACGCATGTTGCACAGATCGGGCTCCGAGGTTTGCAAAATGTCGGTGCCGTTCAATGTGATCGACCCGCTTGGGTTGGCGTTGTGGGGCAGCAGACCCATCACGGAAAGGGCGGTCATGGATTTGCCCGACCCGCTTTCCCCCGTAATCGCAACGATTTCGCCGTGCGCGACTGTAAGGCTTACATCATGCAAGATATGCGTGTCGTCGATGGTCAGGGACAGGTCTTTGATTGCCAATAAGGTCATGCGCGCGTTACCCGAATGCGCGGGTCAAGCCAGTCGCGCAACCCGTCGCCCATCAGGTTTAAACCGAGGACCATCAATAAGATTGCAAAACCGGGAACCAATGCAGTGTGCGGTGCAATGCTAACCAATGTTTGCGCGTCCGCCAGCATGCGTCCCCAGCTTGCCGTCGGTGGTTGTGCGCCAAGGCCGATGTAAGACAGTGCGGCCTCTGCCAAGATGCCAAGGCTGAACTGGATCGTGCCTTGGACGATCATCAGGTTGGTCATGTTTGGTAGGATGTGTTCGATCGATATGCGGGTCGGGGACTTACCGCAGACGCGGGCGGCAAGGATAAAATCACGTTCCCATAATGGTAGGGCTGCTGCACGGCTAAGACGCGCAAAAACGGGGATGTTGAAGATACCGATCGCGATGATTGCGTTAACGGCAGAGGCACCGAAAACGGCGGTGATCAGGATCGCGATCACGAGCGAGGGAAAGGCGAACACGAGGTCATTGCCGCGCATAATCAGCTCGTCCAGCAACGATCCGTGCCGTGCGGCGGCCAGCAGCCCAAGCGGCACACCAATCGCCATACCAATCCCGACCGCGACAAGCGCTACAGCGATGGACGTTCGCGCGCCCATCATAATCATTGATAGAATATCGCGCCCGAAATGATCTGTGCCCAGCAGGTTTCCCCCACTGGGGGATTGCAGTTTGTTGGGGATATCAAGGGATTGAATATCGTAGGGCGTCCAGAAAAAGGATGCTGCCGCCAGCAGCAAAAATACCGCTGTAAGCGTAGAACCAATGATCAGATTGCGGTTCATGTCTTGGTCCTAAGCCGTGGATCAACAGCAGCATAGGCAATATCGACTGCGAAATTCACCAAGATCACCACAAACACCAACAGCATCACAACGCTTTCAACGACAATCAGGTCGCGCGCGCTGATGGATTGGAAAATCAGACGCCCGAGGCCTGGAAGGAAGAAGATCTGCTCGATGATAATGCCGCCTGCCAGAAGGAACGAGAACTGCAAGCCAATGATCGTCAGCACGGGAATCAATGCATTGCGCACCGCGTGTCGCCACAGGGCTTGGCGACGACTTAGGCCCTTGGCGCGGGCAGTGCGGATGAAATCCTCGCCTAGCATATCCAGCAGCGAAGATCGCATGACGCGTGCAAGGATTGCCGCTTGGGGCAGGGCAAGGGCGATGGCGGGCAATGTTAGCGATTTGATCGCCTGCAGCGGGTTATCCCAGCCCGGAAAGCCACCCGCGCTGAACCAACGCAGGTTGATGGCAAAGAGCAGCACAAGGATCATTGCAAACCAGAAATTGGGGATTGCGACGCCCAATTGGGTGGCCCCCATGATGGTGATGTCACCTGCGCCACCGCGACGGCTGGCTGCATAGATGCCCGCCGGAAAAGCGATGATTGTGGATAGGAAAAGTGCGTAGATAGCCAGTGGCAGCGACACCCAGATACGGTCCGAGATAAGATCCGCAACAGGTGTTTTGTAGGTCCAAGAGCGTCCGAAGTCGCCCTGCAGCATGCCTGTGACCCAGTTGAAATACCGCAAGATAACCGGCTGATCGAGACCCATTTCCGCCCGCAATGCCGCAATCGTATCGGGGCGGGCGTTCACGCCTAGCATAAACGCGGCAGGATCACCGGGGATCACTTCAATCACTGCGAAAATAACGATGGAGGCGACGATCAGGCTGATCACCAGCGATATCAGGCGGCCCAAGACGTAGCGGATCATGGGTGATCCTCGTGCATGGCGGGGACAAATGTGATCTCGCCACCTGCAATGGTGCCGTCGAGCGATATGTAGAGGATGTAGTTCGGGTTGAGCTTGCCATACGTTAGCGCGTGGTCATTTGAAAAACCCATCGGGCGATAAACATCAGGGTTCCCAGTAAGAACGCACCCCGCAGCCCCCGCTTGTTTCAACTGATCCAGACCCATGCGCGCAAGCTGTGATCCAACCCCTTGGCGCTGGAAAGCAGCATCAACTGCGATGGGCCCAAGGGCATACCAGTCACCTTGCGCATCTATGATTGTTACGGGGGAAAATGCCACATGCCCAATGATGCGGTCTGTTTCGGCCACAAGTGAAAGCGTCAGCTCTCTGGCGTCGCGCATTACGCCGATCGCGCCTGCCTCTCTGCCGTCACTAAAGCTCATCGGTGCAAAGGCATCGCGTGTCAGGTCGTGGATCGCCTGCGCGTCCTCTGGCCGCTCTGGCCTGATCACAACGTCAGAGATCATGAGTTGCCCCCCGAAAGGACCTTGCGGGGGGCATTGTCTTAGTTGCTCCAGCTGACGCCGGACAGGTCAACCGCGGCTGTTGGTTGATTGACCCATAATCCGTTGATGCCAGCCTTAGCGACAGTCGCGACAGCCAGTTCAAACAGGTAACCGTTGACGTAGTCTTCGGAGATGATTGTCTGCGCGCGGACTAGCAATGCGCTACGGCCTGCGGGGTCTGTTGTCGCGTTCAGTTCTTCCATCAATGCTTGGAAAACGGGGTTGTCATACTGGAAGTAGTAGTCAGGGTTGGCGTAGATGCCGATGTCCATCGGTTCTGTGTGGCTAACAATCGACAGGCCAAAGTCCTTGTTGGTGAACACTTCTTCGATCCATTGCGCCCATTCAAGGTTGGACACTTCGGTCTCGATCCCGATTTCGCGCAGTTGCGACGCGATAATTTCGCCACCGCGCCGCGCGTAGGATGGAGGTGGTAGCTTCAAAGTCGTCGTAAACCCGTCTGGGTAGCCTGCGACGGACAGCAATGCGCGCGCGACTTCTGGGTCATAGGGCGAATTACCTAACAGATCGACGTAGTCCGGATTGTGCGGTGCAAAATGCGTGCCGATTGGCGTGCCATAGCCGAACATCGCGCCATCGATGATGGCTTGGCGATCAATCGCACTTGCCACTGCAGCACGGACAAGGATGTTATCGAATGGTGGCATCTTGTTGTTGATGGACAAGATCGTCTCGCCCTCGGTGTTGCCGACAAGCACTTGGAAACGCGGATCGGCTTCAAACTGGGGCAGGTTTTCAGGGGCGGGGAAGCCGACAAAGACGTCGACGTCTTCTGCCATCACAGCGGCAAACGCTGCCGTCGGGTCAGAGATAAAGCGGAACGTCGCGCTGGCCAAAGCGGGTGCCGCACCCCAATAGCTTTCATTGCGGGTCATTTCCAAGCGGTCGCCTTGCACCCAATCGGTAAAGGTAAACGGGCCAGTGCCGATCGGGTTTGAGGCGATGTTTTCGATGCTTTCAGGGGCCACGATGACCGCGTCTCCCCATGCCATGTTGAACAGGAAACTACCGTTGGGCTGGTCCAGCGTGACTTGGACCGTCAGCGGATCGACAACGGTGACATCAGTGATACCTGCGAACAGGCCCTTTTGCGCGTTGATACTGTCTTCGGCGCGTGCACGATCAAGGCTGAATTTCACATCTTCGGCGTCCATCGTCGTGCCGTCATGGAACGTCACGCCAGCGGCAAGGTTGAAGGTGTAGACCAAACCGCCGTCCGAAATATCCCAGCTTTGGGCGAGCCCTTGGATGATCGCGCCGTCCGCGTCAAAGCGGGTCAAACCTTCGAAGATGTTGGAATAAAGCACGCTATCGATGGCTTGTGCGGCGCCACCTGTCGGGTCAAGGTTCGGCGGTTCTAGCTGAATTGCAACGGTGATGCTGTCTTGGGCAAGGGCAGCAGGCGCGCAAAGTGCGATTGCCGTTGCTGCGGCGATTGTCTTGATGTGATACATTTGGGTCCCCCAATATTTGCAGCCAGTTTCAATGTTAAACGGGGGCAAATCAAGTCCTACTCCGCGACGTGTGGAATGTGTCGGGGAGAACGCCGACCTACGGGTTCAAAATCTTTGCCAAAGCCCCCGCCATCACCTTGGCGCTGTCGATCATATCCTCAACGCCCACATATTCATCCGGCTTATGCGCCAGTTCCAATATCCCCGGCCCGTAGGCGATGCAGTTTTTCAGCTTACCAATCCGGTCGATGTGTTTTTGGTCGTAGGTCCCCGGTGAAGCCACGAACTGCGCTGGTTTGCCCAGCACCTTTTCGATTTCCGCTGCGATCACTCGGACCACGGGGGCCTCTTTGTCGGTCATGCTTGGAAGCACGACGTTCATTTCGCGCAGATCATAGTCGAAACGGTCGCGGTTGGCTTTCAGCCCTTCAAGCAAGCCGCGCACTTCGCCGCGTACATCGTCGATGTTTTCTTCAGCCAGAAACCGCCGGTCTATCACAATGCGGCAACTGTCCGGCACGCAATGCGCCGGCAGGCCAGTATAGTCAGCGTCTTGTTCGGGTTGCCCGCCGTGGATCGAATTGATGTTCATCGTTGATGAACGTGCCCCTTCGGGCACGACGGGCATTTCAGTCGTGCGGGCGGCCATGGCGGGGTATAGTTTGTCTTCGAATTCGTCCAACACCGCCCCCATGTGGCGTACGGCGCAGTCACCCAAGAAGGGCATGGAACCGTGGGCGATCTCGCCGAATGTCTCGATCTCGGCCCACCAGCCGCCACGGTGACCAAGGCAAACGCGATCTTTGTTCAGCGGTTCGGGGATGATGACGTGTTGCACACGGGTAGGGTCGAAATAGCCCTTTTCGGCCAGATAGGCGACGCCGCCATAGCCACCGGATTCTTCATCCGCAGTGCCAGAGATTTCAATTGCGCCGTGATAGGTGGGGTGCGTGGCGACAAAGGCTTCGGCGGCGATGATCGATGCGGCTAGCCCGCCTTTCATGTCGCAAGCGCCGCGCCCGTAGATTTTGCTGTCCAGCAATTCGCCGCCAAACGGATCTTTGGTCCAGCCATTGCCGACCTCGACTACATCAGTATGGCTGTTGAAATGCACGCAATCGCCAGCATGTCCGCCGCTGCGCCGGGCAACGATATTCCAGCGCGGGTATTTGTCGCTGTCCCCCGGTGTGCCGTGCGCGCGGATCAGTTCAGTCTCAAACCCGGCTTTGCGCAAGCGGCGGTCCAGATACTCGCAAATCTCGCGATAGTTGTTGCCGGGTGGGTTCAGCGTGGGGATGCGGATCAGGTCTTGGGTCAGCGCGATCAGATCGTCGCGGCGGGCAGTGATGGCGG
>NZ_JAFMHR010000208.1 GCF_017854415.1 Yoonia sp. | reverse complement strand
CTTTGGGAAAAGCGGGTCGATGCATTGATGATCATCGCATCAGCGCATGGGCATTTCACCGTCGACGGTCTGCGCCGCGTCCTAGAGGATATGGGTCCAGACGCATTTGAGACGATGACATATTACGAACGCTGGATTGCCTCGGTAAACCAAAACCTGATCGAGGCGGGCGTTTACACAACAAGCGAACTTGCGCAGCGCATGACAGCCGTTGCCGCACGTGGTGCAACCTATGGCGAGGCTGCAAGTGACTGATCGCACCTACATGCGCGTGCGCCACGACATGCCACCCGGCCATGTGCGCACGCCTGCATATCTGCGCGGCAAAATCGGCTGGGTCGAACGCACCCTTGGCCCGTTCCCTAACCCCGAACAACTGGCTTACCGTCACGCCGGACAGCCCCTGCCCTTGATGCGTCTACGCTTTACCATGGCCGAAGTTTGGGGCAATGCCGCAGACGGACATCAAGACACCATTGACGCGGAAATCTACAGCCATTGGCTTGAACCGGCGGACGCACCACATGCCCCATGATCACCACGACCACCTTTCACCATCGGGCCATCCTTACCGCCCTGATGATGACCACCCGCTGACCTATTGGCAGCAGATGGAAATCGCAGTGCGCGAGTTGCTGATCGAAAAAGGCGTGACAACCGCCCAAGACATCAACGCCCAAATCGACGCAATGGATGCGCGCACCCCTGCAAACGGGGCCGCCGTAGTTGCGCGGGCCTGGACCGACCCAGCGTTTCGAACCGCGCTGCTTGAAGACGCAAGCACGGCCACCCGCGAGATGGGTTTTGACATCGGACCGATGCGATTGATTGCGCTTGAAAACACAGCTGACGTCCACAACATCGTCGTCTGTACACTTTGCTCATGCTACCCGCGCAATCTGCTTGGGTTACCACCCGATTGGTACAAATCACGGGCTTACCGGTCACGTACGGTGAAAGAGCCACGCAAAATCTTGGCAGAGTTCGGTGTGACTTTGCCCGAAAATACCACCGTGCGCGTGCACGACAGCACGGCTGACATGCGCTATATCGTCATTCCGCACAGACCTGCGGGCACCGATGACTGGACCGCGGACGCGCTAGGCGCATTAGTAACCCGCGACAGCATGATCGGCACCGGTCTAGCAAAGCTGCCATCAGCCTGATGACGAAACCCCGTGGAACGATCACAGACAGGCTGACAAATGCGGTCTTTCGCGGGCTGATCGGGGGCTTGAAACTGCTGCCGTACCAGACGCGCGTCCCATTGATGGGACGTGTGATGCGATCTGTCCTGGGACCAGTCGCAGGCTACAAACGGCGCGCCGAGAATAATCTCGCGATGATTTATCCTGAAATGCCCGCGCCCAAGCGACGCCAGATCGCTGCAGCATGCTGCGATAATTTTGGCCGTACCTTGATTGAGAATTACAGCTGGCGGGAACTTGGCGCGCGCATGGCCAAGTCAGAACCAACCGGCGCTGGCCTAGACCACCTTGTCAAAGCTGCAGCCGAGAACCGCCCCGTCATTTTTGTCACCGGACATTTTGGCAATCACGAAGCGGCCCGTCATCTGTTGACCAATATGGGCTATGATGTTGGTGGCTTTTACCGCCCAATGAATAATCAATTTTTCAACAACCACTACGTTGAAACCATGTCGGCTTGGGGTGGACCGGTCTTTGCCAAAGGCAAAAACGGCACGATTGGTTTTGTGCGACATCTGCGAGATGGCGGCATGGGTACGATCTTTTTCGATGTGGCATCCCGCGAAGAAACCATTCCCTTTATGGGCCACCCTGCACGCACGTCACTGTCGCCTGCGAAAATTGCTCTCCGGCTCAACGCACTTGTCATCCCCTACTTTGCCATTCGTCAACCTGACGGCCTCAGCTTTCAAGTCGAGGTCGAGGCACCAATCGCCCACTCAGATCCACGCGACATGATGATCAAGATGAACGCGCGGCTTGAGGCACAGATCGCACGCAATCCTTCCCAATGGTTCTGGGTGCATCGTCGCTGGAAATAATGGGCTAGCGCAGTTTTGCAGCGCCAGCGATTGGGCCATGCCCATTCTGCTGGACAATCACAACAACGCCGTCAGAACCCACAGCGGCCGCATTAAGCGTCAATGCTGTCAGCCCGTCCCACCGACCTATCACATCCCAGGACTTGACGATATTCGCATAGCTAAACGTGCGTCCTGCATTTTCGCCCCGCCGGATCGCTACTGTCTCTTCGGGTGTAAACCGCACCAGCTGCACAATATAATCCCCACGCGATATAGCCGTCGCATTGATTTGGATCGCGTCACCGCTGCGCGTCAGTGTCACATTCACCGGATTGCCGCGGCGCGCTTGCGCTTGAACAGCGTCCATAACTTGCATGGGACGCGAACCGACGACATGATCCACGCCGCCAATCACCATTTGCGGGGTGTAGACTGTCGTCGCGCGTGCCGCTTGCGCATATCCATGTTGGCGGCGTGTATTCTCGGGACGTCCAAAGACGTCTTTCCAGCCGATATAATCCCAGTAATCGACATGCAGTGCCAAGGCGATCACGTCATCCCGTTTGGCTAAATCATGCAGCATCGCATCTGCGGGCGGACAAGATGAACACCCTTGCGATGTGAATAGCTCGACCACGACCGGTCCATTTTGCGCCATCAATGTTGTTGCTTGAAGGAAGCCCAGAAAGGAAAGTACGGCGATAAGATAGCGCATTGAGGGCCCCGAGTTTTTATTACCTGTCCGGTTTAGTTAGCTTTGCCTGAAATGACCAATCAAGCAATTGCGAGTGTATCGCGAGGAATGTTTCAGACTTCCGCACAGAAATACGTCGAATTGTGTGCAATGGTATACTAAAAATGCCGCACCCCCCTTGATCGCCCTTTGTGTATGGGGCAAAAGCGCAGGTAATAGCCTTGCTCTTGCATCAGCCACGAAAGGGATCGCCATGACAATTACAGTCGGCAAAGACACCGCAAAGACCCGCAAAACCCTCACAGTTGGTGACCAATCGGTCGCTTACTATTCTATTCCCGCGGCCCAAGCGGCCGGTTTGGGCGATTTTTCCAAGCTTCCTGCCGCATTGAAAGTAGTTCTTGAGAATCTTCTGCGCTTCGAAGACGGTGGTTTCTCAGTTTCCGTAGACGATATCAAAGCGTTCTCGGCTTGGGCCGACAACGGCGGCAAGAACCCCCGCGAAATCGCTTACCGCCCTGCCCGCGT
>NZ_JAFMHR010000207.1 GCF_017854415.1 Yoonia sp. | reverse complement strand
CTTCGTTAATGAAGCATGGACCATATTGCTAATACACAGAAGGTCGGACACTCTCGTGCATCACTATCACGGCGCGAAGCCAACCTGATCTTCAAGAAATAGTAGCTCGCCACGCCGCCCACTCTTCGGGCGTATCAAGATCGTACCGTGCGTGTTGGTTTTTTAGGCGCACAAGACATGTTTTGTCACGCAACGTTTGCAAGATGTTGTCACCGCCATGATCGCCTTGCAACGCTGCAAAAGATGACCGCAAACTTTGATCAATCAAGATGGGATGCCCCGGTTTGCCATCCTGGGTCGCACCACGCCAAACGGTGCAGTCGGGCTGTTCGTCTCGGGCGTTCAATACATCCTGCAAATCCTTCGTGGTCAGTGCCACCAAATCCGCAAGCACAATCATAAAGGCTTCGCATTGCGGCAGTTGTGCGATTGCGCCACGCAGCGTGCCAGACAATCCTTCCGCCGCTTGAGTCACGGTGATCGCTGTTGCATCCAGATCTCTGAAAGTGTCATGCCGCTGCGCCATTTGCGGCCCCAGTGCTATAAAAACAGGATGTCCGGTTCCGATCGCCATGTGGACTTGCTTGCGCAACAAGGGCACGCCGCCAACATCCTCAAGCATCTTGTCACGGCCACGCATCCGCGATGACGTGCCTGCAGCTAGGATCAGGATCGGGATCATCCGCGCATTGCCGCCCCTTCAGGGTCAAAAAGCGGGGTTGTGATCCGCCGCGCGCGCCGCATCTGGCCCATGATTTCAATCTCGACTTCTAACTCATCCGTGGCTTTTGCACGCGGAATTAGCGCAAGCGCAATCGACTTGCCCGCGTGATGCGAATACCCGCCCGATGTGCAGAACCCTTGCACTTCGCCGTTTATGAACACGGGCTCATAGGCCACAACATCGGCATCATCTGCATCAACCTCGAACACGACGGACATTCGGGCAGGGGGATTGGCACGCTCTGCCTCTGCTGCCGCGCGCCCGACGAAATCAGTGTTCTTTTTGAAACTGATAAAGCGGTCCATGCCGGTTTCTGCGGCGGTGTAATCAGGCGAAAACTCGGACAGCCAAGAGCCAAAGAACTTGTCAAGCCGCAGTGACATCATCGCGCGCATGCCAAACGGGGTAATCCCCATTGGTTGCCCTGCTTGCCAAAGCGTCCACCAAAGTTGCCGTTGATCCATTGGATCGCAGTAAATCTCGAACCCTAGATCACCTGTATAGCTGACGCGCTGCACGATACAGGCGACCTGACCGACGGTCATGCGGCACACATCCATGAATTTCATCGCGGCCACGTTATCGCGCGTGCAGGCCATCAGTAAATCACGCGCGCGGGGCCCTGCGATCTGGAAACCATTGCGTCTGTCAGAGATATTTTCGATCCGCGCGTCATCTGCCGCGTTTTGCATGAACCAACGGTGGTGGATGTCTTGCGCCCCATAGCTGGCGGTAATTTGAAATTCAGTTTCTGACAGGCAAGATACGGTAAAATCCCCCCAAAGTCTGCCCTTGGGCGACAGCATCGGCGTCAGCGACATGCGCCCCGGTTGCGGAGTACGGCCCGCCATAATCCGGTCGAGCCATGCACGCGCACCTTTGCCCGTGATTGCAAATTTGCCGAAATTCTGCACCTCGTTGATACCGACACCTGCGCGCACCGCTTTGACTTCGCGGGCTGTGGCGCTGAATGCATCCGAGCGGCGGAAGGTCGGCGTTTCATAGGAAGGTTCACCGCTTTGCGCAAAATAGTTAGGCACTTCGAGGCCGAATTGATGCCCCCAGACGGCCCCAAGATCGCTGAAAATGTCGTACATCGGCGTGGTACGATGCGGACGGGCGGCGGGTAATTCTTCGTTTGGATAGCTGACCGAAAAACGGTTCTGGTAGTTTTCGATCACTTTTGGCCGCGTGTATCCCGGCGTGATCCATTTACCATAGCGGCCTACGTCCATCGCCGTGACATCGCGTTCGCATTCGCCTGTGACCATCCATTGCGCCAACATCAAGCCGACACCCCCACCTTGGCTAAAGCCCGCCATGACACCGCAAGCGGACCAGTAATTTTGCAGTCCCGGCACAGGTCCAACCAACGGGTTGCCATCAGGTGCAAAGGTAAATGGGCCGTGGATCACGGATTTGACGCCGGCTGTTTCCAAGATCGGGAAGCGCTTGTAAGCAAATTCAATTGACGCTTCGATTTTGTCCAGATTGTCAGGCAGCAATTCGTGCCCAAAGTCCCAAGGTGTACCATCTACCGCCCACGGTTTGCAGGGCTGTTCGTAGAACCCGATGCATAGCCCGCGCCCTTCTTGGCGCAGATAGCTTTCACCTGCGGGGTCCATCACATGCGGGTGCTCGCTGTCGCGATCATAGATTTCAGCCAAGTCATCGGTGACGATATATTGGTGTTCCATCGGGTGCAGCGGCACATATGATCCGGCCATCGCGGCGACTTCGCGTGCCCAAAGACCTGCCGCATTGACCACATGTTCCGCGTGAATTGTGCCCTTGTCAGTCACAACATCCCAAGTGCCGTCAGGACGCTGGTTCGTCTCGATCACTTTGGTATGCAATTCGATTGTGGCGCCGCCCATCCGCGCGGCCTTGGCATATGCGTGGGTGGTGCCCGATGGGTCCAGATGCCCATCCAGCGGATCATATAACCCGCCCACTATCCCATCAAGATTGGTGATCGGGGCAATCTTGGCAATTTCTTCGGGGCTGACGATTTCGGTTTCTAGCCCCATATAACGGTGCTTGGCGCGTTCTGCGACCAGCATATCAAAGCGGTCTTGGTTGTCGGCCAGTGTCACGCCACCCACGTGATGCAAGCCGCAAGACATGCCTGTCAGTTCTTCCAGTTCGCGGTACAGCTTGATGGTATAGCCTTGCAATGCGGCCATGTTTGTGTCGCCATTGAGCGTATGAAAACCACCCGCGGCGTGCCACGTTGATCCCGATGTCAGCTCAGAACGTTCCAGCAGCATCACATCGGACCAGCCAAGTTTCGTCAGGTGATATAGCACGGAACAGCCAACAACGCCGCCTCCGATAATGACGGCTTGGGTGGTCGTTTTCATCGCAAAGGCTCCATGCTGGTTTTTGGTTACTATGGCGCGCACAAACCTGCATGCGGTTCCGAATGCGACATCTTATGTCGCCCAAATGCTATCCTTGGATCGTATCAATGCACAGGGTTGAAGGCGTCATCACACGAAAGGTTTCACGATGCGCTCAC
>NZ_JAFMHR010000206.1 GCF_017854415.1 Yoonia sp. | reverse complement strand
AAATGCGCAGGTGCGCCGCAGAAGGCGATGTATTTATCGGGTGATGCGTGGTTCCGGCGCGGCGTGTTGAAAGACATTGATATCCAATTCAACAACGCTGGTGGGGTGCTGTTCGGGGTCAAGGACTACGTGCCTGCACTTGAGAAATACGTCAAAAAATACAGTGCTGAGCTAAACTTCTTCCACAATCTGGTGGCTGTTGATGGCCCCGCCAAGAAAGCATGGTTCGACGTCGCAAGGCCCGACACGCCTGTTGAGCGGGTCGAGATGGAATTCGACATGATGCATGTCTGTCCACCGCAATCTGCGCCTGACTTTATCAGGGTTTCACCATTGGCGGATGCGGCAGGCTGGGTGGACGTGGATCAGTCAACACTGCGCCACAAGACCTATGAAAACATCTGGTCATTGGGCGATGTGATGAACGCGCCAAATGCCAAGACTGCCGCGGCGGCTCGTCTACAGGCGCCGATTGTCGCGGCAAACGTCGTCGCAGACATCAATGGCCGCGCACCGGTGGCGCAGTATAATGGCTATGGATCATGCCCACTGACGGTTGAACGCGGCAAGATTGTTTTGGCTGAATTCGGCTATGGCGGCGCTTTGCTGCCCAGTTTCCCCAAGTTCTTGATCGACGGGACCCAACCATCGCGGTTGGCGTGGCTATTAAAGGAAAAGCTGCTTCCGCCGATTTATTGGCGTGCGATGCTGAAAGGGCGTGAATGGATGGCGAAGCCCGAAAAAATCAGCGCGCGCTAGCATGAACAACAATGTCTGATCATCTTATCCGCCTGGTGCCGATCCTGACATGGGCGCGCGACTATGATCGCGCGACCTTTGGAGATGACCTGATCGCGGCCCTGATCGTTACGATCATGCTGATACCGCAATCGCTTGCCTATGCATTGCTTGCGGGGTTGCCGCCAGAGGCAGGGCTATACGCGTCAATCGTGCCGATCTTGTTGTATACTGTCTTTGGTACCAGCCGCAGTTTGGCGGTTGGCCCCGTTGCGGTGGTGTCGCTGATGACCGCCGCTGCCTTAAGCAATATCGTCGAGCAAGGTACTGCGGGTTATGCTGTTGCCGCCCTATCTTTGGCCGGATTGTCGGGGATGATGTTGCTATTGTTAGGGCTGTTCCGGTTAGGTTTTCTGGCGAACTTTCTGTCGCATCCAGTGATTTCCGGTTTTATCACTGCTTCTGGGTTAATCATTGCCGCCAGCCAGTTGCGCCACATCTTTGGGATCGATGCAGAAGGGCACAACTTGCTGGATCTGATCGTGTCGGTTGTGATGCATTTGCCCCAAATAAATTTGCCAACAGCTGCCATCGGTGTTGGTGCGACGGTATTTTTGTTTTGGGTGCGCAAAGGGCTAAAGCCTGCGCTGCGCGGTATCGGTCTGGGTGAAAATGCTGCGGATATAGCGACCAAGGCAGGTCCTGTTGTGGCCGTTCTGGCGACAACCGTCGCTGTCTGGACATTGGACTTGGCGCAGGCAGGGGTGCAGATCGTTGGCACTGTTCCGCAAAGCCTGCCTCCCTTTACGCTGCCATCCTTTTCGCCAGCCTTGCTGCAGCAACTGGTGCTGCCCGCCTTTATGATTTCGGTCATCGGCTTTGTTGAATCGATTTCAGTTGCGCAAACGTTGGCCGCGAAAAAACGGCAGCGGGTCGATCCCAACCAAGAGCTTATTGGTCTTGGCGTGGCCAATCTGGGCGCTGCATTTACGGGCGGTTTTCCTGTTACGGGTGGGTTTTCGCGGTCCGTTGTAAATTTTGACGCCGGCGCAAGAACGCCCGCGGCTGGCGCATTTACTGCAATTGGACTGGCGATTGCGGCAGTCGGGCTGACCCCGCTTATCTATTTTTTACCCAAAGCTACGCTGGCCGCGACGATCATTGTGGCGGTACTTAGCCTTGTCGATTTCAGTATTTTGCGGCGCAGCTGGGACTATTCGCGCGCAGATTTCATGGCGGTGATTGCGACAATTTTGGTGACGCTGTCAGTTGGCGTCGAAGCGGGCGTTTCCGCCGGAGTTGCCCTGTCGATCTTGATGCATCTTTATGTCTCGTCGCGTCCTCATATCGCCGAAGTCGGGCTGGTTCGTGGCACCGAGCACTTTCGCAACATCCACCGCCACACGGTTCAGACAGATCCGCGCATCCTGACCTTGCGATTGGACGAAAGCCTGTATTTCGCCAATGCGCGATTTCTGGAGGACGTGATCCTTGCGCGGCTCGCCGGTGACGACCAGATCGAACACATCATCTTGCAATGCAGCGCCATTAACGAAATCGACCTCAGTGCGCTGGAAACACTAGAGGCGATCAACGAGCGGTTGTCAGATATGGGCGTAAAACTGCACCTATCAGAGGTGAAAGGCCCCGTTATGGATCGGCTTGAGCATGGTCACTTTCTGGAGCATCTTTCTGGCAAGGTCTTTATGTCGCAATACGAGGCCGCGTGTTTTGCGGGCCTAAAGCCAGATCGGCCCGTTCATGCCGACACATAGTCAGCTATGTGATATCGCGGCCTCTAATGCCAGCTTGGCCATGCATAGCTTGTAGCAGTGGGCAAATTCCGGGCAGGCCACACAATCATCCCATTCTGCGATGTCGGTTTGCACGCTCTTTTGGGATCGCGCTAACCCGGCGGTATCCAGTTCGAACGCGAAAACCTTGCCTTGCATTTTGTCGTTCATCTCAAAGTGCAGGCTGTCGTGAAACATCGTGCCGTAGCAGTGTTTGTGCTGTGTCATGCGACACCTCCTGAGTTTTTATTTGGTGCGGGTTTCAGAAATGCGCCAATCTCGGCCGTGCTCAAGACCCGTCCGCTTGATACGACTTTCTCGTCGATCACAAGTCCGGGTGTGGACATAATCCCGTAGCCTGCAATCGCGACGATGTCGGTCACCTTTTCAATCTCGGCGTCTATGTCTGCGGCCTGCAACGCAGCCTTCGTATTTTCCGCCAAGGCCACGCATTTTTTGCAACCAGAGCCCAGTATCTTGATGATCATTCGGTATCTTCCTTTCTAGATGAACAGATGCGCGGTGGCGTTGAAAATGTAGCCAATCAGTATGATACCAAAAGTAACAACGCCGATGAACACGGCCAGCAACGGCAGCTTAACAACCCGCTTGAGCATAATCATTGATGGCAACGACAAGGCCGTAACGGCCATCATAAAGGTCAAAGCGGTTCCCAACCCTACGCCCTTTTGCACCAATGCTTCTGCAATCGGCAG
>NZ_JAFMHR010000235.1 GCF_017854415.1 Yoonia sp. | reverse complement strand
CTTTGGCAGAGTGTTTGGTGTGTCGAGGGGCATAAAAGCGGGTTGAGGGATAGCAATGGTGTTTTCACTTGGCCTGCCGATCTGGAGATGCCTGCGCTGCCGCAGATCACAGCTCAGCAGCTGCGCGAGGCAGCAGGAAAGTTTGGCAAGGCCACGGCATCTGCCCCCGATGGTTTCCATGTCAGGCATTTTTCCTTTGTCTCTCACAGGTGCCTTGAGGCTTTGGCTGTTCTTCTCATGATCATAGAAGACAAAGGAAAATGGCCTGACCAGGTGTCTCAGCTCCTGGTCCCTCTCCTGGAGAAGCCAGCGGGGGGTTTTCGGCCGATAGGCCTGTTCCCAGCCATTTACAGGCTGTATCTGAAGGCCAGGCGCCCCCTCCTCGACGACTGGGAAAAGAGTCATGACCTGCCGTGTTTCGCTATGGGCAAAAACAGATCCCCAGTCGACGTGGTGTGGAGGCAGGCTGTTAGGTCTGAGGCGGCAACTCACAAGGCACACGCTGCTGTCTGCCTGCTGTGGGATTTAATCAAGTTCTATGAAAGCCTGGACCATGGAAAATTGCTGACCGAAGCCATCCATCTGGGTTTTCCTCTTAGGCTTCTGAGGCTGTGCTTGGCTGGCTACAGCTTTCCGAGGTTCGTGGCTCTCTATGGCATGTGCGCCCAGGAAATACAGCCTGATAGGGGGGTGGTGGCTGGTTGTGGTGGTGCTACTACTCTCGTCAAGGTTTACTACTACCGCCCCTTCAAAGGTTTCGCTCTGAGGAATCCTAGGGTCACCTTGGATGCCTACATTGATGACACCGGGGTCTCTATGCAAGGCCCGCCCGCTTCCATCATTGTGAATGTCGTGCAGGCTGCGACCGACCTGGCTGAGGTCATTGAAGGCACCCTGGGCTGTGCCATCTCACTTCCCAAGGCTGCGGTCGTTTCGTCTGACTCGGACGTCGCTGCGCGCGTGCGCAGTGCCCTGAAGGAAAAGGCGGGCATGCCTACCTGGCTGGCAAAGAATCTGGGAATAGACACCTCGGGGGGAAGGCCTCGAAGCTTCAGGGCCAGGTGCTCTACTAGAAGCAAGAGGCTCTCAGGCACTCGCCCCAGGGTGGCTAGGCTCCGTAGGTTAGCAAGGGCAGGCGCTAACAAGATTGGAAAAATTTTCACCACTGGCATAAGGCCGCAGGCAGTGTATGGCTCTGAGGTGCACGGATTGTCACCAGGTGAGCTGGACAGGCTCGAGAGGGCGGCATCTGCTTGCAACCCTCCTTTTGGCATGGGCAAGTCTCGGACTCTCCATGTGATGGCGATCGGGGACCCCTTGGCCCTGCACTCGGTAGCGGCCCTGGCCAGGTGGTCTCGCGAAGTCTGGACGGCGTCCAACAGAAGCGATGAGAGGGCCCTGACGATCCCCCAGCTGCTTTCGGCCTGGAACGCGTCGATGTGTCGCAAACAAGACAGCTGGAGGAGCGCCAGGGGTCCTATGATGGTTGCGAGGCTGGAGGCTGAGCGACTGGGCTGGTCCTTCCTAGACCCCTTCAGAGTCGTCACTGCTGAAGGGCTCATCCTCTCCCTAGTGGAGAACTCGCCTGCCATGGTCAAAAAGCTGGCGGCACAGGCCAGGTGGGTGAAACTTGAAGAGAAAGCGGCCCTTAAGCTGGGAGCCTGCAACGATCAAGTCTCACGCATCACGATCCAGCCGATCATGAGGATCACGAAGTCCAAAAAGCTCGGAGCCAAACAGGCCGGCCTGCTGAGAGCGGGGGTGGTTGGAGCCCTTTGGACTGGTGAGAGGCAGCGTGAGATGGGCTACCCTGTCAGCGGCGTCTGCCCCCTGTGCACGGCTGCCGATGACACTCCCCACCACCGCCTCTACCTCTGTGAAGCAGAGGAATGCAGGCAGAGGCGGGAGGAACTCGCTGAAGAGGACTTCCTCGCCAGAGCTCGCGCGGCGGGCCCCTCGGACCTAAAGTTCCAGAGGGGAATCCTGCTGCATCCCGGCAAAAACTGGCCTCCCCCTCTGGCGGAGCACCCTGGAGTGCACCTGGTCAATGGGGTCGAGACCCCCCTCGGCGTCACCCGCTCCCTTGTTGGATCACTCTTCTCCGACGGCTCGGCCTATCCCCAGCCTGTTTTCGACTTGTGCAGGGCCGGATGGTCAGTGATCCAAGAAGGGGGTGAGGGGTTGGATGATGTCGTCCTGTATGGTCCTGTGTGGGCTCCTCTCCCACAGACTTCGCAGGCGGCAGAGTGGGTGGCCTGGGGAGTCTCTCACCAGACCGCTCGTGGCAGGTCCCTGTTGCATGTCGACTGCAGGTCTGTGGTGGATGGGCACAACAAGGAGCTCTCTCTCAGCATGTCCGCGAAGGCGCCCTATGGCGGCATCGTCAAGGGCACCCTGATGGACCCTGGTAGGAAGACCATCTCCGCTTGCCTCAAAGTCAAAGCGCACCAGGACGTCACTGACGACATGACTGAGAGGCAAGCGGAGATGGCCAGGGCCAACGAGCGCGCAGACCACTTTGCCAAGCTCGGTGCTCAGCTGCACCCTGGGCCCAGCAAGGAGGTCCTGGAAGCTTGGGAAAGCGACCTGCGCGACTTGAAGGCTTTCTCTAGGCTGCTGGTCGGGATGTGGCCGCTCTGGCCAAAACTCGAAAAGCACAAAGGCCAGGGAGGGCCCAAAAAGGGCCAGCCCAAACTGGTCATTTCTCGCAGGGAAACAGGTTCGGGGCACGCACACAGCTGGGTCCATGGACTCAAGCGATGGCAGTGCTCGGCCTGCAACCTGGTGGCCCGCACAGTCGCCAAGAGAGACGCAATCTCAGGCAGGCCTTGCCCTGCAGGGGAGCAGCATTTCCTGGGGAGGCTGGCCGGGTTGGCCAAAGGTCACACGCTCATGGCCTCCTCCTGCGACGGTTTTCCCCTGGTCTTCTGCGCCACTTGTGGAAAGTGGGGCACCAAGAGATTCGGGGGACTCGAACAGGCATGCCAGCTCAAGCCTACTTCGGCTGGGGCGGCTGTGCTCAAAAGGCTGGCGGCTGGTCGCCACCCTGTCCTCAACCTGCCGGTCGGCCCTTCGGCCAAGGTTGCAAAGGACGGCTCTCTGCTCCAGTCGGTGGTGACTCCGGCGGAGCTCAGACTCAACGCGGTGAGGGCTCGCCTAAAGGCACGCTCTGACCTCCTGACCGCATAGGCGGTAAACCAACCGGGCTTCCTTAACGCCTGAAACCAAAAAAACATAATACAACATATTTCATATACTATACTAGA
>NZ_JAFMHR010000240.1 GCF_017854415.1 Yoonia sp. | reverse complement strand
CGTATCTGCGGGAGGGGGAGGGGGGTCAGAAAGAGATAGGCCACAGGCGATGGCCGACGGCGGGTATTACCTCGACATGGTCTGCCTAGAAGCAGGCATTTTACCCGCGGCTTTTTTGTCTACGCAGTGTAGGTTCTGTAGTAGCTAGAAGGAAAGGAGAGGGGGGGAGGGGGGGGTTATCGATAAAGGGAAGGCGGGGAGGGATGAGTTTACCTCTTTGTTACGCGGGCCTTGCGTAAACGGCAGTTTGTGCTTGTATATCGAGTACGCACAAACGAAAGTGTCACATAGCAGCTTGCGGTGCGCTTCCCCCGCCACTGGGAATTGCGACCCGCAAAACAGCTGCACTAGCGCCAGACGGGCCCTTTAGCGCCCGGTAGGTCTTCCCGTGTGATGCCCACGCGCGCGTCGTGTTCGGCGCCACCTTGCTGCAGGCAGCACACTTGCTGTGTGGCCTGCCACAGTGCTCGCCAAATGGCACAAGCAGGATACTGTGCTTTGACTTCATTAAGTCAGGGGGCGCCTGTGCCGACCGAGCTCTCTTCCTGGAGGGGGGTCTCTGGTTTTTGGGCGGCGCTTCTGCGCCGCAACAGCGTCCCCACCATCGCTGAGGTAGCCATCATCACTGCTTGACATGTCTTCGTGAGTGTCAAGCTTTTCCCAACGTTATCATAGCGAAGTCGGAGGACAACACATTTAAGCAAAGGAGAGGGGCTAAAGCCGCGAATCGGCTCCATATAAAACACAAAGCGGCTTTATTTAAGCCTAGGCTAAACTCGTACGTATCAACACAGATAGCACATTTAAGCTAGCTAAATGTGTTACACAGCTACGCAAAATCATACGTTAAAGCCTAGGCGCGGCTTACTTTAATCCACCTAGCGGCTATAATTTGCTGCATGAAACCCGCATTGCCGACTTCAGCAACGACACATTTAACAAAATTATACAACACGTCATCTACCAAAAATATGTTTGTGTTGATAGGTTAAAATTTGAGCTGAGGACGATAGTGTCAGGAATACAGAGGACGATAAGTCTTATGATCGTGCGTAAAAAAGAGAAGCTTAAATGTGTCGTCAGAACCACACCCACCAATAGTACACAAATGTGTGAATGTGTAGCCGAGTGGACAGGGCTGCACCAAGCGTTGTCTCATAAATAGTTCGTTTGATTTGTTTTGATTGGATAAAGAGTTTGTCAAAAAAGAGTGGGAGAGAGACAAGGAGGTCGTCACCCCTAGCGAGCGGGGCGCGTCACTCGGGTGGGCGGGTCACCCGGGTGGGGAGAGTAAAAGACGGGTGGGTGGGTCACTCGCCTACGGCGGGTACTCGCCAAGTCGGCGAGTCACTCGCTCCGCGAGTCGCCTCCCTAACTAAGTTAGATATAAGTTGTTGCCAATCTCTTTTTGTGTACACTGTCCACCACAGCAGATAGCAAAATGTCAAGCATTGATGCCCTCGACTCCATTGTGGTGCGCTATTACGACCCACCCACAGGCCGCAATTGCAGGCCGGGGTCGTAGGGCGTAGGGAATTTAGGGAATACGAAAAATGTTGCTCGCCATCCCATCCATCCCATCCGCTGACCGTAGACCAACGCCGTCACCACTGCTAAGATTACCTGTCGTCATTGATGACTGATTACCACCTTGATCACCACTCACAACTGCCATGTACCACGCCGCCGTCCGCACCTTACCTACCACAACAAACCACCTACCATAGCAAACAGCAAGCCACTACCGATGCCATTATTACTAGAATGCCGACATCGTCGCCACCACCTATCACAGCAAATCACTACCGCCGCCATCACTATAAATGATACTGCCAATTCCAGATCAAATATAATTCTAGCAGCATCGCCACCATGGTAGTGGGTAGTGGTGATGATGGTGTTGGTGATACGTGGTGGTAATGATAGTAATAGTAAGCTTAGTGATGATGGTGTTGGTGATACGTGGTGGCGATGGTGGCGGCAGTGATATAGTACTAGTGATGGTGATTAGTGGTGATGGCAGATGGCAGTGTGCTGACAACGATCGTGGATAATGGTAATGGTGTCGAGGGTGATGGCAGTGGTAGCGGCGGTGGTGATAAATGGTGAGTGGAAACCATGGCATCATAATTTCTACTACCACTACCATCAACACAACTACCACCACCACGAACCTAAACGCTACCAGTACCAAAAGCGTCTATACTACCACCTTCTATCATTATTACCATCATCATTACTTCTATTATTATTATCATGAAGGTATTGAAAGAAATTGACGTTACGCAGCAAGGTAAATAACAGGATGATCGTCTACATATGCTACTTTCCACACGTCCCAATACTACCACCGTTGATGCCATCACCACCGCCACGACAACGATTCCTGCCACCTTCACGACGACAATCACCCCCACCTCCAAGACGACGATCGCTCTCACTTTGTCTACAACGATCGCTGCCACGACGACGACGATCGTTGCCACCTCCACGATGATGATCGCTGCCACCTTTACTACGAAATACCACCAGCCGTTCCACCAAGAATACCACCATCTGATCTGTCGAAAATACCACCAACTGGCTCGCCGAGAATACTACCCTACCACCATCTCCACTGTGTACTACATCATCATTAACACCGCCATTATTAATCTGACCCTAACCCAACCATTAGATCACCACCATCCTTTTGCCACCAGCCTCATTATTAATACAACTGTCACAACCATTAACACATATCATCCTCATGACAACCATCATACTTTTGACAGACACCTGCGCTAGTGGCTTGGAAGAGCTACAGAGTCTGAAAAAATTAATTTTGGAGAGTATTGACCAATTTAAGGAGTGTTGTGCATCCCTGTCCACAAGCAAGTCTGCGCAAGACTTGCAAGGTTCTCTATGGATAGAAATTCAAAATCGGACTCCTAAAGTGGAACATGAGACTCAGCTGCCTCCAAAACTGAAAGAATTTAAGGTACTGTCTAAATGCGTCAAGGACGTTGAAAACGGAGACGACTTGCGTGCGATCGAACTCGCGATCCAGACAAATCCTAAAGACACTGCTGCTCAGAAGCAACTTTTGGAGAAGGCGAAGTCCCTGATGGAGAAATATGCGGAGGAGATTTCGGGTCGAGTCAATAGCCCTGAACTTACCCGGACGGTTGTGGAGATATGCCACAACGGTTGTAGAGCCCTGAACTCATTCCGGAAGGTTTATGACACCCTTTGGGACGAAAAAATCGTCAGAGCAGAAGATCTCGCCCTTCAGGCGTACGCACT
>NZ_JAFMHR010000205.1 GCF_017854415.1 Yoonia sp. | reverse complement strand
GCGATTATCGCCTCATCTGCGGTGCCTGTCTCGGCACAAGATTACACACGTTTTGGCATCGAACAGGACCTGCCGGGCACCTGTAGTTATGCAGCGACAGACGCCAAGGATTATTCTGGGCGCACATTGAACATCATCACCCACGCGATCCCTGTCATCGGCGAGCCAACAGCGCTTCATGCGGAACAGTTTGCAGAACTAACCGGTGCTGAAGTCAACGTCGTCCACGTCCCATTTGGTGACCTGTTCCAACGTATCATGATCCCGTTTCAAAGTGAGCAGAACGCTTATGATGTGATGTTTTATCCATCACTTTGGATTGGTGATTTCAGCCGCTTCCTTGCCCCTGTGCCAGAGGCCTATGTCAACTCAACGGGCATGATGGATGTCACCCCAAGTTTTACCGGTGTTGCGACGTGGAACGGCGAAATGATCCAGTATCCTATGGATGGTGACCGCCATTACCTGAAGTTCCGCACGGATGTGTTCGACAATGCCGATGTGCAAGCTAAATATTTTGCCGACACAGGCAACCAGTTGACCGTTCCCGCTACATGGGAGGAATACAATCAGGTAGCCGCATATTTCAACGCGTCCGATTGGGATGGTGACGGCGAACTGAACTATGGCTCTGCCGAAGTCGCCAAGCGCGATGACCTGATGTTCTCAGCGTTTATCAGCCGTGCAGCACCTTATGCAAAGCACCCAGATGTCCAAGGCGGGTTCTTCTTTGACCTTGAGACAATGGAACCGCAGATCAATACGCCGGGTTTCGTGCGCGGACTTGAACTGTTTATCGAAGCTCAGGCCAGTTTCCCTCCCGGCGGTACTAACTTTGGGTTGGGCGACGAGATCTTCTCGTTTGGCGGTGGTCAGACTTTGATGAGCTATAGCTGGGATGACGCCTATATTCAGGCCAATCAAGAAGACAGCCGGATCCGGAATATGGTCGCAGCCGCACCGCTGCCAGGGGCTTCCGAAGTTTGGAATCGCACAACTGGTGCATGGGACACATTCGAGACACCTAACCGCGCACCATATATGACGTGGGGCTGGTCTTCAGCAGTATCTTCAATGTCCGAAGAGCAAGAGATGGGATTTGATTTCCTTTGCTTCTTCTCCAACGAAGCTAACGCTGAACATGACATGCAGATCGGTCGCTTTGGTGTGAACCCTTACCGCAACAGCCATTTCGATGTTGATTATTGGAAAGGTCAGGGTTGGGCTGATAAAACAGCTCAGACTTACGTAACAACATTGTCTGAGATGGAAGAGAGCCAAAACCGCGTGTTTGATTTGCGTGTTCCAGGCGTCAGTCAGTTCATGTCGTCAATGGCGAATGGTGTAGCCGAGGCGATGGCCGGCCAGAAGACTGCACAAGAGGCGCTTGATGATGTGGCCAAAGAGTGGTCCGAAATTACTGATCGCATCGGTAAAGATCGTTTGCGCGATGCATATGCCAACGTTGTTACACTTGAAGACAACGAAGGCTGAAGATGAGAGGTGGGCGTTTTGTAGACGCCCACCTCAAATTTCGAGGAACAAATCATGTTATCGTCTAAACACTTTTTCTTGTTGCCCGCCCTTTTGACGCTGGTCGCAATTATCCTTTTTCCACTGCTGTTCACAATCCGTGTGAGTTTTTCGAGTTGGGATGTGTTCCAGTCTGGTCTCGATTACATCGGCGGTAAGAACTACGGGCGCGTCTTTGCGGACGAACGGTTTTGGCAGAGCCTTGGACGGCTATCATTGCTGTCATTGATCTCGGTGTCTTTGCAATACACGTTAGGGTTTGCGCTTGCGCTTGCAGTCTGGAAACAGGTTCGCGGCGGGCGGTTCTTGCGGGTTTTGTTCCTCATCCCGATGATGACCACACCGGTGGTTATGTCCGTGATCTGGCGGACAGTTTTTCACGAAAGCCTTGGCCCCGCGAACGACATTCTGGGAATGTTTGGCATTGGTGCGGTGCCTTGGCTGTCCAGTGCGACCGGGGCCTTCATTAGCGTCCTGATTGTTGAAGTCTGGCAGTGGACCCCGTTTATGTTCCTTTTGTTGTTGGCTGGTTTGGTGTCGCTTCCACGTGAGCCTTACCTTGCTGCCGCAATTGACGGCGCTGGCACTTGGCGCACATTTTGGCAGGTTACGTTTCCGCTCATGGCACCGATCACAATCGGTGCACTGATCATCCGGCTTATCGAAGCCTCGAAAATCATGGACACGGTTTACGTCTTAACCTCTGGCGGTCCGGGCACAGCAACTGAAACCTCGTCCTATTACATCTATATTCGCGGCCTGCGCGACTTTCAGATTGGGTACTCGGCGGCGTTGTCGCTGGTTTATCTGGTAATCATGATTGTCAGCCTCACCGTGATTGCAAAGCTATTGCTGCGCTTGCTGGTCGGAAAGGTCGGTTAACATGAACAAGTTCTATCACATACTGAAAACCCTGTTCCTCTTTGGCTGGTCACTGTTTGTCGTCTTTCCATTCCTTTGGGCACTGACAACATCATTCAAGGACGCCAATGCCATCACAAGCGGTGCGACCTACATACCTTGGGTGGATTATGAACCCTCAACACAAGGCTGGACCTCGCTTTTCACAACAGGATCGCAGGGGATTAACATCGTCGGTCCGTTCATCGATTCCGCCGCAGTGACCTTGATTGCAAGTCTTGTCAGTCTGGCACTTGGGACCTTGGCCGCTTATGGGCTGTCGCGGTTTGAATATCGGTTGGGTTTTGTTAAAAATTCCGACATCACGTTTTTCTTTATCTCCCAACGGATCATGCCGCCCATCGTTCTCGCGATCCCGTTCTTCTTGATGCTTAAAGAGTTGGGCGCACTGGATACGATCTTTGGATTGGTGCTGGTCTATGTAGCACTCTTGCTGCCCATCGCGGTCTGGGTCATGACTGATTTCTTTGCCGGTATCCCAAAAGAACTCGACGAGATGGCGATGACTGACGGATGCAGTCCGATTGGTGCGTTTTTTCGGGTTATCCTACCCAATTCAGTTCCTGGCCTCGTCGTGGCAGGCATGTTCTGCCTCATCTTCGGGTGGAACGACTTCTTCTTTGCCTTCACTCTCACATTCACCGAGACCCAGCTTTTGCCGGTCTCAATCGTGTCCCTCAATTCATCCGTAACCCCTTGGTGGTCGCTGTCAGCATTCGCATTGATTTCGGTCGCACCATTGGCCTGCGTCGCGGTCATTGTTGAACGTTACATGTCGCGCGGCACTATGTCGGGGGCCATCAGGTAGATATCATGCTTCAAGTTGACCAACT
>NZ_JAFMHR010000063.1 GCF_017854415.1 Yoonia sp. | reverse complement strand
GTTTTCACGGTGAAAGCTGCGATTTCATCATCAAAGCGGCCTGCTTTTTGGGCTGCTTCCGCTTTGTTCTGGGACGCGACGGCAAAAGCGTCCTGCATTTCACGGCTAATCTGCCACTTTTCAGCGACGTTTTCAGCGGTTTGACCCATATGATAGTTGTTGAAGGCATCCCAAAGACCGTCGCGGATCATTGTGTCGATGTACGTCATATCACCCATTTTTTGCCCTTGGCGAAGGTTGGCGGCATGTGTGGAAAGTGACATATTTTCTTGACCGCCCGCTGCAACGATGGATGCATCGCCAAGCTGGATATGTTGCGCGCCAAGAGCGACGGCGCGTAGACCGGAACCACAAACCTGATTGATGCCCCACGCTGCCGACTCAATCGGAAGACCAGCGTTGATGTGTGCCTGACGCGCGGGGTTTTGACCCTGTGCAGCAGTCAGAACTTGTCCTAGAATTGTTTCGCTGACTTCCGATTTGTCGATACCGGCGCGTGCGACAACGGCTTCTAAAATGGCAGCACCCAGATCGTGTGCGGGTGTGTTGGCAAATGATCCGCCAAAGCTGCCGACTGCTGTGCGGGCTGCTGATGCGATAACGACGTTGGTCATATATTAGTCCTCTTCAGGTTTTTCCCTGGCAGGACGGTGCCATTTGCACGAAAAAGGTGCAAGTCAGCCGAAACTGCCGATACCTGTTTCATAGGGCCAGAGTTGACTTAGGGCAACTCAAACCCCCTATGCGCCCAGCGCAATGCATCAAAGATCAAGGCTTGGTACGCCAAAGTGATAGCCTTGCAAGCAATCGGCCCCGATGGATGACAAAAATGCAGCCTCTGCTTCTGTTTCCACCCCGTCGGCCACTGCGAACATCTCGAACTGGTGGGCGACTGTGATCAACGCCTCTGCCAAGACCTGATTGTCAGAATCATGATTAATGCCGCGCACAAAACTTTTGTCGATCTTCACCAGATCAAAATAGAAGTCCTTGAGATAGCGAAAAGCGGTGAACCCTGCGCCGAACCCATCCAACGCAAACCCAACACCACGGGGCTGCATTTCGGTCATGAAGCGGATGACGTTTTCATGAAGTAGCATGGCAGAGCTTTCGCTGATTTCAAAAATCAGCCGATCACCAATTGCTATTCTATCCAACAGGCCATGATCCAGAATACGTCGCCATTCGCCATCACCAATGGACCGCGCCGAGACATTCACCGATAGCCGCAATTCAGGCGTTTCGCGCAACTGCTTCAACGCCAGTTGCAACATGACGCAATCAATCTGACGCCCCAAACCCGTTTCTTCGACCAATGGCATGAAGTGCGCAGCAGGAATAATACGGCCCGTTTCGTCCTTAAGCCGCACCAGACCTTCGTGAAAAGCCACCCGTCGTTCCAAGTCTGCCGTCACCACCGGATGAAACGCCAACTGCGCGCGACCTGCCGCCAATGCATCGCGCACCATTGTTGTCACGTCAGCATCGCGGCTTGCCATCGCATAAAGCAAAGGGTCCACTAGTGCCTGATCTTCCATGTCGGCGCGTCTGAGAGTGGTATTTTGCATTATCCGGCCCCATACTATTTCCAGCAACATAGGCTCATGCCGCCTAACAACTCATTAAGGACGCAGAATGACTGATCGTTGTGGCTGGGCCGGACCCGAGCAGATCTATATCGACTATCACGATACCGAATGGGGCGTGCCCGAATATGACAGCCGCACACTGTGGGAAAAGCTAATTCTTGATGGGTTCCAGGCAGGCTTGTCATGGATTACCATTTTGAAGAAGCGCGACAACTTTCGGGCGGCGTTCATGGATTTTGATCCAAATGTGATTGCCAAATGGGGCGAGGACGATGTTACACGCCTTTTGGGTAACGCCGGTATCATTCGCCATCGCGGCAAAATCGAAGCGACAATCGGCAACGCCCAAGCATGGCAGAGAATTGAGGCAAATGAAGGCTTTGACAAGTTTCTTTGGAAATATGTAGACGGCGTGCCGCTGCGGACCGTCCACGCAGATCGTGCATTGATTCCAACCCAGTCGCCATTGACGGTTCAGATATCAAAGGACCTCAAGAAAGCAGGTTTCAAGTTTTGCGGCCCCACAATTGTGTATGCATTTATGGAAGCAACAGGGTTGATAAACAACCACCTGACCACATGCCCGCGCCACGGACCTTGTGCCGCGATGGCGCGACTACCAGCGGTTTAGCGCGTCCTCGTCTGCGTCTTTCGCTGAGACCCACGCCGCGCCGTCGTTCGTTATTTCTTTTTTCCAGAACGGCGCGCGAGATTTGAGATAGTCCATTAAAAAATCTGCCGCCTCAAACGCAGCCGCACGGTGTGCCGACGCAGTTGCGACCATCATGATCGGGGCACCAGGTTTTAGTGGTCCGTAGCGGTGGATCACCAGAACATCGGCTAAATCCCAACGCTGCACAGCTTCTTGCACAATCTTGGAAATCGCACCTTGTGTCATGCCGGGGTAATGTTCGATCAGCATCTCTTGCAGATCACCTTTGGTGTCGCGCACGACACCGGTAAAGCTGACCACCGCCCCGATATCGTGGCGTCCTTGGGCGAAACTATTCAGCTCTGCGCCCGCATCAAAAACGTCTGATTGTACGCGGACGATCATTATCCGCCCGTCATTGGTGGGAAAAACGCGACTTCGCGCACACCCGCGAGAGAGGCGTCAAAATCAGACAGTTCCTGATCCAAGGCGACGCGCAAGGCGCTGATATCCGCAAAGGCCGCAGCATAGCGTTCTTCGCGGGCAATTAGTTCTACAATCAAATCGTTGACGGTCGCAGCGTCAGAGGTCACCGTTTCTTGCGGCAACCCGATCCGTTCGCGGACCCATGCGAAGTAGACAACGTTCATACCTCATCTTCCTTAAGATATGGTTGGGATTTTCGAAAATAGTCCCAGCCTGTAATGATCGTCAAAAGAGCCGCAATCCAAAGCATAATAATGCCGCCCCACCAGCTAATCACCATCCCTCTGTATTTCCAATAAAGGCCTAATTCATCCGGACCATTGCCGGAAATCGCGTCCTCAACCATCTCGGAAGTCATGGCGAGCGATTGCATACCAAAATAATGCTCGAACGCGCCTGTTGCGAACAGCATTGAGATCGCGACCATCTGTGCCGTCGTTTTCCACTTGGCAAGGTTCGTGACCTTAAGCGTGCCTGCGGTGTCTCCTAGAAACTCGCGCAGACCTGACACGAAAACTTCGCGGAAGATAATCAGTGTTGCAGGCAAAAGAATCCACGGATTCATGCCGGAAAAGCCTGTGATTACGACCAAAGCAATAATCACCATCGCCTTGTCTGCAATCGGATCAAGCATCGTCCCCAGCTTGCTTTCCTGCTTCCATGCGCGCGCCAGATATCCGTCGAGGAAATCAGTTATTGCGGCAAGAATGAAAAGCGTTAGCGCAAACCAATCCGCCAACGGCCGATGGAAATACAAAAACATAATGACGATGCCAGGGGCAGCGGCAAGGCGCAGGATCGTCAGGATATTTGGCAAGTTCATGTTCATAGCGCAGGTTTAGCGGCTTGTGGCGTCAGTGGAAAGCGGGATGATTTCTGCGGGGTTACTCAGTGCCTAGCCAGCTTTGGGTTTCGGCGGTCTTTGCCTTGAGCCATAGCAGATCAAATCCAGCTATTACGCGATACCCCCGGGCGAATAATCCGGCCGCCTGTTCGGGGGCCAGTGCGACGTTTCCAAGCGGAATGCCAGCCTTCGCGGCTGCTTTTTCGACTTTCGCAAGCGCCGCCTGAAAATCAGGGTGGTCGAATTGACCTGAAATGCCCAAGTCAGTCGACAAATCAAACTGTGCAGGGACCAACAGGTCAATGCCGGGCACAGCTGCTATTTCATCTATATTCTCAATCGCATCAGCCGTTTCAACGAGGAGGATACATGTCAGCGTGCCGTCCACGGCGTCCTTGTAATCAAGTAACGAAACACCTGCTGCAGAATGCGCGATAAAGGGTCCAAAGCCGCGATTGCCCTTGGGCGGATAATGCAAAGATGCCACCGCTTTGCGGGCGTCGTCGGCGTTGCGGATCATCGGAAAACAAACCCCCTGCGCGCCAAGATCAAGCACGCGTTTAACCTGCACTGGATCATTTTCGGCGACCCTGACAAGCGGGGCGCAATTTGTACCTTGGGTGGCGGCGATCATTGCGTGCGCACTGGCGTAATCAACCGCACCATGTTCCATATCAATAATCACAGCGTCAGCACCCGCAGCGGCCATCGCTTGGGTCACCGTGGCCGACGGGATTGTGCAGATATGCGCCGTCATCTTGTCGTTGGTCTGATTGAGCCGCTGTTTGAAATTCGCCATGGTCGCACCCCTTGCCTCTTTGATTAGCAGGTTGGCGAAGCAGGGGGCGTCTCGTCAACCATTCTCGTGAAAATAGTCATAGACGGTCTGCGCCAGCTTTGCGGACACCCCATCCACGGCCTTGAGATCCGCCAAATTCGCCCGCGCCACGGCCTTGGCCGATCCAAAATGCGCCAACAACGCACGCTTGCGGGTGGCCCCGACCCCCGGCACATCATCAAGCGGGGTCGCCCCGATCGCTTTGGACCGTTTTGCGCGGTGCGTGCCGATGGCAAAGCGGTGAACTTCGTCGCGCATCCGCTGGATGAAATAGAGCACCGGATCGTTGTGGCGCAGCGCCATCACAGGTTTGCCGGTGCGGTGGAATTCCTCTTTGCCAGCGTCACGGTCAAGGCCCTTGGCCACGCCAACCATCGGGATATCACCCACACCTAACGCGTTCATAATCTCGCGTACGGCGCTGACTTGGCCTTGCCCACCATCAATAAGCAGCAAATCGGGCCATGTGCCCTGCGTGCGGTCCCCATCTTCTTTGAGCAGGCGCTGGAAGCGGCGGGACAGGACCTCTTTCATCATACCGAAATCGTCGCCGGGGGTCAGGTCGACGCCCTTGATGTTGAATTTGCGGTATTGGTTTTTGTCGAACCCGTCAGGGCCTGCCACGATCATTGCGCCAACAGCATGCGCGCCTTGGATGTGCGAGTTGTCGTAAACCTCGATACGTTGCGGGGTTTTTTCCATCCCGAACACTTCTGCGACGCCTTTCAGCAAGCGCGCTTGGGTTGCGGTTTCTGACATCTTGCGGGCAAGGCTTTCGCGGGCGTTGCGCAAAGCGTTTTGCACCAGCTCTGCCTTTTCGCCGCGCTGGGGGATGATAATCTCGACTTTGCGACCGGCCTTTTCGGCCATAGCGTCCGCCATCAGATCGTCGTTGTCCAACCCGTGTGACAGTATCAGCATTTTGGGCGGTTCGCGATCGGAATAGAATTGGCCAACAAATGCTTCCATGACCTCGGACGCGTCCTCGTCCCCGCTGATACGCGGATAATAGTCGTGATTGCCCCAATTCTGGTTGGCACGGATAAAGAACACCTGCACGCAAGCCTGCCCGCCGTCGCGGTGCAGCGCGATCACGTCCGCCTCTGGGGTGTTTTGCGGGTTGATACCTTGGGCAGTTTGAACTTGGGTCAACGCCTTGATGCGGTCGCGCATGGCGGCGGCACGTTCAAATTCCATCGCTTCGCTGGCGTCTTGCATTTGCTTGGCCAGCGCTTCTTGAATACCTTTCGTACGGCCTTGCAGGAACTTTTCGGCGTCACCAACCGTGCGGGCATAATCCGCCTCAGATATCAGACCGCAGCACGGACCAGAGCACCGCTTGATCTGGTATTGTAAACAAGGGCGCGTGCGCGTCTCGAAATCACTGTCAGAGCAGTTGCGCAGCAAGAACACCCGCTGCAGTTGGTTCAGCGTGCGGTTGACCGCACCGGCACTGGCAAAGGGACCGTAATAGTTGCCCTTTTGCTTTTTCGCGCCGCGATGCTTTTTGAGGACGGGAAAGGCGTGGTCTTTGGCGACCAGAATATTCGGGAATGATTTGTCGTCGCGTAGCAGGACGTTGTAGCGCGGTTTCAGCTGCTTGATCAGGTTCTGCTCAAGCAGCAACGCCTCGGTCTCTGTGCGCGTCGTCAGGAACATCATTGTCGCGGTTTCGCTGATCATGCGGGCAATACGGGGGGAATGACTGCCGGGGCGCGAATAGTTACTAACGCGCGCTTTTAGGTTCCGTGCTTTGCCCACATAGAGCACCCGGCTGTCCGCATCCAACATCCGGTACACGCCGGGGCTAGAGTCCAGCGTGCGCAGATAATCGTGGATAATCTCGTATCCGGTTTTGGGTGTCTTTTCGGTCATTTAGGCAGATCTATGATTCTTTGTTGGCTGCAATGGTAACGCACCAAGGACAAGAGAAAAGGCATCCACGGTTTCTGTGGATAAGTCAGTGGGTTAATCCAAGAGAGTCGTAATTTTTCGTTGTTTTTGGCAGACTTCGTTAACATGCCCAATTTTTAGGCAGACCTATAACTATCTGCTTTTATTGTGCTTTTTTCAAAATACCACGTTAACACATTGATAACTATGCAAATTGTGACAGTTTCGTGAAGAGTAATTGCGTGCGGTGCACAACTTTACGCGCCCGCTATTCCAGCCCCAGTACATCCGGTGTCTCCCAAGCGAGGTGCTGGCCGCCGTCAACCGCTAGCATTTGCCCCGTCACAGCAGGCGCGTCCAGAAAATACCCAAGCGCGGCAGTGATGTCAGACGGGTTCGCACCACGCTTTAGAACGGTTGCCGCGCGTTGCCTGTCGAAGTGGTCTTTGCTTTGACGGTGCCCTTGCAACGTCGGTCCGGGACCAATGCCATTTACCCGCACGCGCGGCGCCAGCGCCTGTGCGGTCGTACGGGTCATCGCCCAAAGGCCCATCTTGGCAATTGTGTAGCTCATGAATTCAGGCGTCAGTTTATGAACGCGCTGATCCAGCATATTGACCACCATACCTTGCGCCACAGGTTCACCCATCGCGTCTGGCTTGGGCGCAGGCACTTGGTCTGCAAAATGCTGCGTCAGCACGAAAGGGGCGCGCAAATTAGATTCGAAATGCCTGTCCCAGCTTTCACGGGTGCTGGTTCCAATATTGTCATATTCAAAGATCGACGCATTGTTAATAAGGCACGTCAAAGGACCGCCCAGCGCATCAACGGCACGGTCTACAAGTGACTGCGTCGCCTGCTCGTCCAGCAGATCGGATTGTAATGCCACGCTATGCCGTCCCAGCGTTGCAAGCTGGGCCACGGTGTCTTGCGCGCCAGTTTCTGATGCAGAGTAGTGCACCGCTACATCGTAGCCGCGCTGCCCCAAATATAGCGCCATCGCCTGACCCAGCCGCGCGCCTGCACCTGTGACAAGCGCCTTCATTTACGCTTTTTTTGGCATTGGCATGGACCTTTGCCGATCCGGTAGCGCAGGCATTTCGGGCATTTGGCATCCGCCAGCCGTTGCTGCCCCGGAAAGCGCCACTTGCCGAAGATCGCCAACACCAACATGAAGGCCAGAAACAAAGAGATCGCTTTAAGGATCACAGGCCGAACCGCGCGAATGCTGCCCGTTCTTCGATACCCGCAACGGCGTCATCGACAATCTGTGCGCCAAAACGCGCCAAAAGCGGCTTTTTCTGCCCGTAGCGACGGAACTGTACTTTATCGCCGAAGCGGTCTTTCATAACGGGTGCAAGGTGGCCGATGCCGTCGACCAAACCTTCGTCAACACCCTTTTGGCCGATGTAGACCTCGCCAGTGAATAAGTCGGGATTGTCGGACAATTTCGCACCTCGCCGTGATTTCACGTAGTCGATGAATGTCACGTGCAGGTCGTCCAACCAGCCTTTGAGTTTTTTCACATCAGCAGGCTTTTCCGCCTTGAAAGGGTCCATCACCGACTTGGATTTACCAGCCGTGTGCACGCGCCGTTCAACGCCGATTTTCTCAATCGCAGTTGGCAACCCGAAACCCGAACTGATCACACCGATTGACCCGGTGATCGAACAGCTGTCGACAAAGATTTCATCGGCAGCGCAAGCAAGCCAATAGCCGCCCGATGCCGCCACATCTTCGACAAAGGCGAAAACGGGGATTTTCTTTTCGTCAGCCAGTCGTCTGATCCGCGATGCGATCAAGGATGACTGCACCGGCGATCCGCCCGGGCAGTTTATCTCGAGCGCTACAGCAGCGGGTTTGCCTTTGGAAAAGGCTTTTTCAATAACAGGCGCGAGGCTGGGATTGTCCAAGCCGCGACCTGAATTTGCAATCGCCCCTTGTAGCCTGATCACGGCAACAAACGGGTCGGACTTCATAAAGGGAATAAAACGTTTCATGTGACTGTACTTAGGCCTTCATCTAAAGCGCGCAAGGGTTATTGCCGTATCCGCCAGCCAGTGCGGAAAATCCACCAGATGATGCCCATGCAAATCGCAGTGAAAAACGTGATTGCCAACAGTGATACTCCGATGCCTACGTCTGCTGTGCCAAAGAATGACCATCGAAAACCGCTGATCAAATACACAACAGGGTTAAACAGCGTCACCGTCTGCCAGATCGGCGGCAGCATTGTGATCGAGTAGAATGATCCGCCCAAGAACACGAGTGGTGTGATGATCAATAGTGGGATCAGCTGCAACTGTTCGAAATTGCCAGCCCAAATTCCGATGATGAAGCCCAGCAGCGAAAAGCTAATGCAGGTCAGCACCAAAAACACGATCATCGCAAAGGGATGCGCAATCTGGATATCCACAAAGAAGAAAGCCGTAACCAAGATAACGATGCCGATGATCAAGGCCTTGGTTGCGGCGGCCCCGACATAGCCAGCGACAACTTCGAGAAAGCTGATTGGTGCGGACAGCAATTCATAGATCGTGCCGATAAACTTGGGAAAATAGATGCCGAAGCTGGCGTTCGATGTGGCCTGCGTCATCACGGACAACATGATCAGACCCGGTACAATGAACGCGCCATAGCTAACGCCCTCTACCTCGTCTATGCGACTGCCGATCGCTGCGCCAAAGACCACGAAATAAAGCGACGTAGACAGAACCGGCGACACGAGGCTTTGCGTCATGGTGCGAAAAAATCGGCGCATCTCGAAGACGTAGATGGTCCAGACTGCGTTAAAGTTCATGCTGTTTCCTTCACAAGCCCGACAAAGATGTCTTCCAGACTGCTTTGTTGGGTTTGAATGTCTTTCATTTGCAGGCCCGCTTTTTGCAGATCGCCCAGCAAAGTTGTGATGCCCGTGCGTTCGCCCTTGGTATCGTAACTGTAGGTCAGGCTAAGCCCGTTATCTGAACGCACCAGATCGTAGCCAGCAAGCGCCTTTGGGATTGTTTGGGTCGCTTCGGCCAATTCGATCTTAAGCTGCTTTTGGCCCATCTGGGACATTAATTCAGCTTTGTCCTGCACTAACAAAATCTCGCCTTTGTTAATGACGCCGACGCGGTCGGCGATGGCTTCGGCCTCTTCTATATAGTGTGTGGTCAGGATGATCGTCACACCCGAAGCCTTTAGATCAGCCACGACATTCCACATGTCTTTGCGGAGTTCGACGTCGACGCCCGCTGTTGGTTCATCAAGAAACAGGACCGATGGTTCATGGCTTAACGCTTTGGCGATCAGTACGCGGCGCTTCATGCCACCAGAAAGCGTCATAATCTTGCTATTTTTCTTGTCGCCCAATGACAGCTTAACAAGGATATCCTGAACCAGCGCATCGTTGCGCGGCTTGCCAAACAGTCCACGCGAAAAAGTGACGGTGTTCATCACGGTCTCGAACGGTTCAAGGTTCACCTCTTGCGGGACCAGCCCGATCAAGGCGCGCGCGGCACGAAAATCGGTCTGTGCGTCGTGCCCTCCTACGGTAATCGTCCCGCTTGTCGGCACCGTAATCCCGCAGATTGTCGAGATCAGGGTGGTTTTGCCCGCGCCGTTTGGTCCGAGCAGAGCAAGAATTTCACCTTCTTCGATATCAAGGGTCACGGATTTCAGGGCTTCAAAACCACCTGCGTACGCTTTGCGCAGGTTTTTGACAGATACGATTGCGGACATGGGGGTGCCTTTGGTTTGGTCTACCGTACCTAATGCGCAAGACTGCCAAGGGAAAGGTCTAAGCGCGCGCCATACGCAACGCGACATCCAACATCCGGCAAGAAAAGCCCCATTCGTTATCGTACCAGCCAAAGACCCGGACCAGTCCCCCCGCTGTCACGCGGGTTTCAGGCAACGAGACGATCAAGCTTTCGGGACGTGCCCGCAGATCGGTTGATACCAGCGGCTTGTCCGTCCATCCGATAACACCTGTTTGGGCGCGCATGACTGCATGCACATCATCCAGCGAAACCTTTTGATCCAGTGTTACCGACAAATCCACGGCAGACACAGAGGCCACAGGCACGCGCACTGCAGCCGCCTCAATCCGGCCTGCAATATCGGGCAACACTTGGTTCAACAGGCTTTGCGCCGACGTCGTTGTCGGCACCATCGACAGGGCCGCCGCCCTGCTGCGCATCATGTCGCCACGCGGGGCATCGATGCTAGGTTGACTGCCAGTGTAGCAATGGATCGTCGTCATCCATCCGGTTTGCAGCCCCCAAGTGTCGTCGATCAGTCTCACAAGCGGGGCCAATGCGTTTGTCGTACAAGAGGCATTAGATACGATCAGTTGATCCTTAAGCAGCGCATCATTCGCCCCCAAAACTACGGTCAAGTCCGCCGCATCCGATGGTCCAGAAATCAACACGCGCGCGGCCCCGGCCCGCAAACCGCGTTCGGCGACATCGCGGGCGTCCGCTTTGCCCGTACATTCCAGCAAGACATCAACGCCTGACAAATCGACCTTGCTGATATCAGAGGTTTGGGACATCGGGATCGCCAAACCATCCAAGACGAGCGCACCATCTACGCAATCGACCTGCCCGGCATAGGGCCCAAACACACTATCGTATTCAAATAGATGCGCACAAAGTTCAAGATCAGCAATGTCGTTGATCCCAACGATTTCGATCGTTGGCCAAGCACCTTGCGCATGGGCACGCAGCATCGTGCGGCCGATTCGACCAAACCCATTGATGAAGACGCGCATCGCACCATATCCTAACCTTGTTACGAATGTTCTGCACAATTGCGCGGACGCTCGCAAGCGCGCTACAGGAAACAATGACGCGGCTTGCTGCCCATCGCAATGAGACGGCGAATGGCGGTTTTATCTGGATTGAACGGAGAATCGTCGTCAAGAGTGCCAAATTCCGTGCTTAAGAATCGGGCGGAGACGCACAAGGCGGATGAAAATGCCAACAAAAGCAGATAGACGACACTTTGTTGATCTGTTTATGCCCCGGCACCACATGATCGTCACAAATAGGTGGCTTTTCACTGTAAACGAACCGTTTCCGGCAGGATTTCGCACAAGACTGTTTCCTAGTTTAATGGTAATAATGGCGAAAAGCAGAGATTAAGAGCAATGAAACAACAAGTTAGCGTCACTTTTTGGCCTAATTTGAATGAGACAAAATTAACTGTTGGCGGGCATTTGTCCGCAATCAACGGTTTAAAACTGGATATTTGAGATGGCCATGGCGCAACCGATAGAAAACACCTCTGACAAGGACGGCTTTGTAGACGAGCTGAAACCGGGCACAAAGTTGATGCACGGTCAGTACACTATTGAGAGCTTTCTGAACGCAGGCGGCTTCGGGATCACATATCTGGCCCGCGACAGCCTAGACCGCAAAGTTGTTATCAAAGAATGCTTCCCCGGCGCATTTTGCCGCCGCAGTCGTTTTATCGTGCAGGCCCGTTCACGCGCACACCAGAACGAACTAAAGTCTATTGTCCGTCTGTTCGTCCAAGAGGCGCGCAGCCTATCCAAGCTTGATCACCCGAATATTGTCGGTGTGCATCAGGTTTTCGAGGATAACGATACGGCTTATATGGCGCTTGATTTCGTCGAAGGTCGCGACCTGCTGGATACCATCGAAGATCCAAATCACGGCCTGACATCGACCCAGATTAAGACAATCCTGAAAGAAGTGCTTGGCGCGGTTGGGTTTATTCACGACCAAGGCATGTTGCACCGCGATATTTCGCCAGACAACATTCTGATTAACAAAGAATTTCATCCTGTTCTGATCGACTTTGGCGCAGCACGCGAAGAAGCGACAAAGCAAAGCCGTGTTCTTTCTGCGCTCCGCGTCGTAAAAGACGGCTATTCGCCACAGGAATTCTATATTGCTGGGTCCGATCAAAGCCCTAGCAGTGACCTTTACGCGCTGGCGGCATCTTTCCACCACCTGATTACCGGCGACGTTCCGCCAAACTCGCAGGCCCGCTTGGCCGCAATCGCATCAGGCGACCCAGATCCATATACAGCAATCGCGGGCAAGTACCCCGATTACGACGACAACTTCCTTGGCGCGTTGGATAAAGCCCTCGCTGTGCTGCCAAAAGATCGTGTTCAGTCCGCAAAGGCCTGGAGTCAGATGATGGACGGCGATTTGGGCAATGTTACGCCGCTGAATGTGGCAAGCACCCCCAAAGCGGCATCCGCGACTGGCACTGCCGATGCAGCAAAATCCAAGATGCCGATTTTGCTTGGTTCGGCTGCTGCTGTTGCCCTTTTGGTTGGTGTCGGCGTTATGACAATGAGCGGCAGCGAAGATGCGCCAGTTGCCCAAGCCCCCGCCGTTGAAACGCCGGTTGCGCAAGCAGCTCCTGTAGCGCAAACACCGGCGGTCGAAACACCCGTTGCGCAAGCTCCGGTCGCAGAGACACCTGCCATTGTCGCGGAACCAGTCCAAGAACCCGTTGTTGCCGCTGTGCCTGAAGTTATCCAAGCACCTGCAGAAGCCCCAGCCGCAATCGCATTGCCGGAGGCCACCGAAGCGCCGTCGGTCGTTGCTGCACTTGAAGAAGCAATTACCGTTCCAATTGCCCCTACCCCGAACGAAGCAACACCAGCGATTACCGCAGAGCCGGCAGCGCCATCCGAGGCAACTGTTGCTGTTACCGGACCCATCATTGCTGACGCGCCAACGCCCGTTGTACGTCCAGCAACCCGTCCAGAAGCTGTGGCGCTCGCTGCGATACCAGCACCTATTCCGCTGCCAGAGCCTGTGACAACGCCCGAAATGATTGCTGATGCGTCATTGGCTGGCGCAGTGTTCCCAGAGCAGATTACATCGCTTCCCACATTTGATCGCGCAAATGCGGCGGTCACGTTTCCTGATGCGCCAACGCTGGTCTCAAGCGTTGGAAATGGCCCCGCAGTTGATATCATCGCTGTCACGCCAGGTAACGAAATCATTGAAAATCTAACGCCCGTTGAAACTGCACAGCGCGATGGAATTGCAGCGAGCTGGACTGTTCGCCTGCCGTTCACTCCGACCAATGACACCTCAAATGTCATCGCTGGTGTTGCTTCTGTCTCACCGGAGTGGGTGATGCCAGGATTGGAAATAACCGGGGTAAACGGCACTGGCATTACAGCCATTAACGATATCCCAGCAATTTTGCGCGATCAAACACCCGACGAGGCGCTGACCCCTACGATCACAGTGACATTCGAAACCCGCAACCCGGCGACGGGCCTTGCACAGGACCAGCTGTGGTTCTTGCCAGTTGTGCAAGAAGTGCGGCTTGCAGATGGCACCAAGTTTGAAACGGTCTTTGCAGGTTCCGGCTGGCAGACCCAAGTCGTCGCGTTGGCAGAAAGCCAAACAGGTGGTTTGGCGATTGGTGACGTGATTACGTCCTATATCCCAACGTCCGAAGAGGTGAACGCGCGCGATTCGCTGTTCAGTATTTTCAATCGCGAAAGCGAAAATGGTGCGGAACAGTTCTTGTTCGCAGTTCAACGCAACGGCAGCCTTTGGGTTGCATCCCTCGCCTATCCGGGCGCGGCTGAGTAAAATCCTCGATCGTGCAACAGCCTAGCTGCGCACGTTCGACGAAGAAATTAGTGGAAGGGTAGCAAGATGAAGTTTATTCGTGATCTCCTCGGCAAGAAGCGCAAGCCATCAAGCGCCGAGCGGGCAGACCCCGTCGAAAAGCTTGAGCAATCATACCGTGATACAATCGGTTCATTGGTTGAAGAAACCAATGCGCTCGAGACCGGTGTGGCAGACAGAATTGTACCTAAAAAGCCAGTGAAGCACGTCGAAATTACGGACGTACCGACAGCAAAGCCGGCACCTGTCGCGATGAATATATGGGACCTCGAAGATGACGGGACCTCATCGGAATTGCCTGCAACGACTGCGGATTTACCGCCGTTATCGACCGAATTGCCGACGGCTCCTGCCGTTGCAACTGCGGCAGCTGCGCGGTCCCCTGCGCGCTCGCGGCGGACAAAAACCCGTTTGATCGGGTTTGAAAAATCTGACGGTGCGGTTGTTGATTTGTTCAACGATGCGCCAACCGTCGCGCCGACCAAGAGTGTGAAGTTTCCAGTCGGCTGGCTTGTCGTCGCCGAAGGCCCCGGCCGCGGCGAATGTTTTAGCCTGCTGACAGGCATGTCACAGATTGGTCGCGGTGATGATCAAGCGGTCCAGCTTGATTTTGGCGACAATTCTATTTCGCGGTCCAACCATGCTGCGATTGTCTATGACCCTGATAGCAAAGAGTTTTTGCTTGGTCATGGCGGAAAATCGAACATTGTGCGCCTGAATGATAAACCAGTCATTAGCAATGAAGCTATTAAGACCGGCGACATCATCCGGATCAGTGATACGGTTCTGCGGTTCATTGCCTTGTGTGATAAATCGTTCAATTGGGCTGACGGCGCAACCGAGGAGGACGAAGATGTGGCGATCGCCTGAACCTCGTTTTGATGTCGCTTCGGCGATTTGTCAGGGCGGACGGGATTACCAAGAAGACGCAATCGTCACCGATTTCCCATTCGGGTCGGACAGTGGCGTGGTTGTTTTGGCGGACGGTATGGGTGGCCATGCCGCCGGTGACGTAGCCAGCAAAATTGTCGTAACCGAGGTCTTTAGTGAGCTGAAGTTCGAAAGTGCGAATTTCACCGACTATGAGGCGGACATCCCGCGCTACCTGACAACTTCCGCAGTGAGCGCGAATAGCGTTGTGCGCGAGCATGTCAAAACACATCCCGACACACGCGGGATGGGTGCCACGCTGGTTTCTGTCGTGCTGATCGAAAACCGGATGTACTGGATGTCGATCGGTGATAGTCCTTTGTACCACTTCCGTGGTGGGCAAATGAAGCAATTGAATGAAGATCATTCAATGGCGCCGCAGATTGATTTCATGGTGAAGTCCGGGTTGCTTGACCCCGAGGCTGGCAAAAACCACCCTGATCGCAATTGCCTGACGTCTGTTATCCTCGGCGACCGTGTCGCGAAATCCGACTGCCCAAAGACTCCTTTCGAGTTGCAAGTCGGGGACATAGTTGTCGTATCAAGTGACGGTTTACAGTATCTTGAAGATGCTAAGATCCAGAAGATCTTGAACCGCTATCGCCGCAAGAAAGCCGCTGAAATCGCAGGCTACCTTCTTGAAGCGATCGAGGCATTGGCAGACCCTGATCAGGACAACTGCACGTTTTCTGTGATCAAGTTGAACCACAATAAGCCGGTGATCCGCGCAATCCGCGCCAAGCCAGTTGGTCACATGGACACCAACCTTGCGACAGTCACACGCGTCGTTGAATTGGACGAAGCCGAAAAGGTCGCAGCAAGGGTCGCGCCTCCAGCAAAGGTCAAGGCATCAGAGGTCCACTCGAAGATCAAAGAAGTCCGGCCCGTTAGGCAAGTCACAGTGAAACCTCGCCAAGAAAAACCACAGGAGGTTGAAGCGGCTGATCCGCCGGCTAAACTAGCCGCCGGAGGTAAGTAATGTCGAATCAATCACTTGAGGCGCGGGTACTGGACCGGCTTTCGCGCGCTGCGCAAAGCGGACTGTTACCTGCCGCCGAACAAAACGAAGCTGAAAAGCTTTTGGCGCGCCTGCAACAGCCGGTGCGCCTAGCCTTGATGGGCATGCCGTCTTCGGGCAAATCGTCATTGCTGAACCTGCTTGCCGGGGCCGATGTGTTGCCGGAAGGTGTACGGCTTCCGACCCTTCAGTTGCGCTATGGGTCGCAGAATAAAGCGGTTTGCACTCTGCCGGACGGCACCAAACAGACCCTCGTCGATGCAAGCGCGCATGATATTGCAGCCTTATCGCCGGTTTTCGTCGAGATGGAATTGCCGCTGCCTGCGCTCGCCAAGATTTCGCTGCTTGAAACCGTGGCACCCAATGATCCCAACGCGATGCACCGCGCCAGTCAATGGGCTGCGAAACGTGCGGACGTCGTGCTTTGGTGCACTAAAGAATTTGACCAGACAGAGCGCCGTATCTGGGGTCAAATGCCCGACATGATCAAAGATTACGCTTTGTTGATGATCACGCACATGGATGATCTGCAAGAACAAGGCACGCTGGATGGTGTGATTGGTTCAGCCCGAACAGCCGCCATTGGTGAATTTGAAAAAATCCTGCCGATTGACTTGCCCGGCGCACTTGATGCGCGCGAGGCTGACGGCAGCGTTGACAAAGAAATGATGCGCGCAAGCGGTGGTCTCGCGTTAATTTCCACGGTGCTAAAACAAGTTGCGTTGGGGAAACGCGCAGCTGTCGATATGGCTGATGTGCTATTGCTGCAGAATGCAGACGTGCTTGCGACACTTGATGACACAGAAAGTGACGCAGCGCCTGAAGTCGTTGAACCAATCGTCGAAACCCCCATTGTCGAAGAACCTGTGGCGGAAATCACGCCCGCTGCGACACCTGATGATGCCGAGGTTCCCAAAGGGATCGCCCAGTTGCGCACAATCGCAGCACGTCGCGCGGCGGAACTGTCGCCTAAACCGGCAGCTGCTGCCCTGCACCCGGACACGCGCGCCGCCTATCAGCATGTTTTGGCCTATATTGAGGAACGCGCTCAGGCGTTGACCGCAAGCCTAGAAGACATGGACAGTGATGCACCTGCCGAGATCATGGAAGAATGCGTCGCACATATCCAATGGCTTTGTGATTATCTTAATGATCATGGTGACCCGCAGGATGCGCCGCTTCAACGTGCACGCGATACCGCATATGATGCCGCCGATCTGGTACAGTTGATGCAGCTTGAAAAGCGTGACAGTGCAGCTACCGAGGCAGTTAGTCTGATGTTGCAGGTCAAACGCGAACTTCAGGCAGATCTCGCCGCTTAAACCGATGTCACAGCTTCAGCTAAGTGGCCGTTGTTACGCAGGTTTGTGCTAGTAGTCTGTTTGGAATATGACATTATACGCAGTGATATGCCTATTGCGTGTCGCTGTGGTGTTAGCGGTCGAAAAATGTGTTTATGTGTAAGTTGATTGAGGACAGATTGGTATGAAGATGGAAGAGCTGACAAGCGACGGGGATCGACCCACCCCAACTGCACAGCCGGCATTCATG
>NZ_JAFMHR010000204.1 GCF_017854415.1 Yoonia sp. | reverse complement strand
GGCCGAACCGCGCAGAAACTTTCTGCGGTTGATAGTATCTTTCATAGTTCCTCCCAAGGAATAACAATCCATTACCCCAACAAGTAGGAGCAATGTATCGGTTCAATTTCGGATGTGTGGGACTGCCCTATTTGCAAAGAAACGCACCCTCCCGGTGCGGACCTCAGCGTCGCATTATCTCCCGATCCAAGAAAACCTTAGGGACCAGCTTTCCCATTTACAAGCATTTCATTTGAACGGACGTATGTGGTGGATCGGTCATTGCCTAACCTTTTGCGCTAACTTGTCTTGGCCAGAAAGCCGGTGGGCACAGTTCATGAATGCCACAAACCCGGGCGCAATCCTTTAAAATAACATGATTTGTACGGCTGCCAAGCTCTGCAATTTGGTCAAGAATTATCTCCAATTCGAAGGCACGGGAGGGCGTTTCGCAGCGGTTAATTCGTGATGAAAATTAATTTCGGAACAGTGGATTCACACCAATTGTATACATCTTATTGCATGGCATTGCAGAATTGCCCTCAAGTCGGGACCGAATCACTTGTCAGCTTCAAGTTCTGTATACAGTCTAAGCGCAATTCGCTCGGCACCTGCCGAACCAAACCGCTAGGATTGCTTTGTGTCCATTGGAAACCTCAGCCAGCTTGACCGCGCCCTCTTTGGATTGCGTTCCCTTGTGATGAACGGGGAGTTTGAGGGCGGGCAGCGTTTGCCCGAGGTCGCAGTTGCAAAACAGCTTGGGACGTCGCGCACTCCGTTGCGTCAGGCAATGGACCGACTGGTCGCCGAGGGACTGTTGGAACGGATCGAGACTGGCGGCTGCCGTGTCGCAACATTTACCCGCGACGACATTGCTGATGCGATCGAAGTGCGCGGCGTCATTGAAGGCACCGCAGCGCGCATGGCCGCCGAGCGCGGCGTAAGCGCTGATTTGCTGGGCCAAGCAAATGATGCATTGGAAGGTATTGATCGCGCCTTAGAAGCATCGGACGGTTTGAATTTTGAATGCTATGTGCGCCGTAACGCGAAATTCCACGCGCTTTTGGCGAAGTTTTCGGGCAGCGCGCTTATCCGGCGTGAGATTGAAAGGATGAGCCTGCTACCTCTTGCTTCACCTTCCGCATTCCTCAGCGAACAGGCCGCGATGCCCGGTTTTCAGGAGTCGTTGCGCTATGCTCAGCGCCAACACCGCGCGATCCTGGAAGCCATCACAAACCGCGAAGGCGCGCGCGCAGAGGCATTGGTGCGCGAGCACGCCCGCCTTGCGCTTATCAATCTCAATTATCTGACCGATGTTCAGCCCACGCTCGTCAAAGACGTGCCGGGGTTGGCGTTGCTCGCATCGACATAGCCCCACGAGAGGAACCTGCCTTTGTCCAGTCTTTCAGCCCTTAAGGCCCAGCACACCAATCTGGTAGATATGCTGCGCAACTCCCAGATCGGGATACATGCCTATCCCGTCGTGGCCCCCGAATGCATGTAATTGAAACCGGAGGAATCCGCCCGTGTCCAACCTAAGTTCCGAGATCATCCTCCACGCCTACCCCCAGTCGCCCGTTGCCGAAAAGGTACGCGTTGCGTTTGGTATCAAGGGGCTGGCGTGGCGCAGCGTTGAAATTCCGCGCCTACCGCCAAAGCCAAACCTTACCGCGCTGACCGGTGGTTATCGGCGTACGCCTGTGGTGCAGATTGGCGCGGACATCTATTGTGACAGTCAATGCATTATTCGTGAACTTGAGCGCCGGTATCCGTCGCCCAGCTTCATGCCTACCGCAGATCAGGGGTTGATGTGGTGCCTCAGCCGCTGGACCGACGGGGCGCTTTTCGATCAAACCGTTCGGCATGTTCTTGGGTCCGCAGGTGACAGTTTGGACAAAGATTTTGCCGCAGATCGCGGCCGATTATACCTTGGCGAAGACTGGGCCACGGGGCTAAAACAGGCCAACGCCGACCTTCCCCATCTTGTGGCCCAAGTGCGCGCTCCACTGTCATGGCTGGATGCGCAATTGGCGGATGGGCGTGATTTCTTGATCGGGTCGGACGCAGCCGCAATTGATGCGCAGTTTTACCATGTCGTCTGGTTCTTGCGCGGGCGCTGGTCGGGCGGGCCGTCATTTTTGTCAGAGTTTACTAACCTCGTGCGATGGGAGGAAAATGTCCGCGCTATCGGGCATGGGACATCCCGACCGATGGACCCACAAGACGCGATTGAGCTGGCAAAATCGCAAAACCCCCTTGGGGCGACGGGCGTTGCGGCGAACGAACCGCAAGGCTTGATCGTTGGGCAATCCGTCACTGTCATTCCCGATGTAAATGGCGGCGAACAGCCTGTTGCAGGTACACTGCGCTACGCCGATGCCGAAACAGTCACCATTGAGCGCACAGCGGATGATGTTGGCACAGTCTGTGTCCACTTCCCACGATCCGGCTACCGTATTGATATCGTTTGACCAAAGACCAAGGACCACACCATGATTGACCTCTACACTTGGACCACGCCCAACGGCCGCAAGGTATCGATCCTGCTCGAAGAGTTGGGCGTGCCTTATACCGCCCACGCGATCGACATCTCCAAGGACGAGCAATTCGCGCCCGATTTCCTAAAGATCGCACCCAACAACCGCATCCCCGCGATTGTGGATCATGACACAGGCATCCAGATGATGGAGACTGGCGCGATCATGATGTACCTCGCCGATAAATACGGCAAATTTCAATGCGAAGGTGACGAATACTGGCGCATGGTGGAATGGCTGATGTGGCAAATGGGGGGCCTAGGCCCGATGTTGGGCCAAACGCACCACTTTGTGAAATATAAAAAAGGCAAATCTGCTTATGCTGAGGAACGATACAGCACTGAGGCGTTGCGTTTGTACGGCGTGTTGGACAGACGGCTAGAGGGCCGTGACCACATCGCAGGGATCGGGCGCGGCATGTATTCGATCGCTGATATGGCCTGCTGGCCGTGGGTGTCACGGTTTGAATGGCAAGAGATTGATCTGAACGCTTTCCCGAATGTCAAAGACTGGTACATGCGCATCGCCGTCCGCCCCGCTGTACAGGCCGGATACTCCGTGCCGAAATTCACGACTGACGTGCCCATGCCATGAGCCACTATGTTGGAATGTGCCGTTGCATTTGGGCACTCAAATGGCTCATGGGACAATGGTCGAAAATCGCAGAAGCAGCCATTGATAAGCACACGGTCAACGGCAGCAGTGTCCGCGTTGCAGTCATTTGCAACGGTCAAGTCCAGTGTCGGCAGCGCGGACATGGACGAAACCGCTCTCGCGGTATTGGCGCTTGTGGCCGGTGTTTTGCACAGATTG
>NZ_JAFMHR010000203.1 GCF_017854415.1 Yoonia sp. | reverse complement strand
TAAGAACTTGGAGAAGGGTGTTTTAAGGCTTGCCAAAGCGACCACTTGCGCGCGATACCAACGCCCGTGCGGGCCGTTAGCTCAGCTGGATTAGAGCAGGGAACTTCTAATTCTCAGGTCGGGGGTTCGAGTCCTCCACGGCTCGCCAAAATCTTCTGTTTTCGTGCCCATTGTTGTCAAGAAACACGCACGCAAGGCCCTTGCGTCCGTTTAGAGACACATGTTTGGACGTGTCCCGCTTTCGTGCCGTCCACAAGTTCAATGTGCTTCACCTGAAACCACGCCACTTGGTTAATCTGCAGTTGCAAAGCCGACGATCAATTGCCGCAAGCCCAATGCAGCACCCGCAAAGATCGCAGCGAACGTTACTGGCGCGCTGAAGGCGAGCAGCGAGAATGCGGAAATGCCCTGTCCGATGCTGCAACCCATGGCAATTACTGCGCCGATACCCATCATCGCGGCCCCCATGATCTGGCGCCGCAGCTCTCTGGGGTCTTCGCAGGCTTCCCAGCGGAAATGACCTTTGATCAGGCTGCCCATGAATGCACCTATCAGTACGCCGCAAACAGAGCCTATCCCGAAGGACAACGATTGGCCTGAAGCGGTCATTCCATAAAGAATGACTTCGCCCAATGGCGCAGAAAACGTATGTGAAACGACCGTTAGATCATCAAAGCCATTGTTTTGGACATACTGCATACCAGCCCAAGCACTCGTCACGGCCAGTCCAACGGCAACGGCCCAGATGATCGAGACGCGACTGCGTCGCAGGCTATTTCCAGCAAAGGCCACGGCCACAATCACGCAGCCGATCGCAAGCCCAATCGCGCTAATGGACAGCCCTGTGACTTCGCCCAAAGTATGTGCCAACCCGCTAGGGACCACCCCGCTGGGCGTTGTGGGGAACAACGCCACGCGCATCCATGCCAATGGACCCGAGATTGTCGCATATGCGCTAATCCCCATCACCAGAACGATGACAAATGAACGCATATCGCCGCCGCCCAATCGCGCCAGGGCGCCGTAGCCGCAGTTACCAGCCAACGCCATCCCGTACCCGAAAAGCAAGCCACCGACGATGCTGGCTAATGGTGAAAACTGCAATGAAAGGTAGAAAGATCCAGAAGGGTCAAAAAGGCCCGTGGCCATCAACCCAAAGCTGCCAATGATTGCACAGCCTATGGCAAGAACCCACATCCGCAGGCGCAGATCGTTTTCGCCATATAAATAATCTTCAATTGCGCCCAGTGTGCAAAACCGCCCAAGTCGCGCGGCAAGGCCTAACAAAACGCCACCAAATAACCCAATGGCGGCGGCGACGTTCGCGTCTCCCCATGCGTCTAGCATCGGTGTCTCCCCCTCAAGCGTCGCTTGTGTCGCGCACCCAAACGGCGCGCCAAATCAGTCTGATTTACAGAACAGTTCATAAACAAGACCAATGATCTTGCGCGATTTGTCATCTGTCAGACTGTAGTAAATCGTTTTGCCTTCGCGCCGAGGTCGCACAAGACCTTCAAGGCGCAACCTGCCGAGTTGTTGCGATACCGCTGCTTGCCGGGCAGACAAAAGCGTTTCGAGTTCCGTGACCGATTTCTCGCCATTGACCAAATGGCATAGGATCATCAAACGACCTTCATGGCTGATCGCCTTGAGGTAGTTTGTTGCGATCGTTGCACTCTCCATCATTTGATCAAGATGTTCATCGTCGATGTTTTCTTTGAAAACTGGAATTGTCATATGCCGGTTCAGCCTTGTTGCCGTATAAATATAGCAGGCCTCGACCCGCGTTGCGCGCTACTTAGAGGGTTTTTCACCTCATTCCCACTTATATTATACAATTCACAGGTCTGAATGGATCAATTTTCTTTGTCGTCGCCACCGGTTTCATACATGATCCCTTCCTGATCAAGCATGCGTCCCAAAAGCCCCCAGAAGAAATCCTCTCCCGGGTATCCTTCGATCCGGTTCCGTTCGACCCCGTCGACAAGCAATACAAACGTTGGCGTAAAGTTCACTCGCCGCGCCAGTTCTATATCAGCGGGCAGGGGGTCTTGGATGTTGATCCGCCTAAGAGGTGCAACGGCGCCTTCACCGGTTTTGGGATAGATTGCGCTGATTTCGCTATTCCAACGTGCGCACCAAATGCAGCCGGGTTCTTCTGCCATCAGCAAGGTTGTTTGCGCTGCAAGCGGTCCTGCCAGCAACAACAGGGCCGCTGCAACTGTGAACAGCTTATGAAGGAAAGTTGTGGTCAAATGATTAAACATTCAATAATCTTAATATGAATGAGTCTTCAGAGCAAGGATGCTGATTTATGTTGGACATCAGCTATTTCGGGGCGGCATTTGCCGGTCTACTTTCGTTTTTCACACCCTGCGTGCTGCCTATGGTGCCGTTTTATCTGTGCTATATGGCTGGCTTATCCATGCACGAGCTGCAATCAGATAAGGCAATTCCCATTGGTGCGCAGCGCCGATTGATCGTATCGGCAATTTTCTTTGCGCTGGGGGTGACTACAATCTTTGTCCTGCTGGGCATGGGAGCCACGGCACTTGGGCAAACTTTCGGGATGTGGCGCGATACTTTGCGGTATGTCGCCGCTGGTATCCTGCTGCTGTTTGGCCTGCACTTTTTGGGCATTATGCGGATCCCGCTGCTGTACCGCGAGGCGAAGATCGAAAGCACAGCCGCGCCATCAACGATCATTGGTGCCTATCTGATGGGGCTTGCCTTTGGCTTTGGCTGGACGCCTTGCGTCGGTCCTGCGCTGGCGGCGATTCTTATGGTCGCGAGCGGCATGGGCGATATCTGGCAGGGTGGTTTGCTACTGCTCGTTTACGGATTGGCGATGACGGCCCCGTTTGTCGTTGCCGCCTTGTTTGCGCGTCCGTTTTTAAGCTGGCTACAGCGCAACCGGCGGTATTTGGGGCAGGTCGAACGTGTGATGGGCGCCATGTTGATTGTGTTCGCCATCCTGATCGCAACCAATTCAGTTAACTATATCGCGCAATGGATGATCGAAATCATGCCGTCGTTCGGAAATCTTGGATAGGAGGAAAAGACCATGTTTCTACGTCAAATATTAGCCGCTGCCGTGATTGTCCTTGCCTTGCCTGCGTTTGCTGTAACGCTTGGTGATGATGGACTGCATAAGGCAGACTGGATGCGCGATACTTTTAAGGATCTGCGCGAGGACCTTGAAGAGGCGAACTCCGAAGGCAAGCGCCTGCTTGTCATCATTGAACAACGTGGCTGTATCTATTGCACCAAGATGCATGAAGAGGTTTTCCCTGATCCAAAGATCGCAGCGGCGCTGAATGATCAGTTCTTTG
>NZ_JAFMHR010000062.1 GCF_017854415.1 Yoonia sp. | reverse complement strand
GGAACGATTTGAATGAAATTCAGCACCCGCGAAGATATCGAAGCTCCCGTAGATTATGTGTTCGCACAAGTCAGCGATTTCGCCGCGTTCGAGAGACGCGCAATGCGTCAGGGTGCGGATGTGAAGCGGCGCGAAGATGGGCCTATTGTGCAAGGCGCAATCTGGGATATCAGCTTTCAGTTTCGCGGGCGAGATCGCAGGGTCCTTGCCGAACTGACCCAGCTTGATGTCCCTACTTTACTGTCGATCGACAATGCCTCTGACGGACTGAATGCTGTGACAGAGGTCGAGTTGATCGCCTTGTCTCAGACCCGCACACGGGTTTTGGTCAGCTTTGATTTGCGCGCAAAAACACTGACTGCTCGGCTGTTGCTCCAATCGCTAAAACTGGCCAAGACCAAGATGACAAAGCGTTTTAACGCGCGCGTGCTGGACTATGCAGAAGATATCGAAGACCGGTACCGTCGCGACGCGTAGTCTATTTTTCGTGCCGACGTGCCGCGGCGGGATAGACGCCCATCACATGCAGGTGGTCAGTGAAATAGCCCAGTTCCTCTAGCGCCAGTTGCACGTTGGCGTCGTCAGGATGCCCTTCGATTTCGGAATAGAACTGGGTCGCGGTGAATTCACCGTCGACCATATAGCTTTCCAGTTTGGTCATGTTCACGCTATTCGTCGCAAAACCGCCCATCGCCTTATAAAGCGCGGCAGGGATGTTGCGGACCCGAAACACGAAACTGGTCATCATGCCAAATTCGCCACGGCGGGTGTAGTCGGGGTCGCGGGCCATGATCAAAAACCGTGTCGTGTTGCGCGCATGATCTTCGATGTGGCGCGCAAGTACCTTGAGGCCGTAAATGTCAGCCGCCAATTCTGACGCAAGTGCAGCGATGCTTAAATCGTCGCCCGATGCGACTTCGCGTGCCGCACGCGCATTGTCCGAACTGGTCCGCCCAATGATGTCATGCTCGCGCAGGAACTTTCCGCATTGCGGTAAGATGACAGAATGACCGTGGGCTTCTTTGATGTCGTCCAGCAGTGCTTCCGGTTTGCCCAGCAAATTTACATGAACGCGCACAAATGTTTCGTCAACAATATGCAAACCGCTTTCGGGCAGCAGCGAATGTACGTCGGCCACACGGCCATAGGTCGAGTTTTCAACAGCAATCATCCCAAGATCGGCTGCACCGTTGCGGACGGCTTCAATCGCAGAATCAAACGTGCTGCAGGGCAGCGGTTCAAAATCTGGACGGGCAGTGACGCAGGCTTCGTGCCCATAGGCACCCAATTCGCCTTGAAATGCGATTTTCTGTGACATGATTGTGACCTCCTTGCGCGAACCCGCTAGAAATGGGTGTTAAGTCGCGGCAGTATACCTTGCAACTCGGTGTGGGAAGCGGATAGATAACCGCAAATATCTGAACGGAATGGAACGCGACATGTTCGACACAATGACGATGACTAAAGTGATCGGTGCACTTTGCAGCACTTTACTTGTATTCTTGCTGGGCGCTTGGCTCGCAGAAGAGATTTATCATTCAGGTGGCCATTATGGCGAACAAGCCTATGTGATTGAAGTCGAAGATGCCGACGGCGGTGTTGAAGAAGAAGTTATCGAAGTTGATTTCGCAGTTGTGATGGCATCCGCCAGCGCATCTGAGGGCGAAGGCCTGTGGCGTAGTTGCCGGTCTTGCCACGCGCTGGAATCAGGCGTGCACGGTACTGGCCCCGCGCTTTACGGTGTTGTGAACCGTCCGGTCGCTTTTTATGACGATTTCAACTATTCTGGTGCCTTGGCAGCGGTTGTTGATGTCTGGACGCCAGAACATTTGAACGGCTTCCTGGAAAACCCACGCGGTTATGCACCCGGTACGGCAATGGGATATAACGGTATGCGCGACGTCGAAGACCGCGCAAATCTGATCGCTTACCTTGCGACGATCGGCGGATAAGCCACGATCTGCATAAATGCTCGAAAAGGCCGCTCCTTTGGGGCGGCTTTTTTGTTGGATGTTACAAGTGTCACACGGACTGATCACGTAAACTCAACTTGAAAGTTTGCCAAACTGTCCTTTTACTTCATTTAGTCACTTTGAGATCAGTCAACGCGGAGACAATGATGCAAAATCGCCCCCAAGTACGGACCATCGCAGCCCAACGTGATACAACAGTGAAATATTGGTTGGTCGGGTCTTTGATCGGCGTGGCCGCAGTTTGGGCCGGCTCGCAGGTTTTCGCAGATAGCCATGAGGCGGTCACCATCAGCCACGGCTACACAAATTTTGGCGAACTTAAGTACGGCCCGAATGCTGTACTGGACTATGTTAACCCTGACGCCCCCAAGGGCGGTGAATTTTCGCAATGGGCGCAAGGCACATTTGACAGCTTCAACCTGTCCACCCGCAAAGGTGTGCCAGCCGCGCTTTCGACAATTGGCTATGAAAGCATCCTGACCTCGACCGGGGACGATCCTTATGGCGCTTATTGCTACCTTTGTGAAACGCTTGAGTATCCTGAAAGCCGTGACTGGGTGGTTTTCAACCTGCGTGATGACGTGAAATTCTGGGACGGTACGACGATGACTGCCGCAGATTTAAAGTTTTCGTTCGAATTGCCGCTAGAGCAGGGCATCACTGAATATCGTTCGGTTTATGCAAATTTTATCGAATCCGTTGAGGTGTTGGATGACTTCAAGATCAAATTCACTTTTACCGAAAGTGCGCCGCGCCGCGATGTAGTAACTTGGGTTGGTGCGACGACGGCCTATTCGCAGAACTGGTTTGAAGAGACCGAGACGCGGCTGGACGAAGCCTCTGATGCGCCTTTCCTTGCCACAGGTCCTTACCGCCTGGACGCAGTCGATATCGGTCGCCAGATAATCTATCGCTATGATCCCAACTGGTGGGGGGCTGACCTGCGGATCAACCAAGGTCGAAATAATTTCGAGACGATTCGCGTCGAGTACTTCGCCGACAGCAGTGCTGCGTTCGAAGGTTTCAAATCTGGCGTGTACACCTTTCGCGACGAAAACAGTTCGCTGCAATGGGCGACTGGCTATGATTTCCCCGCGCGCGAACAAGGTTGGGTGAATGTCGAAGAATTGCCCAATGGGTCCATCGGCACTGGCCAAGGTTTTGTCTTCAATCTGAACGTGGAAAAATTCCAAGACCCGTTGGTGCGCGAAGCCCTGACGTTGATGGTCAACTTTGAATGGATGAACGAAACACTGTTTTATGGACTGTACGAGCGTCCTGAATCGTTTTGGGACAACTCTGACCTCAAAGCAGTCGGTGCGCCCTCGGCCGATGAACTGGTGATCCTGCAGCCATTGGTCGACGAAGGGCTGCTTGATGCATCCATCTTGACGGCAGTGGCGACGATCCCGCCCGTATCATCCACGTCAGAACGCCCGTTGGACCGCGCAAATCTGCGCGCCGCTTCTGCCCTCTTGGATCAGGCAGGTTGGGTTGCAGGCGATGATGGATTGCGCCGCAAAGATGGCGAAGTGCTGTCTGTGACCTTTCTTGAACGTTCGCCGCAGTTTGACCGCATCATCAACCCCATCGTTGAAAACCTGAAACGTCTGGGCGTGGACGCAGAGTTAGAGCGGGTCGATACCGCCCAATACATCGAACGTCGCCGCGCTGGCACCTTTGACATTGTGAATGCGTCACTTGGGCAGGGTTATGAACCAGGTCAGGGGCTCGCCCAATTTTTCGGATCAGAAGCCGCTGAAGACAGTTCGCGCAATCCGATGCGTTTTAAGATGCCCGCCGCTGATCGCTTGATCCGCACGATTGTCGAGGCAGAGACACTAGAAGACCTGACCACCCGCACGCGCGCGCTTGACCGTGTTTTGCGCGCTGAACGGTTCTGGATTCCGCAATGGCAAAAAGGTGTTCATACGGTCGCATATTACGACATGTACCGTTTTAAAGAGGTGCCGCCGCTTGCGTTGTCACCGATAGACAACTGGTGGTTCGATGCTGATGCTGCTGATAATTTACGTGCCGTCGGCGCGTTTCAGTAGGGCAGACTAAGTGGGCGCATATATTCTAAGGCGACTGCTGCTTGTGATTCCCACATTGTTGGGCATCATGATCATCAACTTTGCCCTCACCCAATTTGTCCCCGGCGGGCCGATCGAACAGATCCTTGCCGAGATGGAGGGTGGAGGCGATGTCTTTGAAGGCATCTCTGGTGGTGGTAGCGAATTGGTCGAAACCGGCGATAGCGACTATATCGGCGGACGCGGCTTGCCTGCGGATTTCATCGCTGATCTGGAACGCGAGTTCGGATTTGATAAGCCGCCGCTGGAACGGTTCCTGACAATGATGTGGAACTACATGCGCCTCGATTTTGGCGAAAGCTATTTCAGGTCCATCAGCGTGTTTGATCTGGTGCTAGAAAAGATGCCAGTGTCGATCACCTTAGGCCTGTGGTCGACGTTGATTGCCTATTTGATCTCGATCCCGCTGGGCATCAAAAAAGCCGTGCGCGACGGCACACCGTTCGATACTTGGACCTCTGGTGCGATTATCGTGGGCTATGCGATTCCGGGGTTCTTGTTCGCAATTTTGCTAATTGTGCTGTTCGCAGGTGGATCTTACTGGCGGCTGTTTCCGCTACGCGGTTTGACCTCTGCCAATTTCGAAGACCTTAGCATGATTGGTAAAGTCCTTGATTATCTATGGCACATCACGCTGCCTGTGCTGGCCTCGACGATATCTGCTTTTGCGACGCTGACGTTGCTGACCAAGAACAGCTTTCTGGACGAGATAAAGAAGCAATATGTCATGACCGCCCGCGCCAAAGGATTGTCTGAAAGCCGCGTACTTTATGGACATGTGTTCCGCAACGGGATGCTGATCGTGATTTCGGGATTCCCTGCGCTGTTCATCGGCGTGTTCTTTGGCGGATCGCTGATTATTGAAACGCTATTTTCACTTGATGGCTTAGGTCGTTTGGGTTTCGAGGCCGCTGTCGCCCGCGATTATCCGGTCGTATTCGGCACATTGTTTGCATTCTCGTTGATTGGTTTGGTCGTCGGCATCCTCACGGATTTGACCTATGTCCTGATCGATCCGCGCATTGATTTCGAGGCCCGAGGCTGATGGCGCGTCGTCCGTATCTATCCCCGCTGAACCAGCGGCGCGTGCGCAATTTCAAGCGCAACAGGCGTGCTTATTGGTCGTTGATGATCTTTGGTGTGTTGTTCGGACTTTCACTGATGGCCGAGTTCATCGCCAACGATAAACCCATTGTGGTCAGTTATCGCGGCGAACTGCATATGCCGATCTTCAACTTTTATTCAGAGCAGGATTTTGGTGGGGATTTCCCAACCGAGGCTGGCTATGGCGAAGTTGAAGTGGATTGTCTGATCGTTACAGGCGGGTTGCAAGATTGTTTTGATACGCCCGAAGAATTGATTGCTGCCGTTGACGCGGGCCAAACCCTTGATGGTGATTTTGAGGCCGGTTGGATGCTTTGGCCGGTCATTCCATATTCTTTCAACACAATCGTCGATGTCGCTGGTGTTGCTCCGTCGCCGCCCAGCGACGAAAATTGGCTGGGCACCGATGACACCAAACGCGATGTTCTCGCACGGGTAATTTACGGGTTCCGGCTTTCGGTAACTTTTGCGCTGACGGTCACTGTAGCTGCGTCCATTATCGGGATCATGGCGGGTGCCGTGCAGGGGTATTTCGGCGGTTGGACCGACCTGATATTCCAGCGGTTTATTGAAATCTGGACAGGAATGCCATCGCTCTACGTCATCATCATTGTCTTCGCTATATTGGGGCGAAGTTACTGGCTTCTTGTGTTCCTGACAGTTTTGTTCGGTTGGCCCGCTTTGGTGGGCGTCGTCAGGGCAGAGTTTTTGCGCGCGCGCAATCTGGAATACGTGCGCGCGGCAAAAGCGCTGGGCGTGCGCGACCGCACAATTATGTTCCGTCACATGTTGCCTAACGCGATGGTCGCCACGGTGACGATGCTGCCGTTCTTGGTGACCGGTGCAATTGGTGGCTTGGCGTCGCTTGATTTTCTGGGCTTTGGTTTGCCGTCGTCGGCCCCGTCGTTGGGCGAGATGACATTGCAAGCCAAACAGAACCTGCAAGCACCATGGCTGGGCTTCACTGCGTTCTTTACCTTTGCGATCATGCTGTCGCTGTTGGTCTTTGTTTTTGAAGGCGTCCGCGATGCGTTTGATCCGCGCAAGACGTTTGTTGCCGATGGCAATGTGACTGTGGACGAGGCGACATTTGCGGATGCCGCCAAATCAAAGGCTGCCAATCAATGACTGAAGTCGTCCTTGATGTCACCGACCTGCGGGTGGCCTTTCGCCAAGATGGGGGCGTGTCCCATGCCGTGCGCGGCGTGTCATTTCAGGTCCACAAAGGCGAAACTGTCGCGATAGTCGGCGAAAGCGGGTCAGGTAAATCAGTGACTGCATTGTCCACGGTGCAATTGCTGGGCGATAGTGCTGTGATGGCCGGGTCTATCACTTATAACGGCGTCGAAATGGTGGGCGCTGACGATGCCGCATTGCGCCGCGTTCGCGGCAACGACATCAGCTTTATTTTCCAAGAGCCGATGACCTCACTCAACCCGCTACACACTATTGAAAAGCAGTTGGCTGAAAGCATCGAACTGCACCAAGGCTTGCGCGGCCCTGCGGTGCGCGCTCGGGTGATTGAATTGCTGGAACGGGTGGGTATCCGTGACGCAGAAAGCCGCATTGGATCGTACCCGCATCAGCTATCTGGTGGGCAACGGCAGCGCGTGATGATCGCTATGGCGCTTGCAAACGGGCCAGAGCTGTTGATCGCAGACGAACCCACAACGGCCCTTGATGTCACCATTCAAGCGCAAATCCTTGACCTGCTTGCGGACCTCAAACGTGATGCGGGCATGTCGATGTTGTTCATTACGCATGACTTGACGATTGTCCGCAAAATCGCGGACCGCGTATGCGTGATGAAGGACGGCGAGATCGTCGAGACGGGTGAAACAGCCGAACTTTTTGCCAATCCGCAGCATCCTTATACCCAAACGCTGCTTGCCGCAGAATCAACTGGTGTGCCTGCGCCTGTGCCTGCCGATGCGCCGGTTGTGTTGGAAACAGACAGCGCAAAGATTTGGTTTCCAATCCAACGCGGTTTGCTGAAACGAACGGTTGGGCACGTAAAAGCGGTCAATGCAGCGACGCTTAGCGTGCGGGCGGGCGAAACATTGGGCGTGGTTGGCGAAAGCGGATCGGGCAAAACGACGCTTGCCTTGGCCGTCATGCGGCTTATCCGTTCGGAAGGGCGGATCGTGTTCCAAGGCCGCGACATTCATGACCTGAACCCACGGCAGATGCGCCCGCTGCGCAGTGAAATGCAGATCGTGTTCCAAGACCCCTACGGATCGCTTAGCCCGCGCATGACTGTGGCAGAGATCATTGCAGAAGGCCTCGGCGTGCACGGGGTTGAACCGGGTCGTAACAGGCGCGATATGGTGGCCGCAATAATGGGCGAGGTCGGGCTTGATCCGGCACTTATGGACCGCTACCCGCATGAATTTTCCGGTGGCCAACGCCAGCGCGTCGCAATTGCGCGCGCGATGATTCTGCAACCTAAATTGTTGATTTTGGATGAGCCGACATCAGCGCTTGATATGACCGTACAGGTGCAGATTGTGCAGTTGTTGCGCGATTTACAGCAGAAATATGCGCTAGCCTATTTGTTCATCAGTCATGACCTGAAAGTGGTGCGCGCGCTATCGCACAAAGTCATGGTCATGAAACAGGGCGACGTCGTCGAAGCCGGCGATGCGAGCGACATTTTTGACGCGCCGAAAACCGACTATACCCGTGCGCTGATGGCTGCGGCATTTGCGGCTGATGTCGCTTAAGGGTTAACCCTCTGATCCGATCATAAAGCACATTGTTCCGCGCGCCTGCAGGCGACGACAGGCCAGATCTGCGCCTTCACGGGTCAGCCCCATGAAATTCGCGTCAAACCCGCCAGAGCGTTGGGTCACACGACGCAAAGCACCATCAAGCGCTGTCATCTCGTTCAAGGCTACCTTTAGCAACACCCGTTCTGCGTTGTAGCGGGTGTTGTAACGGCCCACGTTGACGCCCCAATGACGCCCGCCAGAGGTCGAAATGCGGGTGACGACTTCTGGTCCGGCAGCGGCAATTGTCTCTGGTTCGGGGGTGGTTTCCGCGATGACCGTGGCTTCGGTCGACGGTCGCGCAATTGGCATGACGGCAGGAACCGCTCCTTGGGCCGCAACTTGTGTCTCTTGGGGCGGTTCCGCAAGAACTGACGCAAGTGCTTCGGTTACGGCTGCGTCGATAGCTTCTGCAACAACAGTGTTGAGGATATCTGGATTGAGTGCTGCAACCACGACGTCGGGGGCTGGGGTCGTGGTTGCAGTTGGGCGTGCGACAGGTCGCAAGCTTGTGGCCACGATGCCGCTAACGCGGATCGTTTTACCTGGGTTGCCGGTGGTCACAGTCCCCGTCAGCATCGCGGCTGGCGGGCGTGGAGGGCTGATCGTGGCGCGTGATGGGGCACGGTTAAAGCCCATATCCATCAATTCGGTGATCCGTGCGTTTCGTGCTGCGGTAGAGGAGCCACCAAAGACGGTTGCAATCACACGCTCTTGGCCGCGCTGCGCAGAAGCCACAAGGTTGAACCCTGCCGCCCGCGTGTAGCCTGTCTTGATGCCGTCACCACCGTCATAGCTGTCAAGCCAGCGACGATTGGTGTGGCGCACCGTCGCGACACCTGCGTTGGCAGAGCGGCGCGAAAAGAGGTTATAATACTGAGGAAAGTCATAGATCACATGGCGACCAAGAACGGACATATCACGTGCGGTTGACATATGACCGGACTGTGTCAAGCCGTGCGCGTTGCGGAATGTTGTGTTGCTCATTCCCATTGCGCTGGCTGTGCGGTTCATGCGGGTCGCGAATGCCTCTTCGGAACCGGAAATTGCTTCACCAATCGCAGTGGCGGCATCATTGGCGGATTTGACTGCCGCTGCACGCAAAAGAAAGCGAAATGCAATCGTCTGACCTGCGCGCAGACCCAGCTTTGATGGTGGCTCTGAAGCGGCATTGCGGCTAATCTGGACGGGCGTGTCGAGAGTGATCTCGCCCCGTTCGATTGCTTGAAAAGCCACATAAAGGGTCATCATTTTGGTAAGTGATGCAGGATGCAATCGGGTGTCGGCGTTGCGTGAATGCAAGACCTCTCCGGTGCGCGCATCCATCACCATTGCGGCATAGGGGGCTGCTAATGCACCCAAAGGTGCCAGCATGACCGATACCGTCAAAATACACGTAAATAGCCCGTGAAGGGCCCACTGTCCCAGACGACTTGTCACGTCGCTTGCCTCGCTTTTTACTGCCTCAATGACCCCGGATTTTTCCGGTGGTCTTATTATTATTTGTAAACGCTAGCACAACTCTGGTTTTCAGAAAATACCCTAATTTCAAAGACTTTTGCGGCGATCATCGTGAAGATATGCCATATCTTGCGGTTGTGCTTGGGTGCCCTACAAGATAGCCGATTCAGGGCGTTATGCAGGTTATTTTCTTTGTGAATCATGGGGGTTTTCTTAGGCGGTGTGTGCCTTATATATAACGCCAACGACATAAGGCAGATCGATGCTCGCAGAGTTCTACATGATGGCTGACAAAAAAGGCGACGACGACGGTGACGTCGGCGTGGTCCTAGAGACGAAGCCTGTTACAAAACGACCACCTATGTATAAGGTCATGATTTTAAACGATGATTTTACGCCGATGGAATTTGTCGTACATGTTTTGGAACGATTTTTTGGGCTGACGCATGGTCAGGCTTTCGAGCTGATGTTGACTGTTCACAAAAAAGGCCTCGCGGTGGTTGGTGTGTTCAGCCACGAAATCGCTGAGACAAAAGTAGCACAGGTGATGGATTTCGCGCAGCGCCACCAGCATCCTTTGCAATGCACCATGGAGAAAGAATAGCGGTCCGCCGCTGTTCGTTATCTGATGGCCCAATCCCGCCTTTCCACTGCCATCACGGATGGTTTGCTGATCTTGCCCGAAGGACGCGTTGCCCTGATGCGGCCCGATGCGACCTATGACGTTGAACCTTTGCCGCGTGATGCCGTTCAGATCGTTCATGGGTTTTACCCCGATGTTACGGCATGGCAGGGGGCTGGTTTTCCCACGTCCCAAGATTTGACCAAAACTGCAGTTGCGATCGTCGTCGTGCCCCGCGCCAAGGCACTTGCCCGCGCGATGGTGGCCGAGGCATGCAAACATGCTGATCTGGTGATCGTCGATGGGCAAAAAACGGATGGTGTCGATAGCCTGTTCAAAGCATGCCGCAAAGAACTGGGTAATCTGCCGTCTATTACCAAAGCACATGGACGAATTTTCTGGTTTGCAACCACTGACGCCTTTGCAAGCTGGGCCGCACCTGAACCCGCTAAAGGCCCACATGGGTATTTCACCACTGCCGGTGTTTTCTCGGATGGGGCGATTGATGCAGGTTCTGCGCTTTTAGCTGACGCGCTGCCACCCAAGCTGCCAGCCCGCATGGCAGATTTTGGCGCTGGGTGGGGCTATCTGGCTGCGCCTGTGCTGGCCCGTGCAGGTGTCACATCACTTGACCTGATCGAGGCAGAGGCGCTGTCACTGAAGTGCGCGCGTCTGAATGTCACCGATCCACGCGTCACATTTCAGTGGGCGGACGCTACGGCGCTTGATGGTCCATCTTACGACGGGATTGTCATGAACCCGCCTTTTCATGCAGGTAGGGCCTCTGATCCATCGCTGGGGCGGACGTTCATTCAGGCGGCGGCCCGTAAACTGGTGCCGCATGGCAAACTCTGGATGGTTGCGAACCGCCATTTGCCCTATGAAGACGCCCTGGCCGAGAGTTTCCGTAATGTCGACACAATCGGCGGCAATGGTGCGTTCAAGCTGATCCACGCAAGCCGACCGAACCGCAAAGTCTAAGGAAGTCTCTATGTCATTTTCGATTGCTGGAAAGACTGCGATTGTCACGGGCGCCGCAAACGGCGTTGGCCTTGCAATCGGGCGTCACTTTGTGGAAATGGGCGCAAATGTCGTGTTTGCCGATATGGACGAAAAAGAGCTGGTTTACCAAATGGGTGACGACGCGGACAAAGAAGAACATGTGCGTATTTTTGCAGGTGATTTGCGCAAAAAGCTGACGATTGCCAATCTGCTATCGGCAACGATCGATGCGTTTGAGCGGGTGGATATCTTGGTTAATGCGTCTCGTCAGGTGATGACAACAGATCCGCTTGATCCCGAAGACAACTCTGTTGAGGAATTGCTGCAGCAAAACACTCTCACCGCGATGCGTGTCAGCCAAGCTGTTGCGCGCCGGATGATCAAACAAGCTGACGGCGAAACCGGCGGTAGTGTGGGTTCGATTGTGAACATCAGTTCAATCGCAGCGCGGCGGACACATCCCGATTTGATGGCTTACTCTGTTAGCTCTGCGGCGTTGGATCAAATGACCCGTTCTATGGCTGTCGCACTGGCGCCCCACGGTATTCGTATCAACGCTGTTGCATTTGGGAGCGTGATGAGTGCGAGCCTCAAAGGTTCGCTCAAAGATCATGACGAAGTGCGCGAAGCGATCGTAGACAATACGCCGCTTCACCGGATCGCCAGCCCCGGTGAGGTTTCAGATGCGGTGCAATATCTGGCCTCTGATGCGTCTGCATTTGTAACAGGCCAGATTATCACGGTTGACGGAGGCCGAACCTTGATCGATCCGGCTGCTGTTTCCGCACATTAATCAGCTTGGATAGATGGCAATACACTGCGCAATCGCTTGGTTGGCGGCCGGTTGTGTTTGCGCAAACCGTTCTTGCAAAGACGCCAGCTTCGCGCGCTCGGCGTTCAGGTCAATGGCAACAGGAACAGTGGTGCTGAAAGTATCGGTTTCATCGCATGCGAAGATAAAAGTGGTTCCGTCCTCGTTGCGTCCACGGCATGTCCCGCGCACAGTTCGCACGTCTTGGCGTTGTTCCAATGCGTAGCCGCGCGAAATGTTGCGTTCGGTTTGGTTGATCAAGGCGCCAAGCACGCGGGTGTCGCGGCTGACTTCGTTGATGCATTGCTCGCGGGGGGTCGCACAGGCAGCCAAAGCTACGAGCGGAAGTATCATAAAGGCGGTACGCATGGCTGTTCTCCGGATTTGATCTGGATCATCGTAAAACGATCATTAAGGTGCATAAAAGTGAATATGCAGTGATATACAATATCAACGGATAAGGACGACGCATGTCAGACGGTTTTGAGGCGGAAAAGAACACAGCATCAGCATGGTTTCGGACCCTGCGCGACGATATCGTAGCAGCATTCGAAGGTTTAGAAGATAGCCAAGCTGGTGACGGACCTGCCGGACGGTTTGAAGTAAGCGAAACAACACGCACATCTGACGATGGCTCTGATGCGGGCGGTGGTGTGATGTCGGTGATGCGCGGTGGTCGCGTGTTTGAAAAAGTCGGCGTCAATATCTCGACCGTTTATGGCCAGTTGGGCGATGCGGCCCAAAAAGCGATGGCTGCGCGCGGTGTCCCCGGAATGGCCGAAGATCCGCGGTTTTGGGCCTCTGGCATTTCATTGGTGGCGCATATGCAAAACCCGCATGCGCCTGCGGTGCATATGAACACCCGCATGTTCTGGACCCCTCATGCTTGGTGGTTTGGCGGTGGGTCGGATTTGAACCCCTGCATTGAATATGCCGAAGACACGGCGCATTTTCACGCGACCCAAAAGGCCCATCTCGATCCGCATGGGGAAGATCATTATCCAAAGCTAAAGGCGTGGGCGGACGAGTATTTCTATATCCCGCACCGCAACCGTGCGCGCGGCGTAGGCGGCATCTTTATGGATGACTATTGCACGGGTGATTGGTGCAAGGATTTCGAATTGACCCAAGATATCGGCCGCGCGTTCTTGCCTGCCTATGTGCCGCTTGTAGAAAAGCGCCGCAACATGCCTTGGAACGATGCGGATAAGGACACGCAACTCATTCATCGCGGCCTTTATGCGGAGTACAACCTTGTCTATGACCGTGGCACCAAGTTTGGTCTAACAACGGGTCACGACGCGAATGCAGTGTTGATGAGCCTTCCGCCGCTGGCAAAATGGGTCTGACCTAGTCAACCTTGATGAACCGTGGCCCCGCGATATCGCGGTCGCTGCTCTTGCGCGTGTTCGTCTGGACGATTGTTGGCTGTTCAGGCTCTGACTGGGCTGTTTCCCCCTCAAAAGACCTTGGAAAAACCCGACCCGCTGCCATTTGGGTCATCATAAACCGTATTGCGATGGCCGGGGTCTGCGGTCCAATGACACGTGCGGCCAGTGTGTATGTATAGGACGGGGCCACGGCGACGATAGCCTTTGCCGCACGCATGGGACGCAGGCCGGGTGGATAGGACGTTTCCGGCTGAGCGCCCAATGCTGCCAGCTCTTTTGCGTTCGCAGGGACAAAGACCAGCCATGCGCAAAATAGAATAAGGCTCGCGCTCACGATCGCTCGAAAACTATAGAAAACCAACCGGAATGTCAGCGGTATGCGCAAATGTAGGCCCCTTTCATTGAACGGAGCCTACGCTAATTTGCGGTAAAATCTACGCCCCGCGTACCGTATCGATCATCAACTGCACATTGTCAGGGTTCGCATCTGGTGTAATGCCGTGGCCAAGGTTGAAGATATGCGGGCCCTTTGAGAACGCCTTGCAGATGCGCCGCGTCTCGGACACCAGCGTATCGCCGCCCGTGACCATATGGGACGACTTGAGGTTGCCCTGTACACAGCCATCTTTTTGCACGTTCTCAGCCGCCCAAACCGCATCAACACCATCATCAAGCGCGATACAATCAGCACCAATCGCCGCATGCATGCCGATGTTGCGTTTGCCAGCGCCACGCGGGAAGGCGATGATCGGAACATCAGGGTGCTTTTTCTTAAGCGCGGCTGTAATGCGTTGCATTGGTTTCACCGAGAATTCAATAAAGTCGTCATCTTGCAACGATCCTGCCCAGCTATCGAACAGCTTAACGCATTCGGCACCTGCTTGGATTTGCATGGATAGATACTCGATTGTGCCTTCGGTGATCCGGTTGATAATTCCTTCGAACACAGGGCGGTTTTCGGCCTTAAGCGCGTGCGCTGGCGCTTGATCCGGCGTGCCTTGGCCTGCGATCATATAAGTTGCAACTGTCCATGGAGAACCAGCAAAACCGATCAACGTGGTCTCTTTGGGCAATTCGCGTGATAGGATTTTCACAGTCTCGTAAATCGGGTTCAGCGTGTCGTGGATGGCATCAAGCGGCTTCAACTGCGCCAACTCATCTGCGGTTGTGATCGTCGACAAACGTGGGCCTTCGCCAGTTACAAACCAAAGGTCTGCGCCCAATGCTTGGGGCAGCAACAAAATGTCAGCAAAAAGAATCGCTGCATCAAAGCCATAGCGACGGATTGGCTGCAAAGTTACTTCTGCCGCCAGCTCGGGGTTATAGCACAGAGACAGGAAATCACCTGCCTGCGCGCGAGTGGCTTTGTATTCAGGTAAATACCGCCCTGCCTGACGCATCATCCAAATCGGTGGCGTCGGTAAAGTTTCGCCCGCGAGAGCCCGAAGAATGGTTTTTTGCTGCGCCATAAGGTGTCCTTTTTTATCGCCCCAGTGGTCCCAATTGCAGAAGATGATGTCAAGGGAGTTGTCAGGCTAGGTTGACACGTTTAACACTCTATCCATGACAGTTTTGATGCCAACACCCGCCTCACCATTCAACATCGGAACCCGTGGTTCTCCGCTTGCACTTGCGCAGGCGCATGAAACACGCTCGCGCCTGATGGCGGCGTTTGATTTGCCGGAAGACGCGTTTGCGATTTGTGTGATCAAGGTCATGGGTGATGCCATTCAGGACCGACCATTGAAAGAGATCGGCGGCAAAGGCCTGTTCACCCGCGAGATCGAAGAGGCCCTGCTGGATGGGTCAATCGACATCGCCGTGCATTCAATGAAAGACATGCCTGTCGATCAACCCGGCGGGTTGCTTTTGAACACATATTTGCCGCGTGAAGACGTGCGCGATGCGTTTGTTTCGCTGCATGCCAAAAGTCTGGATGATCTGGCACAGGGCGCAACAGTCGGCACATCGTCGCTGCGCCGCCGCTCGCAATTACTCGCAAAGCGTCCTGATCTGAACATTGTTGAATTCCGCGGGAACGTGCAGACACGCCTGAAAAAGTTGGGTGATGGTGTGGCCGAAGCGACGTTTCTGGCCATGGCTGGCCTGAACCGTTTGGGCATGAATGATGTGCCGCGCACTGCCGTGGCCCCAGAAGATATGCTGCCTGCGGTCGCTCAAGGTGCGATTGGCATTGAACGGCGCGGCGATGACAGCCGTGCTGCTGCAATGCTCGAGGCGATCCATGACGGTCCAACGGGGCAGCGTTTGGCGGCAGAGCGCACGTTCTTGGCGCATCTGGACGGGTCATGCGAAACCCCTATCGGCAGTTTGGCAGAACTGGATGGTGGCAACATGCGTCTGCGGGGCGAAATCCTGCGGACCGATGGCACCGAAGTCTACAACGATGACGTCAGCGGCGCGATCGAAGACGGACCGGAAATGGGCCGCGCGATGGCAGCCAAGCTGCTCGCGCAGGCCGGACCAGACTTTTTCTGATTCTAGCGGTCAGGGATGACTTTGCCCGGGTTCAGGATGTTGTTGGGATCAAGTGCCTCCTTGATCGCGCGCATTGCGTCCAATGCGACCGGATCTTTGCGACGCTTCATGGTTTCCAGCTTTGACACACCGATCCCGTGTTCTGCACTGAATGACCCGCCAAGTTCTTGCACCACATCTTCAACCGCTTCGACCAACGCGTCCATGACGGCAGGATCATTACGGCTGATATAGCTGGTGTGATGGATGTTACCGTCGCCCAGATGCGCCACGATGACTTCGCTGGCGTCTGGGTCTATCGCTTTGATGCGCGGGGTGAGCATTTCCTCGAATGTGGCGATTTTATCAAGCGGCAGCGCCACGTCCGTATTCACGAACACGCCGCCGAAAAAGGCGACTTCGCCTGCATCTTCGCGGCGTTTCCAAATGGCGCGGCGCTGCGATTCGTTTTGGGCGATCACCGCATCCAAAACGGTGCCCTCTTCCAGCATCTGCCCAAGTGTTTCTTCTAGCGCACTGACAACAGGCATGCTGCCATCAGCGTTAGGCAACGCATCACGGGCCATTGTAGCGGCGACTTCGATCATGATGTTCACGTCATATTCGGTATCAAACGGGGGTTGGCTGTCGGTGAACAACTGGCGGTGCTTGTCGATGTAGCTGCGCGGCATGTACTCGAACGCCTCAACCCCGCCGCCTGTTTCATCTTGCAGTCGGTGCAGAAGCGTCAATGCATCCGCCAGCGACGGCACAGCGACCATAGCGGTTGCATAGGCTTGTGGTTTCGGGCGCAGTTTTAGAACTGCTGCAGTGATGATCCCCAATGTGCCTTCGGCCCCGATGACTAGATTGCGCAGATCAAGGCCGGAATTGTCTTTGTGCAGGGCGCTCATCAAATTCATGATGCGGCCATCGGCCATGACTACCTCTAGCCCAAGGCACAAGCCGCGTGTGCTGCCATAGCGCACGACGTTGGAGCCACCCGCGTTCGTGGACAGCAAGCCGCCGATCATGGCAGAGCCGCGTGCCCCCAGTGTGAGCGGGAAGATCAGATCATGCGCTTCTGCGGCGTCGTGAAGGGTAGACAGGATCACTCCTGCGCCGAGCGTTGCGGTGCGCGCTACTGTGTTAAGCTCTGTGATTTCATTCAGCCGCTCGACCGATAGCATCAATGCGTCTTGGGCCAGTGTCGCCCCTGTCAAACCAGTGCGGCCCGAAGCGGGCACAACGGGGGTCTTGGTTGCATTTGCAATCTTAAGGATCGCTGCGACCTCTGCCGTATTCGCGGGGCGTAACACTGCAAGCGGGATTGAGGTATAAGCGCCTGTCCAGTCTTTGCCATAAGGGGCTGCATCGCTGCCTGTCAACACATGCTGCGCGCCGATAACTTCGGTGATTTGGGAAAGAACGGTCATGGTGCCTCGTGCGTTTATTTCGATTACGCTAGCGCGAAATCAGAGGTGGCGGAAGATGCACATTTGCTACCCGTCACGGTCCGGTTTTTGCATGACATACGTCGTGCAGGATTCGTCGTAGTGGGTTTCGATCCCGCGAAAGGTCATGCCCACGCGTTCCATCACGCGGTGCGAAGCAATGTTCTTTGGATCAGCGACTGCGATAACCTTCGCGGCACTGATGACGTCAAAAGCATAGTCTGAGGCGGCTTTGCCAGCTTCGGTGGCATATCCGTGCCCGGTAGATGCTGTTGCTAGGCGCCAACCGATCTCTAGTTCTGCACCTGCCTTGTTTGCAACGTTTTGCACGCAAGCGGCGCCGATCACGCTGTCCGTATCGCGCACAATGATTGCCCACCA
>NZ_JAFMHR010000003.1 GCF_017854415.1 Yoonia sp. | reverse complement strand
AAACGTTCAAACGCTTTGAAGCGGGTGATCGTTCGGCCAGTTTTCTTGCCGTCAATCTTGATACGCCCGCGGATCAGGTAAAAGAGCGCCAGTGCAAGGATTGTCCCACCAAGCAGATAGGCTGCCATTTTGAGCAATGGCCCTTCGCGAAACAAGAGCCACCACATGCCGCCGTCTTGTATCAAGGTCGTCGTGGCAGGGCCGCGGTCTTGGGTGCTGATATCAGCAGAGCTATAGCGGAACGCGCGCCAAAGATCTGGATCGGATGCGCCGCCTAAAGTGCCTAATTGCTCTGTTATTGGAGCAGCGAGATCAGGGTTTCCCGTGACATCACTGCGAAAACTGTCGTCGATGACCTGACCTTCTTGCCGGCGCAGGATATCTTCGAGTGTTTGCGCCCCACCAGTGGCTGCACGCGACGGGTCTGTAGCCTCTTGAGCCGTGACAGGCACGGCAAGGGTCCACAGCAAAGCAATAAGGGTCATAAGACGGAGCATCGATCAGTCCTCACTGTCAGATCAAAGAAGGGCGGCCCTTTAAAGGCCGCCCCTTTTCATGCATTGCAAAAGGGGCGATTAGCCGCCTTTTTGGCTGTAGGCAGTACCCCAACCCCAAGCACCCGAACCAAAGCCACGGGCCACAACGCGTTCGCGGTAGATGTCGGAAACTGTGTCCCCGTCACCGGCCAGCAAAGCCTTTGTAGCACACATCTCGGCGCAGATTGGCAATTTGCCTTCTGCGATCCGGTTGCGTCCGTACTTGGCGAACTCAGCGCTTGAGTTGTTTTCTTCAGGGCCACCGGCACAGAAGGTACATTTGTCCATCTTGCCGCGCGATCCAAAGTTGCCCGCTTGTGGGAACTGTGGCGCACCGAACGGACATGCGTAGAAGCAGTAACCGCACCCGATGCAGAGGTCTTTTGAGTGCAGCACAACGCCGTCCGCTGTCTGGTAAAAACAATCTACCGGACACACGGCCATGCAAGGTGCGTCAGAACAGTGCATACACGCGACCGAGATTGACCGCTCTCCTGGTGAACCATCGTTGATGGTAACGACCTTACGGCGATTGATACCCCAAGGCACTTCGTGCTCGTTCTTACACGCTGTTACGCAGGCATTGCATTCGATGCAGCGTTCAGCATCAACGAGAAATTTTGCTCTAGCCATTCTACTTCTCCCTTATGCTGTCCAGATTTTGCAAAGAGTCGCTTTGGTCTCTTGCATCTGGGTTACGCTGTCATAGCCGTATGTTTGTGCTGTGTTGGAGGATTCACCCAATACAAACGGATCGGCCCCTTCTGGATATTTATCCCTTAGATCAACACCTTCCAGGTGTCCACCAAAGTGGAACGGCATGAATGCAACGCCTTCGCCGACCCGTTCGGTGACCATGGCCATAACCTTGACCTTGCCGCCTTCGGGGCCTTCGACCCAGACCTGTGCGCCATCACGGACACCCAAGTTGTTGGCGTCACGTGTGTTGATTTCTACGAACATGTCTTGCTGCAATTCCGCAAGCCATGGGTTCGAGCGGGTTTCATCGCCACCACCTTCGTATTCAACCAGTCGGCCTGACGTCAGGATAATCGGATACTCCTGCGAAAAGTCCTGTTCCTGGATTGATGCGTATAGTGTCGGGACGCGCCAGAACTTCTTGTCTTCGTAGGTCGGATAATCCGCAACCAGATCCCGCCGGTTTGAATAGAGCGGTTCACGGTGCGTTGGCACAGGGTCAGGGAAGGTCCAAACCACTGCACGCGCCTTGGCGTTTCCGAATGGTGCGCAACCGTGTTTGATTGCAACCCTCTGGATGCCACCTGACAGGTCAGTTTTCCAGTTGGTGTTCGGGCCTGCGACCGCATCGATAGCGGCACGTTCATCAGCCGTCAGATCACCGTCCCATCCAAGATCCATTAGCATCTGCATGGTGAACTCTGGATAGCCATCCTCGATTTCGGAACCGGGGGTAAATACCCCTTCGGCCAAAAGGTTGTCGCCGTCACGTTCCACACCAAAGCGGGCGCGGAATGTTAGGCCACCTTCGGCGACGGGCATCGACATGTCATAAAGGTTCGCAGTACCGGGGTGGTTCATCTCGGGTGTGCCCCAGCAAGGCCACGGCATCCCGTAAAAGTCCCCATCTGCTGGACCACCAACAGCCCGCAAGGTTGTACGGTCAAATGTGTGCTGGTTGGCCATGTGCAGCTTCATGCGCTCTGGGCTTTGGCCGGTATAGCCAATCGTCCACATGCCGCGGTTAAACTCGCGGGTAATGTCTTCGACGTTCGGCTCGCCGCCTTCATCAATCGCGATATTGCGGAAGATCTTGTCGTGGAAGCCGAATTTCTCCGAGAACATCGCCAGGATCGTATGATCGGGCAGGGATTCAAACAGTGGTTCAACCACTTTGTCACGCCACTGCAGCGACCGGTTGGAAGCTGTCACAGAGCCGCGTGTTTCAAACTGCGTACATGCGGGCAGCAGATAAACACCGTCTTGGCGGTCTTGCAGGACAGCCGTCACAGTCGGATATGGGTCAACAACGACAAGCATGTCGAGCTTTTCCATTGCCGTTTTCATTTCCTTCTGACGCGTTTGGCTGTTTGGCGCATGGCCCCAAAGCACCATGGCGCGCACGTTATCGGGTTGATCGATATCCGCCGCTTCTTCGAGCACGCCGTCAATCCAGCGACTGACAGGAATACCTGTCAGGTTCATCATTGCGGTATCGCCCACCGTTGCAGTTGAGAACCGACCCTTGAGCCAATCAAGGTCTTCTTCCCAAACACGGGCCCAATGTGCCCATGAACCTGCTGACAGTCCGTAGTAACCAGGCAGCGTATCAGCAAGAACGCCAAGGTCAGTGGCACCCTGTACGTTGTCGTGGCCGCGGAAAATGTTAGTACCACCACCTGCGGTGCCCATGTTGCCAAGGGCCAATTGAAGGATGCAATACGCACGGGTGTTGTTGTTACCGTTGGTATGTTGCGTGCCACCCATGCACCAGATCACAGTGCCGGGGCGGTTGTTTGCAAGGGTCCTAGCGACACGTTCCAGCTGGCTGCCGGGTGCGCCAGTAACGCGTTCAACTTCTTCGGGCGTCCAGCGCGCTACTTCGGTCTCGATCTGGTCCATTCCCCAAACACGTGTCCGGATGAATTCTTTGTCTTGCCAGTCGTTTTCAAAGATGTGCCACAAGATACCCCAAACCAGAGCAACGTCGCTGCCGGGCCGGAAACGGACATATTCGTCAGCGTGTGCTGCAGTCCGCGTGAAACGAGGGTCACAAACGATCAAAGGCGCGTTGTTTTGCTCTTTGGCTTTGAGCATGTGCAGCAGCGACACTGGATGTGCCTCGGCTGGGTTGCCACCGATCAGAAAGATCGCCTTGGAGTTATGAATGTCGTTGTAGCTGTTCGTCATGGCGCCGTAGCCCCATGTGTTCGCCACACCAGCAACAGTCGTCGAGTGACAAATCCGCGCTTGGTGATCGACGTTGTTGGTGCCCCAATAGGCAGCAAACTTGCGGAACAGATAGGCTTGTTCGTTGTTGTGCTTGGCAGAACCAAGCCAATAGACAGAATCGGGCCCGCTTTCTTCGCGGATTTTCGTCATGCCGTCGCCGATCTCGTTGATCGCGGTTTCCCAAGAGATGCGAACCCATTCACCGTTCTCTTTTTTCATCGGGTACTTTAGGCGACGCTCGCCGTGAGCGTGCTCGCGCACCGCTGAACCTTTGGCGCAATGTGCACCCAAGTTGAACGGGCTGTCCCAGCCGGGTTCTTGACCCGTCCAGACGCCATTGTCGACTTCGGCGATGACTGTACAGCCTACAGAACAGTGTGTGCAGACTGATTTGATTGTCTCGATTGCGCGGGTCGCTGCAGATTGCGCAGTTGCTTGCGTGACTGAACCACCTGTCGCTGCGATTGCGGCCAAGCCACCGATCGCAAGACCTGATCCGCGCAAGAAACCACGACGATCAATGCCATTCGATCCTTTGTTCACCATGATTGGCGAACGACCGGACCGGCGTGTGTACCCGTTGGTCTTTTTCCTCAGCATCTTCTTCCTCCCTTATCCGGTCTTGCCGGATGAACTCTTTTAGGTCGCTCTGTCATCATTCTCCTCAACGGTGACGGCGGCCATGAAACGAACCTAGAAACGAGTGCTTTCGAAGTAAGCGCGCGTGTGATCGGTATCTTGCATCGTCTGTGATGAAAGATCTGCCGGCTCTGCTGCGGCTTGTGTTGCCCCGCCTGCCGCCACGGCGATAGCTGCTGGTGCAGCAGTTCCCGCCAGTTTCAGAAAGTCACGGCGGCTAGCGCCTGCTTTTTTATCGGTCATAGGATGTCTCCCTTTGCTTCTTTGGCGGGCATCCCCACCGGTTGTATGGCAAGTCCACTAGCTTGCGGACATGCGAAATGCTTCTTTTTCGATTTCCATGAAGGCCAAACCGACCGCACCGATTGATGCGTACAGAATTGATGATTTGGCCCCTTGCAGGTCGTTGAAATAATGTGTCGCCCATGTGCTAATATGCGCGTTAAAGAACGTTTGTTGCTCGGCCACACTTGCCACGCGGCCAAAGCGACCGACGATCATGCCCGCCATCATTTCCATCAATGAAGCGATGTTATCTTCCGGCTCGAACACGTCGTTCGCGCGCGTCATGCCGAAATCGGCCATAGTTGCGCGTAAATTCGCTAGCGGCTTTTCGTTTAAGAACCCTGTGAGGTAGTAGCTTGCAAATGGCAAAAGCTCGCCTCGGCCTAGTCCGATGAACAGGGCGTTATATTCCGTGCGTACGGCCTTTGGCTTTGTGATCTTAGCAACCCGTGCCAGCCCATTGATCGCCTGCCCAAGGTCCGTTTCGTCACCACTTAGATCGGCTGATTGATCCAACAGCAGTTGATCAGGTGGACCTGCAAGCATGAGACCCAAGTAGTTGTAAAGGTCCGCGCGCAGCCGATCTTCTTGAGGTACTTCTGCGATGGCGGCGGCAACATTCATGCGGTGTCGTCCTCAAACTGGAACTGCATCCGGCGGGGCGCGCTTGGTGCTGGTTCTTCATCAACTACGTGGACGTCATCGGCCACGTCACCACATTCATTCAATGTTTCGGCGGCGATTTCAACAACTTCCTCATCAACCGCGACCTCAAGCGTCGCAGTTTCTGGGTCAGCATTCTTGAGGCGCTCAACTTCTAACAGGTGCGCCAACATGCCTTTGCCAACCTGATAAGAGGTTTTGATCACACCTTGGCCAAGGCTTTGGGCCAAGTAATCGTCGTCGTAATCATTCAGCCCGTCAACGCAGGCCAACACGGGATTGCTGCGCCACAGTTTGCGCAGCGCGCGTTTGCGCAGATGTTGCGGCACGGATTTGGACATGAACGCCTTAAAATCATCACCAAGTCCCAAGCTGTCTGGATCTGGCAAGCCAAGCTCTTGAAGTATCTCTTCGTCAGTTTTTTCTGCCAACGCTTCTTGCTCAAGCGCATGTGCGGCTTCTTGCGCGGCGACGTCTGCTTCTTCGGATTCAGCAGCGACAGCGGCCCGACGGCGCGACCATGATGACATCATATCGCTCAATTTGGCACCTCTTTGCGGCGCGGCGCGCGGTAGACGTCGCTCACTTGGCGGATACGCGGATCGCCAATGCCATCTTGGCTTTGGTCAACACGGGCGTTTTTCCGGCGGCGTTTTACAAATGCCTCTTCTTCGTAATGCTTTTCAACAAACGCAGTGACCCATGCACCAAGCCCGTCTGACATTGGAATTTTCTCAACCAGTTCTTCAGCGGAATCGCAATAATCCTGCGCCTCGTAGGGGGACGCGGTCACAAGTGCGACGGTCCATGGCACATCGGCGTTTACATCGCCGGGCCGTAGAACTGCGTAAACCGAAGGTATCCGCGCCTGAAGTTCGTGCGCGTATGCTTCGGCGTCCGAAACATAGAGTGTCAAAGGGAGTGTCGCCGCGTGAAATTCGGTCACATCACCATCGGTTCGCAGCACTTTCCAATCGGCAGGTCCGGCGCCCGGTAACACGTCTGTCGCTTTCCAAGCATACTTTGCCCATCTCGTCACACCAATTGAACGCTTGACGACAACGCCAAGTGGCAACGTCTGAGAGTCTGGGTATTCGAACTTCAAGTGGTACTCCGTTGGTGGCAGATTCTTTCAAACAGCATGGACTAGTATAAGCGAAACGCAAAGAAACAATTTAGTTCTGAAAGAGAAGCCAATATCATTCTGCGTTGCGGCATTGCCCTAGCCCCATACTGAACAGGAAATCGAGGGCCAAACCGGCCTGATAATTGGGCGACAAATTGTCCCTGCAGTAACCATATGCAGCCGCTAAAGTCAGTCTCGGGTAGGAATTCGGGTTTACTGTGCCGGATTTTCCTGCCTAGCTAAGTCGCGACCTAAGTTCATGAAAATCGAGGAAAACCATGTCGAAAACATTATTGGTGTGTGATTGTCTCGGATCTCAGAAAGTCGATGCTGCTGCTTTAGAAAAAGCGACCGGGCTTGGATGTCGCACCTGTTTTACAAGCCTTTGCACCGATCAGATCGACATCGCGGCCAAGGCGATTGCTGAGGGCGATGTCGTCATTGCTTGCCAGCAAGAAGCACATCGCTTCGCTTCGCTTGCCGAAGATATGGACGCCAGCGCGCCTGATTTTGTCGACATTCGCGACCGTGCTGGATGGACAGATGATGCAGCAGACACCACGCCAAAGATGGCCGCTTTGATCGCTGATGCTGCTTTGAACCCACCTGCGCAAAAGTCCTTTGATATTATCAGCGAAGGCACCTGCATGATTGTTGGGGCTGCAGATGTTGTTCTGTCGGCCGCTGAAAAGCTTGGAGAGGCACTATCTGTCACTGTTTTGCTGGCTCCGGGCACGGAGGTTATTCCGTCGCCCAATTACGATACCGTCGTTGGAAATTTGCACCAAGCGACTGGAACACTCGGGCGATTTGAAGTCCGCATTAATGATTTTCAACAAAGTGTTTCGGGCGGCCGCGGCACACCTGCGATGACCCCCGCGCGGGATGGTGCTCTGTCGCAATGTGATATTATTCTTGATCTTTCGGGGGCTGCCCCGCTTTTCCCCGCGCCAGAGAAACGTGACGGATACGTCCGCGCTGATCCCAAAAGCATGGTGGCTGTTGCTGATGCAATCTTTGCTGCAAGCCAGCTTGTGGGTACGTTTGAAAAACCGTTTTATATCCGCATGGAGACAAGTCTTTGTGCGCATTCGCGTGCAGAAAAGCCCGCATGTTCAAATTGCCTAAACGTGTGTCCGACGGGCGCAATCGTTTCGGCAGGCGAACATGTCAGCATTGATCCAATGATCTGTGCGGGATGCGGCGCATGTGCTGCCGTCTGCCCCTCAGGTGCGATCAGCTATGACGCTCCGTCGTCAGATTTTGTCTTTCGCCGGATCAATACATTGGCAAGCAGCTATCGCAGTGCGGGCGGAAAAGACGCCACGCTGTTGGTGCATGATGATCACGGCGGACAGATGATCAGTCTGGGTGCACGCTATGGACGTGGATTGCCCGCGCATGTGATCCCCATGGAGGTCGAAGCACTTGCCGGATTTGGCCACGCAGAGATGGTTGGCGCGCTGGCCAGCGGCTTTGCCCGTGTTGACGTTTTGCTGGCCCCCAAAACAGAGCGCGACGCGCTGGTGCCGCAGGCGGAATTGGCCAATGCGATAGCGCCCGGAACGGTCGCATTACTTGATTTCGAAGACCCTGATGCGCTGTCGGATCATCTGTTTGGAGACGCGCGAAAGTCTGCAATCGCAAGCCCGATCCTGCCGCTTGGCACACGCAGACAAGTTGCGCGATTGTCGGCCAAGGCACTTAATCCTGGTGTCGAAACGCTGCCACTGCCAGCCAACGCGCCTTATGGCGCCGTCATTGTCGACACAGATGCATGTACGTTGTGCTTGGCCTGTGTGTCGCTTTGCCCATCTGGGGCATTAGGCGACAATTCCGATCTGCCGCAACTTCGGTTCCAAGAGGACGCATGTTTGCAATGTGGACTTTGCACCAATGTCTGCCCTGAAAAGGCAATTACCCTGCAGCCGCAGCTTGATCTGACCGATGCCGCGTTATCCCAGTCAATCCTGAACGAAGAAGAACCTTTTGCTTGCATCGAGTGCGGTATTTTATTTGGCGTCAAATCGACTGTCGAAAAGATCACTGAAAAGCTCGCTGGTAATCACGCGATGTTCTCGAACCCAGACACGATCAAAATGATCCAGATGTGCGACAATTGCCGCATCAATGCCCAATACCATTCGGAAAATAACCCCTTCGCAGGTGGCGACAGACCGCGTCCACGTACGACAGATGACTATCTGTCCAAGCGCAAGGATCACTGATTTTGCGGCGCTTAGCCAAGGGGTTTAGCAAAAGCCCGGACTGGACAATTTTGTCGGGGGCAGACAACTTGAACGTTCCCGTCGCCGCCGCATTTGCGGGCAAGATCAATTTTAAAGAGGGTACCTGTGATCTCTCATCAACGATCCCGTTTTGAACTGCAGCAACTTAGGCCGCAGTCAGCAAAACGGCCAAGCAATATGGAGACATCCCAATGAGTGATGATTTTAACATGTCGATGCGCAAGTTCCTCAAGCAGGTCGGCGTGACCTCGCAACAGGCCATCGAAGACGCCCTGCGCAAGGGCGGCGACACGAGCGGACAAAGTTTTGACGCCAAAGTCGTTCTGACGATTGATGGGCTCGAGCTTGAACATACTGTAACCGGCAAAATCGAAGGACAATCTTAACGTGGCGATTACCCGAGAAACAGTCCTGTCCATCCTCAAGGACATCATTGATCCAATCAGTGGGACATCCATCACCGAAGCCGGGATCGTCAAGGCTCTCACAGTTGAAGACGGCAATGTGCGTTTTGTCATGGAGGTCAATGGCAGCCACGCAAAAGCATACACCGCCCTTAAGGATGATGCCGAGGCCAAGATTAAAGCATGCGACGGGGTCGCATCTGTATCGGTTGTCATGACCGCGCATAGTGCACCTGCTGCACCGCCGGACCTTAAGCCACAACGTGGCGGCGCACCTGCTGGCCCTGAAAAGATCCCCGGAGTGGACCGCATTATCGCGGTGGCTTCTGGCAAAGGCGGCGTCGGGAAATCGACTGTCGCGTCTAACCTTGCCTGTGCGCTCGCCGCTGAAGGGCGCCGCGTCGGTTTGTTGGATGCGGATGTTTACGGCCCAAGTCAGCCGCGTATGTTGGGGGTATCAGGCAGACCTGCGTCACCCGACGGCAAAACGATCCTGCCAATGCGCAATTTTGGTGTCACTATGATGTCGCTGGGCTTGATGGCGAATGAAGATCAAGCCGTTGTGTGGCGTGGCCCAATGCTGATGGGCGCGCTGCAACAAATGCTGACCCAAGTTCAATGGGGCGCGCTAGATGTGCTGATCGTCGACTTGCCACCCGGCACGGGCGATGTGCAAATGACGCTCGCGCAAAAGTCGCAGTTGGACGGCGCGATCATCGTTTCAACGCCGCAAGACATCGCGCTTCTTGATGCCCGCAAGGGGATCGACATGTTCAACCAATTAGGAACACCGTTGATTGGCATGATCGAAAACATGTCGACGCATATCTGTTCCGCCTGCGGTCATGAAGAACATATGTTCGGTCATGGTGGCGTTGCGAAAGAAGCCGAAAAACTTGGGGTTCCCTTGTTGGCAGAAATACCGCTGCACATTGATATCCGTCTCGCCGCCGATGGCGGTGCGCCGATAGTCGTGTCCAAGCCAGACAGCGCCCAAGCTGCTGCATTCCGCAGTGTCGCACGCGATCTAATCGCTAAGGGTCACGCATGATCGCACCGTCGTTTCCGCCGCTTTTTACCGGGCAGGATGCGAACGGGGGTGACCCGTTTGCACTAGCCTGTACCACGGCCGAGGCTGGTTGCGATGCGGGTCTCGTGATCTATGATCTTGCGCCGGACACCTTGCGGGCGGCGATCGTTTTTGCGCCTGACGTTACTTTGGCAAAAGCGGCGGTTATGCTGCCGATTTGCGGTGTAGGGTTCCAAAACGCGCTTGGTGCGCTGGCCCCACCGGAAGTGGGTGTGCATCTGGGTTGGGATGGGACGATTTACGTCAATGGCGGACGATGCGGGGCTATGCATATGGCAGCGTCCGGTCTGCCCGAAAATGAACCCGATTGGTTGGTCATCGACCTTACACTTTCCTTGTGGCCACTTAGCGACGACACTGGCCTGACGCCAGACGACACTGCCCTTTATGCCGAAGGCTGCGCAGAGGTTGATGCGGTCGCCTTGCTAGAAGCATGGGTGCGTCATACGTTGGTTGGTATCAACGCTTGGGCTGACACCGGCACGGCACAGCTTCACCGTGAATGGTCTGGACTTGCACACGGGCTAGAAGGCGAAATCACGGTCGCGGGCCAAACCGGCACCTACAGCGGGCTGGATGAAGACCTTGGCCTCTTGTTGAAGGTCGATGAAAAGACAACACTTGTCCCACTTACCGTTAATCTGACGAGGCCCACATGAAACTTGCCCGCGCGATACATTTTGACGAAAGCGACTCTCGTGTGTTCCACAATCCGGCGCGCACGGGTGAATGGTGCATTTCAGGTGGGTTTGAATTTTCAAACTGGGGCGAAGCCGATCTTGTTGGCAAAGCCAGACAGGCATTTGCGAATGGCTGGATGGGGTGTGAAACCTATGGGCGTGTCAGCTTTGTGGCCGTCACACAAATTGAACCGCAAGAACACGATGCAATTGCGGGCCTGCTTGCCCGACACTTTGTCGAGATTTACGGCGCGCCGTCGCTTGATGCGGCACACGCTGTCGCGATGGAAGAAATCAACCAAATGGCAGAGCTTTGCGCCGATCATGGGCCAAATACGCTGCTCACGGTTGCGCGTGAACTGACCGAAGCCGGCGTCAAAGAAACCTACCGTGTTATTGAACCTCAAGAAGCGGACATGAACCAGTTCGCTGTGCATGGCTCATTGGATGAACCACACCAGCACTGATCACTTTGGCTGTGCGTTGAACACAAAAAGCGTCTCGCCATTGATCGCATAGCCATTGATCAACGCCTCTGCGCGGGGACCCGTCAGCCATGCCTCAAGCACCATCGCCAAATCATTGCGGACGTTTTCGTTTTTAGCCGGTGCGACAGGAAGATATGCGTATTGGTTAAACAGGGCAGGGTCGCCGGAATAGAGCAGCGCCAATTCGGCCTTGTTTGCAAAATTCAGCCAACTGGCCCGATCTGACAGAACATAGGCATCCATCGCGGCGGCGGTGTTCAAAGCCTGACCCATGCCAGCCCCGACAGAACGATACCAACTGTCAAAGGTACTTGCGTCAAACCCAGCTTGCGCCCAAACGGTCAACTCTGCCTTGTGTGTACCGCTGTCATCACCACGGCTGACGAAAAGGGATTGTGCGGTTTCGATGCGTTGCAATGCATCTGCAGCACTGGCCGCATCCGCAATTCCAGCCGTATCTGTTGCGGGGCCAATCAGGACAAAATCGTTATACATGATCTCGCGACGGTGCGTGCCATGACCTGCGGCGACGAATGCTTCTTCCGCGGCTTTGGAATGAACCAGAACGGCATCGACATCGCCTGCCTCGCCCAATCGAAGCGCTTGTCCGGTTCCCACGACAAGCAATTGCACGTCCAGATCAAGATCTTCCTTGATCGCAGGCAGAAGTACATCCGCTAATCCCGAGCTATCAAAAGACGTTGTTACTGCCAAACGCATCTCTTCAGCGGTACTGCCCGTAGCCCAAAGCGCAAGGATAAGCGCCGAAAAACTTCTGATCATGTTACGATATCTCCTCTTAGAAACGCTGATAGCTCTTTGTTTGCGGGGCTTGTGAATAGGGTCTCTGCATCGCCCACATCATGTACTTTGCCACCCAACATGAAGACGAGTTCTTGCGCAAGCCTGCGGGCCTGACCCATGTCATGTGTCGACATCACAAGGCGGGTTCCTGCTGCAGTGGCTTCTTGGAGCAGCGCCTCGATTTCGCGGGTGGCGTGGCCATCAAGGTTTGCGCAAGGTTCGTCCAGAAATAGGACCTGTGGTTTGCGAATAAGCGCCCGCGCAATGGCTAGCTTTTGCCTCTCGCCACCTGACAAACGCAACGCTGGACTATGGCGCATATCGGCAAGACCAATGCGTTCTAACCAATGATCCACCGCTTGCGCAACTTCAGGCTTCGGCGTTTGGATTAACCGCAATGGATAAGCCAGATTTTCATAAACCGATCGCCGCAAGACGATTGGGGACTGAAAGACAAAGGCGTGTTGCGACGGATCATTATGCTGCCAAGCAACCGTGCCGCTGGTCACCCGTTCGATCCCGTGCATCACACGCAGCAATGTGGTCTTGCCCGAACCGTTTGGCCCAATAATGATTGTGGGGCCATCGGGCTGAAGCACAAGGTTGGTCGGACCGATGACAGCTTTGCCACGCCGACGCACCAAAACTTGATCAAGGGTTAATGGGAACATCTGTGTCACCAGCGGCCCTCCCGCTCTGTTTGTGACAACGTGTGGATCGCCAAATTCACCAAAATCGCAAGACCGATCAGCACAAAGCCAAGTCCAAGGGCGAGCGCAAAATCGCCTTTGCCCGTTTCCAGCGCAATCGCCGTCGTCAAAACGCGTGTTACGTGATCGATGTTTCCACCAACGATCATGATCGCACCGACCTCACCAATAGCACGCCCAAATCCGGCGAGCGCGGCAGTCAACAAATTCCGTCTGCCGTCCCAGATTAACGTCAGAATACGTTGCCTTTTTGACGTATTCAGCGAGATCAGAAGATCATGGTATTCGGCCCAAAGCTCGCGCATGGATTGATGCGCGATGGAGGCAATCACGGGCGTGATGATGATGACTTGGGCGATGATCATAGCCGTGGGCGTGAACAGGAGATCAAGCACCCCAAACGGCCCCGTGCGGGACAACAAAATATAGACAACAAGCCCGACAACAACCGGCGGCAGGCCCATCAAGGCGTTGATCAATGATATGACAAAACGGCGAAACCGAAAGCGTTGCACCGCGAGATAGGTCCCCAAGGGGATCGCGATAGCCGAAGCTATCAAGAGCGCCGTCAGTGTAACCCGCAGTGACCGAAGGCTAATTTCCCAAAGCTCGGCGTCGAATGTAATCACCAGCCAAAACGCGGCTTTCAAACCCTCTAAAATTTCAATCATGGAGGCGGTGCACTTGCTTTGTTGCGGAACAAATACGATCCGGTCTTTTCTAGTAAAATACAATAGCCAATCAATGTCGAGGGTCCACTGGGCTGACAGAATAACGAGTTCAGGATGCCCCGTTTGTTCAAAAAATGTCTGGAGCATTGACCAAAGGCCGGCGGCTTGGATTTCTGATCAGGTGCTGCAACGTCTAGGAGTTTGATTGGCTGCAGATTTATCTTAACAGCCAGCCACACAAGTGCTGCGAATGATGACATGGTACATAAGTTCAATGGAAAGAACTGGTTAGAGCGTGTCACCGAACCTGACAAAACACTGACATGTTGGTTCAGGCGCTTGAACGGGCGGCCAAGCTAAAAGCCATGCAGGGTGGATATCCAGAACCGCCCAAACCATGAAAAGGATCATTCAAATGTCCAATGACATCGACAAAACACTTTCCCGTCGCAAGGCGATTACCCGCATTGGTGGGGCAGCACTTGCCGCATATACTATTCCGGCATTCAGCATGATGTCGGTTGCACATGCCGCATCGTCGGTCAGTGCCCCATCTGCGCCAAGCCCTGCGTCAGCGCCAAGTCCGGCATCTGCGCCTAGTCCGGCATCCAACCCAAGTCCTGCATCTGCCCCCAGTTCGACGTCCAGTCCCAGCCCTGCATCCTCACCCAGCGCGTCGAGCGGTCCAAGCCGGTCAGGACAGAACATGACGTCCAGCGAATGCGAAGCTGCTGGCGGAGAGGTCGTAGACAACGACATCGACGGAACCAAGCGGTGCATGGGTCTTCAGTAAGCAAAGGCCTTTCTTACTAAATCCTAAATGGGGAACGGTTTGTCTGCCATGGCTTAAGCAGTCAGACCGTTTTCCTTTTCTTGAGGGTTCGTTTTGGATAGCGTTAGGGCCATCCAGCGAGGACAGACCGTGACACAGACGACGTATTTGCAGTTTGACGGATTAAAAAATCCTGTAGCATTAGACAATGCGGCGCGTTTGGTGCCTATGATCTCTGAGGTCCTTGCGGGCTGGCCGCATACCGCCAGTCCCGTCTGTCAAAGTCAGCCATTCGTGACAATCAGGCCCAGCGCCGGCGATTATTGGTCAATTTCGCTTGGTGAAGCGCCTTCTGATCTTCGTGATTGGAATGCTGTGAATGCCGTTTGTGACCTTGTCGCGGAAATGGCTTGGGAGCGCCTGCGCTCTGACCCGACGCTTTTGTGCTTGCATGCCGCGGCGGTTGCGTTTGACGGAAGGCTTGTTGTCTTTCCCAATGCCCGTCGCGCAGGCAAAAGCACGATTGCAGCAGCGCTGGGCCAACTGGGGCACAAAATATACACTGATGATTTCCTGCCTGTGCGGACTGATCCAGAAAGCCGTACCTTTCATGGTATTGCAAACGGTGTCGTGCCACGCATTCGCCTGCCTTTACCGGAGAGTTTCAGCGATGCCTTTCAGGCTTGGGTTCAGCAGGATCCAGGCCCTTCCAATAAGCAGTACAAATACTTGTCTACGGCCCCGGTCGCGCCGGGCGGCGAGACGATGCCACTTGGCGCGGTGGTGGTATTGGAACGGCAAGACGACCCAACAGAGCCATTGCTGGAAGTCATCCCGCGCGCGGACGCGCTTGCCAGTCTCATCACCCAGAATTTTGCCCGCACACAGCTTTCTGGCGCAATCCTGAACGCAACGGATGTGTTGACCCATCATCTCCCTTTGTACCGTCTGACATATCACAACGGCGAGCAAGCAGCGCAGTTTCTTGCCAACCATCCGGCGCTTCATGCATTGCCGACCGCAAAAAGCAGCGCTGTTGATCCGGCTTTGAAGCAAGCGCCTTTAGAAATGCTGGGACAACCGTCGCCGCAGTTTATGCGGGCGTGTCCATATGTCCAAGCCGCTGGATTGACGGAAACCAAAGTGGGTCATGATCATTTTCTTGCCGATAGCAACGGGCTTGCAATCTACCGCCTGAACGCGGGATCAGTTGCTATCTGGAATGTGCTAAAGGAGCCGGCAAACTTGGACGAAGTCATCGAAATCCTGATGGCGGCCTTCGAAGATGTCGCGACCACCCAGATTGCGACCGATAGCGAAGACCTGATGCGCAGCCTTGTTGCGGCCCAGTTGATTGTTCCGGCGCGCGCTGAAGTGGCTGTACGGTGACCGAAAACAAACGCATATCTCGCCGCGCGGCGCTGTCGCGATTGGGTCTGAGCGCCGCGAGTATCTACATGTCACCCGGCATTTTGGGATTAAGCATGGCTCATGCTGCATCAAGCGTATCTGCGCCGACGCCGCCCAGTCCTGCGACACCACCTTCGCCACCCAGTCCGGCCACACCGCCTTCGCCGCCAAGCCCGGCAAGCACCCCGTCTGCGCCGTCTGCATCAAACGGGCCTAGTGGGTCGTCCGAGACGACCGAGCGCACCAACGTTTCAAGCTCAAGCGGTCCAAGTGGGGCGGGGACTTGTCGACAGGCACCGCTGCCCGGAGGCGGACAGATTACGCGCCAAGATTACGAGCGCGCGCAGCAAGCGATTGCGCGCGGCGATGCCCGACCGCTGCGCGAGATTTTGAACAACGTGCAATCCAGACACCCCGGCAGAATGTTGCGGGTCGGCTTTTCCGAAAGTGGGCAGTCGCCTGCGTTTCGTGTCGTCATTGTTAACCGTTCCGGTGCTATTGTATCGGTCACTGTTGATGCAAAATCGGGTCAAATCACCAATGTGCGGAACTGCTAAATGCGTATTTTGATCGTCGAAGACGAACGCAAAATCGCCGAATTGATCGCCGATGTCCTGACGGCAGAGGGGATGATTCCAGAGATCGCTTGCGATGGCGAAGAAGGCTGGTTTCTTGGCAGCACAGAAAAATATGCAGCCGCAGTTCTGGATGTCGGCTTGCCCAAGCGTGACGGTATTTCCGTCCTGCGTAAATGGCGCGAAGAAGGTTTGGATATGCCGGTCATTTTGTTGACGGCGCGCGCAAACTGGAACGAGCGTGTCGCAGGTATTGATGCGGGTGCGGATGATTATCTGGGTAAACCGTTCCAGATGGAGGAGCTCGTCGCCCGATTGCGGGCCCTACTTCGGCGGTCCAGCGGACAAAAGACTACAACACTCGAGGCCGGACCACTGCGAGTGGATCTGCGACAAATGCGGGTATCGGTTGATGGGCGCCCTTTGAAGATCACACCTTTGGAATACCGGCTTTTGAATTACCTGTTGCACCATCGCGGGCAGGTGATTGGTCAAGAAGAGCTGGTCGAGAACATTTACTACCGTGACCAAGAACCGGACAGCAATGCTGTGGAAGTTCTCGTGGGCCGCTTGCGCCGCAAGATCGGCGGCGGTGTGATCCAGACCCGCCGCGGGTTCGGCTACATGATCGCAGAGGATGAGCCGTGAAATCATCCCTAAGCCTACGTCTGCTTCTGGCAGCAGCCATCACAACGGCATTGGCATTGGTCGCCACAGCATTCGTGTTGAACTTTCTGTTTCGGATGTATTTCGAAGAACGCGTTCAGGATGAACTTGAGACATACCTCTTGCTGCTAAGTGGCAATGTGGGTGTCAATGCCGCAGGTGAAATCGAGATTGCACCGCTTTCTGACCCGCGCTTTGATCAGGCATTGTCGGGCTATTATTGGCAGATTCAAATCGACGAAGCACCACCGGTCCTGTCCCCGTCTTTTTGGGCTGCACCGCTCGCCATCAAGCGCCCGGATATGGCGGGACAGATTGTTTTTTCGAATCTTGAAATGGAAACTGGCGAAGCTGTCGCCGTAGCAAGTTGGATTGTGACCACCGGCGCAGGCGACGCACGGCGTGAAGTATATTTGGCAGTGGCGATTGACCGGGCCGACCTTGATGCTTCGGTCGCGGGTTTTTTTAGTTACTCTGTTTTGGCGCTTACCATTCTTGGTGCATTCTTGTTGGTAGCAACCTGGGTTCAGGTGAAGCTTGGGCTAAAGCCACTCGAAATGGTACGCTCGGAATTAAGCCGAATTCGCGATTCCTCTACTGATCGGTTGTCAGAGGACTATCCGACCGAAATCTTGCCATTGGCCAATGAGGTCAATCAACTCCTTGATACCAACGCACAGACATTGGGTCGGGTACGCTCGGGGGCAGCAAACTTGGCACATGGCCTCAAAACACCGCTAACAATCATGCAAGGTGTGGAACGCAAGATGCGCCGGGGTGGGCAAGGCGTGCTTGCGAGTGAATTGAGCACTGAGATCGCAAACATCGAATACATCGTTGAACGTGAACTCGCCCGTAGCCGCGACAGCCATCAGATCAGGCGGCACTGCAAACTGGCCCCAATTGCCGTGCGCCTGCAGGCAGCTCTCAGCCGCCAACCCGGTGCAGAACACATTGCGTGGGTTGTCGACATTCCTGAAACGCTTCGCGCACCGTTTGACGAATTCGACCTTACCGAACTCTTGGGGAACCTTATCGACAATGCGATGAAATGGACACAAGGACGCATTACCTTGCGGGCAGGTCATGACGGCGATTTGGCGTTTTTGACTGTCGAGGATGACGGCCCTGGTATTCCTGGCGCAGCGAGAGACGCCGTTCTTGAACGCGGCAGTCGGTTAGACAAAGAAAAACCGGGGACGGGACTGGGGCTTAGTATCGCGCATGACATGGCAGTGACGCATGACTGCAGCCTGTCACTTGGTCGCGCGCCATTGGGTGGGCTGCTGGTCCGCCTGACTTGGTCGCGACTTAAGGAATAATCCAGCTGTATTACCGGCTAGCGGCGCGCAGCAGCCATACAAAGAACACACCACCGACCAATCCGGTGATAATGCCAATTGGGATGTCATCGGGTGCCATCACGGTGCGCGCAAATATATCAGCCCAGACCAGAAAGATCGCGCCGCAAATCGCAGAGACAGGCAGCACACGGGCATAGTCACCCCCTACAATCAGCCGCACGATATGCGGGATCATCAGGCCGACAAAGCCAATAATGCCCGAAAAGGCGACCATAACGCCGGTGATAACTGCGCCAACAACAAACACCTGCAAGCGAAAGCGCCGGACCGGAATCCCAAGTGTTGCAGCAGTTTCATCCCCTATTGTCATGGCATTCAGGTTGCGGGCATTGGCAAAAAGGTAAGCGCCGCAACCGATCAAGATCACGAGCGGAAAGATCAGCTGGCTCCATTGTGCAAGGCCAAGACCGCCAAGCATCCAGAACACTACGGTGTGCGCCGCGCGTGGATCGCCAAGAAAGATCAGCGTATTCGCCGCAGACATGACGATGAAAGACACAGCCACACCTGCCAAGACCAAGCGATCAGCGCTTGTCGCTGACGCGAATTGCGACACTGCCAAGACGATGAACGTCGCCCCCAACGCGCCTGCGAACGCAAGCAGCGGTACGGTCATAAGCCCCAAGAACAGCCCGGTATGCAGCAAGGCAACGATTGCTCCGAACGCGCCACCCGCCGATATCCCCAACAGATGCGGGTCTGCGAGCGGGTTACGTGTGACGGCCTGTAAGCTGGCCCCGACAATCGACAAGCCTGCCCCGACCAAACACGCAAGGATCGCGCGGGGCAGGCGGATATCCCATACTATTGCCTCGCGGCCTGTCGACCAGTCAGGGGTAATCACTCCGGGGATTAGTTTGTTGGCGATGATCCCCCAGACGGTTGATAGCGGCACGGATACCGCCCCGACGCTGATTGCCATCGACACCGATAAGAACAGCACAAGCGCGCCCACGGCAAAGGTCAGGCGGAACCTGATTTTTTGCAGCGTAAGCGTTGCGATATGCGGTTCAGCGTGGGCCATTTCAGATCAATCAGCCCGAAACGCAGTAGCCAGCGTTTTAACTGCGTTTATGTTGCGGGGCCCTGGTGTGGCCTCAACGTATTCAAGCACGACAAAACGGTCATTCTTAACAGCATCAAGTTCCGCAATTTATGTTGCGGGGCCCTGGTGTGGCCTCAACGTATTCAAGCACAACAAAACGGTCATTCTTAACAGCATCAAGTTCCGCAAAGGCGGGGTTGGTCAGCATGAATGCGCGCTTTTGCGCAGCAGACACTTCGCCGTAGTTCACGATGATGATGATCTCGGGGTTGCGTTCAACCACGGCTTCCCAGCCGACAGTGGCCCAGCTTTTGTCAAAGTCGTTCATAATGTTCACGCCGCCTGCGACTTCGATCATGGCGTTTGGCATCGCATAGCGTCCTGCGGTAAAAGCGGTGTCTTCGCCGCTGTCATAGACGAAGACACGCGGCGGGGTGGGCAGCTGCGGTTGATCCGCAAGGAACGCTTCTAATTCGGCCTCATATCCAGCAATCAAAGCTTCCGCGCGATCTTGTACGTCAAAGATTTTGCCCAAATTGCGCAGGTCATTGTACATATCATCCATGGACGCAGCACCTTTGGTGCCGATCTGGATGCAGCTTTCTGTCAATTCATAAACGTCGATCCCGAAAGGGGCCAAAGTTTCCGGTGTCACCTCGCCGCCGACGCGCATGCCATAGTTCCAGCCAGCAAAATAGAAATCAGCGTCGGCGCCGATCAAGACCTCTTTGGATGGGTATTGTGCGGACAATTCCGGCAATTGATCGACGCCAGCCCGCATTTCCGCGTCCAGCTTGTTCCAGCCGGAAATACCAGTGTAGCCGACCATACGGTCCGTCAGGCCCAGAACCAGCATCATTTCTGTGAGGTTAATGTCGTTGGACACTGCAGCTGTTGGCGGAGCGTCAAAGGTGACTTCGCGGTCGCAACTTTGGACCGTTGTTTGTGCCACGGCAGTGCTCGCCAACAGGATGGCAGCAAAGGTCGCATTGATCAGTTTCATAGGGGCATCTCAGTGAATTGGCAGATGAAAGGAAAGGTGATTGGTGTCGCTAGGGGCCAGCGTTTCGCGCCGCGCATCAATTCGGAAGGTTTGCGAAACAAGCGCCTCAGTCAGCAGGTCATGGGGCGCCCCAAAGCCGCGTGGATGGCCGTCTTCAAGCACGAGCACATCGTCGCAGATATTCGCGGCCATGTTCAGGTCATGCAAAGACACAATGATTGTCAGGTCCAATTGCCGGATCAGGGCCAACACCTCAAGCTGGTGGCGGATATCAAGGTGGTTTGTAGGCTCGTCGAGAATGAGGATCTTTGGGTCCTGGGCTAGCGCACGTGCGACCATAACGCGTTGACGTTCGCCCCCTGATAGGGTGCCAAAACTGCGATGTGCAAATGAGGTCAGGTCCAAAAGAGCGATCACGCGGTTGATGAAAAGGTCGTCGCCAGCACCTGCTTTTGCAAATCCATGCTGATGCGGCGTGCGCCCAAGCGTCACGATTTCGCGCACGGTTAGGCCAAAGGCTGCGGGTTGTTCTTGCAAGACGGCTGCGACCTGACAGGCAGCTTGGCGTGCGGGCATTGCCCACAGGTCTTGGCCGTCGATCATTACTTGGCCAGTGGAAGGGGTTTGAAAACGGTAAAGTAGGCGCAATAGCGTCGATTTTCCCGCGCCGTTTGGACCGACCACACCAAGAACGCGCCCTGTGCCAACTTCGAAACTGGTGGGGTGCAGGACCAGTGGCGCGCGTTTGCGCGGTCGCCAGCTGACGTTTTGGACAGACAGGTGTGCACCACTCATGATGCCAAAGCCTTGGCTTCTTCAATCACCATCAACGCGGCAGGCACGCGGGCCAAGGTCGATTTGCGCAGTTTTCCGGGGCGGTCCACAGAGGAACACCAGCCGTCGTCCAGCAAGGCGTAGTGCTTGGCGAATGCGACAAGGTCTTCGATGTCGTCTTCGGGGGTCATATCTCCGAACAGATACGTCGCCTTTTGCGTGCCATGATAAGCCACAGTGCAAGGCCGGTCACAGCCTGCCATGCACGCCACGCCTGAAACGGCGAAGTCTTCGGTGATCGTGTCACCAGCCGTAGCAATCGCACGGCGCAGTTTTTCGATAAGTTCATAACCGGGGCGGCAGTCCGTCCCTTTGTGTTTGCATGAAGTGCAAACAGTTATGCGATGTGTTGTCCTGTCCATCTCGCCCTCCGCGATAACGCGGGGCAAGGGTGGTGATATGCAAATCTGTGCGGTGTGAACCGTAATACCATCATCATCTCCTTCCCAGACACCCCGTCCGGTTGGTTTCAGTCGGGCGCTTTCGCGCCATTGATGGCAGGTCTCCTGACTCGCGGGTCGCAGTTTACCCGATCCTTCCCGAGCTAACGCTCAGTGGTGATCATCGGGGTCACTCGCCGCTTACAGTTGCGGGGGCAGTCACGGTTTTGGCGCGCTTTGGCTCTTCCTCACCGTATTCCCTTTTCATTCCTTACGCATTTTCGGCGCAAGAAAACCATCGCCGTCAATGTTTGCGATTCCGCAGGGCGGGTCAAGCGGCAAGTTGGGGTGTGTGGATGTCCGCATGGCCAATAATCACGGGGTGATTGCGATAAGAGTTGATGCTGGAAACCAACGTCAGCTTTGACTTTTCGTTCGGAAAGAATGGGTTGGGTCAGCGGCCTATGCGTTGACCTGACCGATCAGCGTCTCTGCGATGTGCGGGCCCAGGTGTTCCGCGACAATCGCGGGCTCTTGCTGGGATAGGGGTGAATTGGCGCGCGAACCACGACTTTGTGTTAGGTTTGAGACTTATTAGGGACGGTGCAGCGTTCGTCAGCTAATATGGAATCACATACGAGGAGCAAAAAACATGTTTGAGATCATTGAAAAATCGCCCAACCGGTTGGATATCGTCATCCGGGGGCAGATCGACGCAGATGAAATGCGCGCGGGTCTAGATGCTTTGATTGAAAAATCTGACGGGATGCGCGGTGCTGCCATGCTGTACCGCATCACGGATTTCTCATTGCCGACTTTGGGTGCGATTGGTGTCGAAATGACCCAGCTTCCGCAGCTTTTCAGCCTGATTGGCAGGTTTGCGAAATGCGCAGTCATCAGTGACGAAGGCTGGATCCAGAAAGCCGCCCAAATCGAGGGCGCGCTGATCCCCGGACTTAAGATCAAAAGCTTTGCATTGGATCAAGAAGCTGCGGCAGAGGCGTGGTTAGCCGCCTCTGCCTAAAGTGCGAATTAAGCGTCTTCGAGTATCAAATCAGATGCTTTTTCCCCAATCATGATCGCGGGTGCGTTTGTGTTTCCCGACACAATCTCGGGCATGATCGAACAATCGGCGACGCGCAGCCCTTGAATACCATGCACGCGCAAGCGTTCGTCGACGACGGCGTCTTTGCCTTGACCCATTTTACAGGTGCCGGTCGGGTGATAGATTGAGGCCGTGTTATTGCGTGCCCAATCCAACGTCGCGTCATAGTCATCCATATCGAGGTCGGCATGTGGCCGATACTCCTGGCTGATTTTTGACGTCAAAGGAGCGTGGCGTGCGATTTTTCGGGCGATATTGACGCCAGCCACAACCGTGCGGCAATCCGTTTCAGTCGCAAGATAATTGGGAATGATCTTGGGGTAGGTCTTTGGATCGCTCCCGCCAAGTCGGATTTCACCACGGCTTTCGGGGCGCAACTGGCACACCGACATCGTAAACGCCGAGAATTTGTCAGCGCCTTTGCCGGGGTTTTCAGCTGAAAGAGGTTGGACATGGAACTGAATATCGGGCGTTTCCATATCTTCGCGGGTTTTCATAAAGCCAGTGGCAAGGCTCGCGGCCATAGTCATCGGGCCACTGCGTGATGTCAGATATTTTAGTCCGATTTTGGCCTGCCCAAAAAGCGTGCCAACTTCGTCGTTCAACGTCGGTTCATTACACTTATAAACGAGCCGCGCTTGTAGGTGGTCCTGCATGTTCTTGCCGACGCTGTGCACATCCTTGACGACATCAATGCCGTTTTCAGCCAGTTGTGCGGCTTCGCCAATCCCCGAGAGCATCAAAAGCTGTGGCGAGTTGATTGCCCCACCTGACAACACGATTTCTTTTCGGGCCTTAACGGTTTGCTTGTTGCCGCTGCGATCTGTGTATACGACGCCAGTTGCGCGCTTACCTTCGATCACGACCTTTTCGACCTGCGCATGGGTGATGATCTGCAGATTTGGACGTTTCTTGACCGGATTGAGATAGGCCACAGCCGCACTGCACCGCCGTCCATTGCGCGACGTGAGCTGGAAAAAACCAACGCCTTCTTGTTCAGCGCCATTGTAATCGGGGTTGAATTTGTAGCCGGCAGCCTGTGCGGCCGCGACCCACGCATCTGTGATCGGGCGCTGGATACGCATGTTCGACACCGAAAGCGGGCCTGCGTCGCCATGGAATTCATCTGCGCCGCGCTCGTTCGTCTCGGAGCGTTTAAATAGCGGCAGGACATCGTCCCAACCCCAACCTGTATTGCCCATTTGGCGCCAGCGATCATAATCTTGTGGTTGGCCGCGGACGTAAAGCAGACCGTTCAATGACGATGATCCGCCCAAAACCTTGCCGCGTGGCCATTCAATTGACCGCCCATTCAGGCCCGGATCGGGTTCGGTTTTGTAGCACCAGTCGACTTTCGGGTTATGAATCGTCTTGAAATACCCCACCGGAATGTGAATCCATGGGTTAAGATCGCGACCACCTGCTTCGAGCAGAATCACTTTGTTGGCCGGATTCGCGCTTAGCCTGTTGGCCAAGACGCACCCTGCAGACCCTGCGCCTACGACTATAAAATCAGCTTCCATAGCTTCTTTCTCCATCAATGTGAAAAAACTCTATGCAGAACGCGCAGACTATACTACTCTTTTTTGAAACGATAAGTCTCAATAATCGACAACATGGGAGGAAACATGATGATTGGAGATAAGCTAGGTCGCATTTCGCGGCGGGATCTGTTCAAGGTAGCAGGGCAATACGGGATGAGTTCGACGCTTATGGCGGCGGGTACATTCGGTGGTGCCATGAGCCTTGCAAACCTCGCTTCAGCGGCAGAATCGACGTACGAGCGTCGCTTTTCGAAGCCTGCGAAATACACCTTGAAGCACGGTGCTGCGGGATTTAACGCACGCAACTTGCTGATCGAGCGTGCAGGCGCGCTTGAGTTCTCACGTGACTTGGAGGCACGTACGGACGGCGAAATTCGCATCGAATTTATTGGTGACAACCAGATTTGTGGTCAGACATCCTGCGTCGAGAAGACACAGCAGGGTATCGTCGACATCTATTCTGCTTCTACGCAGAACTCTGCCGGTGGTGCACCTTACCTGAACGTTCTGGACTATGCGTATATGTTCCGTAACCGTGCGGACCAGTACCACTTCTTGTATTCACCAGCATCACAGCGTTTGCTGCGTGATCCATACGAAAAACGTCACGGCCTGAAGTTCCTCTTCAGCCACGCTGAATTGCGCGGCCTGCAGATGGGTCTGAACTTTGAAGACAAGCCACTTGTCACGTCTGTTGACGATCTTGCTGGTACGAAGAACCGCGTCACGGGTACACAGTTGGGTCGCATCGCGATGACAGCTTTGAACCTGAACCCGGTTCCGGTTGCATGGGAAGAGACACTTGACGGTCTGAAGCAGGGCCTGATCGACGGTGCAGAAACATGGGCGTCTGCTGTTGCATACGCAAACATGGCACCAGTTGTGTCCCAGTCGGTTCACCTGAACTTCTTCTGCGGTACCGAAGCGACTTCAATGAACGCTGGCGTGTTTGATGGCCTTGAGGGTTATCTGCAGGATGCGGTTATGGAATCAGCCTATTGGGCACAGACACATGTTCAGGCAGCAAACGAAGTTGCCCTGATCAACACTGTTGGCCAGTCTGATCCACAGCTTCCAAACACAATCTTTGCTCAGAACAACGTGCGCAACGCATTCTTGTCCGCTGCAGAGATTAAGAAAGCCGAAGAAATGTGCTCACCCGAGTATCAGCCTGCATTGTGGGAAGAATGGCGCGAGCGGCTTAACGGCTGGTCCGGCGGTTTGGACACATACCAGGAAATCTATGACGAAGTTCGTACAATCGATGGCAACACGCTGCCTGAGAACGTTGAGCCACGTCGTTGGTGGAAGGGCTAATATAGCCTTTAGCTAACCCGAAAGTTTGGGGCCGACCGAATGGGAGTTCGGTCGGCCCTTTTCATTTCGAAAATGCCGCCACATGATGGCGGGACAAATGACATATGAGGGGGGAGACCTAAATGTCGATATTGGCTGAAGCGGTGGCAGTAATACCTGCTTTATTCTCGGGAAGTGCATGGGAAAAGCGTCAAGCATTTGATGCCGATGGCATGTGGCTGTTTTGCTTTATTGCCACCTTTATTGGTGGCTATCTGGCGCATCTATTTTACAAAGCATCTCCATTCATGGAGAGGCACCTTGAGAGAGGTATCTCGGTCTTCGTATATCTGATTATCGCCGCGATTATCGCTTGGGGCGTTATTGACCGGTTCGTTTTCTCTAGCCAGTGGTCCGGATCTACCACAATCCCTCCTTTCCTGTTCATGGTCATGGCTTGGTTCGCATGTTCGTATAACGTCAAGCTCCGCACACACCTGAGCTTTAGTGAATTCCGTTCAAAGATGGCACCGAGGGGCCAGATGGCGACGCTGACGTTGGATGCTGCACTCTGGTTTGGCTTTTGTTGGATCGCGATAACCACATCCTTGCGATTTACCGCTTTGTCTGCGGACAACTTTCAACTTGTTGACGGCGTCGACGACGTCATGAAGTGGTGGTTCTACCTTACCGTTCCTGCCGCCTTTACCTTGATGTCAGGCCGCGTAATCGGAAACTGGCTGGAAGACTGGAACAACTACCGTTCCGGTGACCAGATCATCAAACAAGCTGTTATCGGGGGGGATGTATAATGTCTGACGGTACACTCATTACACTTATCTCGCTGGGCGTGACGGTATTCTTCATGCTTGGCACACCAGTTTTGTTGGTGATTTTCTACTGGGTCATTGGCTGTAGCTTTGTCATCGACCTGCCACTTGCCAACACTGGCAACGAGTTGATCAACGTGTTCAGTAAAGGCTTTGCACTGCTGGCGATGCCACTGTTCATTCTGACCGGCGACCTGATTAACCAATCAGGTATTGCGCGACGATTATCAGACTTTGCATATTCTTGCCTTGGTTGGTTGCGTGGCGGCCTTGCGATGGCATCAATTGCTGCTTGTGGTTTGTTCGCGGCGATCTCTGGATCGAACTCGGCCACCACGGCGACAATCGGTTCGATGTTGCACCCTGAAATGGTCAAAGGCGGCTATGACGAGCGCTTCTCGGCGGCGACCGCTGCTGCGGGTGGTACGGTTGGTATCATTATCCCACCGTCGATCATCTTCATCGTTTATGGCTTCTTGCTGAACCTTCCTATCTCGGACCTGTTCGTGGCGGGTATTATTCCCGGTTCCTTGATGGTTCTGGGCATGATGACTGCGGCGTTCATCGTCTGCACAATCAACGGCTGGGGCGTGCTGATCGGTCTGTCGATCACACGTATGATCAAGACAGGCATCGGCGCATGGTTAGGCTTCTTCGCTATTGGTTTGGTGCTTTGGGGCATCTACACCGGTAAGTTCTCACCAACAGAAGCTGCTGGTGTGACCGTTGCCTTCTGTGTGTTCATCGGTTTGGTGTCTTATCCTTTGAACCGGATCATGGGCAGCACGGCTGATACACCTGTCGAAGAAAAAAGCTATGCATCAATGTTTGTTGTCGAAGGCTTCACGCTTTTACAGATCCCGAACATCGTTTCGCGTTCCGCGCAGATTTCGGGCATCTTGGTGCCATTGATTGCGGTTTCGGTTGCGATGCAGCAGGTCATGTCGTCACTTGGCGCCAAAGACTTTATCGGTGAATTCGTGACGGGCATGGGCGGCTACTATGCGGTTCTGTTCACATCTATGGCGATTGTGTTTGTCACAGGGATGATCTTGGAATCCCTGCCTGTGACAATCATTCTGGCACCGATCTTGGCACCTATTGCGGCCTCAGTGGGGATCGATCCGATCCACTTTGCTGTTGTGTTCCTTGTGGGTGCGTCGATCGGCTTTATCACACCGCCCTACGGTCTGAACCTATACGTGGCATCGGGAGTGACGGGCGTGCCGTACTTCAGGTTGCTGCGCTACATCATTCCATACCTGATTGCTTTGATCACAGTGTGGTTCTTTGTGGCCTTGGTTCCAGAAACTGCTCTAATGATCTTACCAGAGCGTTAAGGATCACATGACTACTGAAGAAACTGAGAACTCCGGCCAAATTCCGACCAACCTCCGGCTGCTATTGCTGCTGGAGGAGGTCGCGAAGGTCGGTGTTCCCGTCACTCCTTCGGTGGTGAACGAGGTGATGGGCCTGCCCAAACCAACGATCCATCGCCTGTTTGCAACAGCAGAGGCCGAAGGGTTCTTGCAGCGTGATATCGACGGACGATCCTACAGTCCCGGTCGACGTATGCGCCAACTTTCAATCAATACTCTTTCATCAGAACGTGTGCGCACTGTGCGTCTGGCAATTCTGAAAGGACTTGCCGTCAGTGTTGGCGAGACCTGTAATCTGGCTATCCCTGAACGCGATGGCATGTTCTATCTTGACCGTGTTGAAACGCATTGGCCGCTGCGCATCCAGTTGCCCGTCGGCACCCAAGTTCCATTCCATTGCACTGCCAGCGGTAAGATGTATCTGTCTAGTCTGCGGCCTGATTACCTTGCACGGTTCTTGAAAAACTATGTGCTCGAAAAGCAAACCGACAAGACAATTACAGACCCCAAACTGCTGCACGAAGAACTGGAAATCACGCGCGAGCGTGGGTATTCAACCGATAATGAAGAATTCATGCCCGGAATGACGGCAATTGCGGTACCAATATTGGATAATCGCGGCCGGCTACTATCGACACTGTCAATTCATGCGCCCGAACAACGCCGTCATTTGCCTGATTTGGTCGAGTATCTGGGACTGCTTCAAGACGCCGCAGTTGAATTAGCCGCGATTGTGGGTCGCTAAGACGCAGCTAATTGGTGCTTTAGCACTCATTCGTGAAAACATACCCTGTCGCTTTCACGTAACATTTTGCAGCTTCAGATTTTTGGCTGGAATGGGTGCCTAGGCTGAGGCATACAGAAGGTAGCCAAAAGACTGGGGAATTGCAGATGACGCTTGCCGTCCCGAAACTAAAGTCCTGTTCGGACTGTCCGATCCGCTATAATGCTGTCTGTTCCAAATGCGAACCAGACGAAATGCGCGACTTGGAAGAAATCAAATACTACCGCTCATATTCAGCAGGCCAGACAATCTTTTTTGGTGGCGATTCTCTGGAATTTGTAGGTTCGGTTGTCTCTGGCGTGACCAGCCTGACCCGCACTTTGCCTGATGGGCGTATCCAGATGGTCGGGCTTTTGTTGCCCGGTGATTTTATGGGCCGACCGAACCGCGCGACGATTGAATGTGATGTTGTGGCCGAGACAGATGTGATGCTGTGCTGTTTCCGCCGTAAGCCATTCGAGCAGATGATCGAGAGCACCCCGCATGTCGGCCAGCGCCTGCTTGAGATGACATTGGATGAACTTGATGCCGCCCGCGAATGGATGTTGGTTTTGGGGCGAAAAACCGCACGTGAGAAGATCGCGTCGCTGTTGCATATGATTGCTGTCCGCATGGCATCGCTGAAACCCGGAGAGACGGCAGAGGCGATTTTTACGCTGCCGATTACCCGTGAAACGATGGCGAATTATTTGGGTTTGACCATTGAAACTGTCAGCCGCCAGATGTCTGCACTCAAGAAAGAAGGGCTGATTGCATTTGAAGACCGCCGCGATATTCGCGTGCCTGATCTGGAAGCGCTCAAAGCGGAAACAGGCGAGGACTTCTAAGCCTTAACTTTCGTAAAGAACCGATAGGTCGTGGCAATCGCCGCAATCCCAAGTCCGGTTCCATATCCGATCCAGACTCCGTTTGGCCCCCAATCCCACACAAACCCCAAGACATAGCCAATAGGCAGTGCGATGATCCAATAGCTGATCATGGTGATCCCCACGGGCACAAAATTATCCATCATACCGCGTGACGCCCCCAGCATCGTGCCTTGCACGCCGTCGGCCACTTGCATTGCAGCGATGACGATGAACATTGATGTGGCCAGCTTGATCACTGCTGCATCATCCGAGAGTGCGTTGGCCAGATAATCGCCGCCTGCCAAAAGGCCCGCCATGACAAGCGTCATCCATCCGATAATCACGGCAAGTGCCGCAATCCCGATTTGTACCAGTCGCGCGCGTTCATCTGCGCCAACTGCTTGGCCCACGCGAATTGAAACCGCGATCGAAATGCCCAAAGGCACCATGTAAAGCACGCCCGCCACAGCAGAAACGATCTGGTTAGCCGCAAGCGCCACCGCGCTGAACCATCCCATCATCAAGCCCGCAAAAGCATAGGCAGCACCTTCGCCGATATATCCGGTCGCAATCGCCGCACCTTGCTTGAGTTGAATTCGAAGTTCTTGCCGATTGCGCGCAACTTTCATCCGCGCGTCTGCTGTCAGTTTGGATCGCTGCCAAATGATCCACGCCAAGACCAACGACGCGGTTTGCGACAAGAGGCTTGCAATACCAGCGCCGACAAGCCCAAGCCCTTCCCATTGTCCGATCCCGTGAATGAGGATGTAGTTGGCGGGTATATTCAGCACGACGGCCGCAAGTGCCAGCATCACACCGACCCAAGGCGCGTCGATTGCATCAAACAAACCCTTAAGCGCGTAAAAGATGGTGAACGGGATTAACAGCAGGCTCATTGCAGTCCAATACCCGCAAAGAAGTGCCAGAACTTCTGGTGGCTGGCCTAAATGGACCAATGCTGGTCGCAGCATGAGCATCAGCGTGGCGCCTAGGATGCCTGCCACAATCGCAATGCGCACACCGGTTTGGGTGGCGCTTGAAAGGTCATCTACGCTTTGCTTGCCGCGGGCTTCTGCCATCCGCACGCCAACGGCTGAGACAAAGCCATAAAGCCCTGAATAAAAGATGATAATCACCGAATTGGTAATCGATGCTGCCGCAAGCGATAGCGTGCCGAGGGGCGCGATCATGATCGTGTCCACAACGCCGATCAATGTAGCCGCCGCCAAAGAGATCACGATAGGAAAACCCAAACCCGTCAGTTTGCGCATTTCGCGCCAAATGATCAGGGCGCGCGGCGTCTGTGCCTGCGAGATGATGTGCTGTTGGGTCATGTACTGCCCCTAAGGGTTGGCCCATATAAGTCAAGCTGTCAAAGACGGGACGTTGGCCGGATCACCTAGCGTGACATTAAAATCGGCAGATCAGCAGCTTCGAGCAAGTCACGCGTTGCCCCACCAAAGACGGCTTCGCGCATTCTTGAATGTCCATATGCACCACTGACGATCATATGCGCGCCGACTTCTTTGGCGCGCCGCAACAGGATGTCACCCACATGCGTTTCGGTTTTCGCCAAGACCGCGACCTCTGATTTGGTGCCGTGCCGCATTAGGTATTGTGCCATAGCGCCGCCCGGGTCGGACCGGTCAGCAGCATGCTTTGGCGGATCAATGATGCAAATATCGGCCACGTCGGCCTGTTCCAACAAAGGCAACGCCGCGCGCGCAGCGGCCAGCGCCTCGTCGCCGTCGTTCCACCCCATGAGCACATGGCCGCCCGCATCGGGGGCTTTGCAGCCTTTGGGGATCATCAAAACCGGACGCTCGGCTGCGAAAAGGCACGCCTCAACCAAAGTGGCAGCTTCCGGGTTGTCCTGATAGGGTCGGGGGAGGACGACCAAATCAGAAAATCTAAGTTTGCTTGCAAGGTAATCATGCAGAGCAGGGCCTTGAACGGTCGCAGATTGCGACGACCAGCGGGTGACTTCACCGTGCATCCGATCTTTGAGCCAGACATTGATCTTGTCACGTTCCGCCATCGCATCACGGGTTTGTTCGGCAATCAACAGCGCCTCGGAGCCCATGTAGTGGTGCATCGTTTCCGTATGACTGATCGTGACGACATGAACATCCAGATGGGCGTCCATTCTGTCAGCAAGTGCGATCGCCGCATCAAGTCCTTCGGCCGCTTGATTGGTGCTTGTTAGAATAGTCGCAATGATCTTGTAAGCCATAGTGCTTGGCCTTCCCCGTATCGGATAAATATTGGGGGCGATCGTTCGCGCAGAACCGCTCCATAAACATGATCATGGCACAGGCTTGCGAAGGCTGACTTGATCCATATCAAATGTGCCATTGATCCACATCAAGGACGCTCGATGTCGCGCGCATCATAAGAAAATCACCAAGTAGCTGTCGGACCCATTTGTAATCCGACAAAAGAAGGGGATCTCTTATGGGGAACTACATTAAGCTCATAGCACTGGGGGGCGTGACGCTCTTTGCCGCTATCGGGGCAAACTGGGGGCGTGATGTTGCTTACATCGTTCACGCCATGATTATTATGGTTGTTGCAGCCTATATGTTCGTGCGCGTTTTGCGCCGCATGGATGCACCAGCCTACGCCACACCGGATGGCTATATGGACGATGTCGTCCGCGCCGGTGTGATCGCCACAAGTTTTTGGGGTGTGATCGGCATGTTGGTCGGCGTCGTTATCGCCTTTCAGTTGGCCTTTCCGGCTCTGAACTTTGAGGTATTGCAACCTTATGGCAACTTTGGACGCCTACGCCCGCTGCACACCAGTGCGGTGATTTTTGCGTTTGGGGGCAATGCCCTGATCATGTCGTCGTTCTATATCGTGCAGCGCACTTGTGGTGCGCGCCTGTGGGGCGGCAATCTGGCATGGTTTGTGTTCTGGGGTTACAACCTGTTCATTATTCTTGCCGCGACTGGCTACCTGCTGGGCGCCACACAATCCAAAGAATACGCAGAGCCTGAATGGTACGTCGATATCTGGCTGACCATTGTTTGGGTTGCGTTCTTGGCAGTTTATCTTGGTACGATCTTTAAGCGGACCGAAAAGCACATCTATGTTGCAAACTGGTTCTTGCTGGCCTTCATCGTCACAGTGGCGATGCTACATATCGTCAACAACATTAGTATTCCCGTCAGCATCTGGGGCAGCAAATCCGTGCAGGTCTTTAGTGGCGTGCAGGATGCGATGGTGCAGTGGTGGTATGGACATAACGCGGTGGGCTTCTTCCTGACTGCGGGCTTCCTTGGCATGATGTACTACTTCGTGCCCAAGCAGGCCGGTCGTCCGGTTTATTCCTATAAGCTGTCGATCATTCACTTCTGGGCGCTGATCTTTCTATACATCTGGGCCGGTCCACACCACTTGCACTACACAGCGCTGCCTGATTGGGCTGCAACCTTGGGCATGGTCTTTTCGATCGTTCTGTGGATGCCAAGCTGGGGTGGTATGATCAACGGTCTGATGACGCTGCAAGGCGCTTGGGACAAACTGCGCACCGATCCGATCTTGCGGATGATGGTGATTAGCCTCGCGTTCTACGGGATGTCGACCTTCGAGGGTCCGATGATGTCCATCAAAGCGGTCAACAGCCTGTCACATTATACTGACTGGACCATTGGTCACGTTCACTCAGGCGCACTTGGCTGGAACGGCATGATTACATTTGCTGCACTGTACTTCCTCACACCAAAATTGTGGGGCCGGGCACAGATGTATTCCATGAGTGCGATTAACTGGCACTTCTGGTTGGCGACAATCGGCATCATCCTTTACGCGGCCTCGATGTGGGTCACCGGTATCATGGAAGGCCTGATGTGGCGCGAAGTCGACGCAAACGGGTTCCTTGTGAACAGCTTTGCCGACACCGTTTCCGCGAAGTTCCCGATGTATGTTGTTCGCGGCCTTGGCGGGGTTTTGTACCTGACTGGCGCAGTGATCATGTCCTGGAACATCTTCATGACCATCCGGGGTGGGGCGAAAGTCACTGCACCGGTTGGCGTGCCAGCTGAATAAGGAGGTCAGGAAAATGTCTGATACACCAAACTCACCCGCTAAAGGCTTCCTTGCCAAACACGCATTGCTGGAGCGTAGCCCCACGTTGCTTCTGGTTTCGACCTTGTTGGTCGTGTCCATCGGCGGGATCGTGGAAATTGCACCGCTCTTCTACCTCGAAGGTACGATCGAAGAGGTCGAAGGCGTGCGTCCTTACTCCCCGCTAGAATTGGCAGGGCGTGACATCTACATCCGCGAAGGGTGCTATACGTGCCATAGCCAGATGATCCGCCCAATGCGCGACGAGGTCGAACGTTATGGTCACTATTCACTGGCTGCGGAATCGATGTACGATCATCCGTTCCAATGGGGATCAAAGCGTACCGGGCCTGACTTGGCCCGGGTCGGGGGCAAGTATTCGGATGCTTGGCATCTTGATCACCTGATTGCGCCACGTTCTGTTGTGCCGGAATCGATCATGCCGGGCTACGCCTATTTGCTTAATACCCAAGTGAACGCGGAACACACCGCCGATCTGGTATCCACCCACCGCTTTGTCGGCGTACCTTACACGGAAGAGATGGTCGAAGTGGCCGCCGCTGACGTGTTGGCACAGGGCGATCCGGATACAGATGCCTATGATGATCTGTTGGAACGCTATCCGGGTGCGCAAATTCGCAACTTTGATGACGCGCCGGGCGTATCCGAAATGGATGCTTTGATCGCTTATCTGCAAATGCTGGGCACCACGGTCGATTTTTCGACCTTTACCCCAGCCGCAAGCCGCTAAGGAGGGCTGATAATGGAAACTACATCTGTTCTAAGCGAACTCGCAGATAACTGGATGCTTGTGGCAATGTTCACCTTGTTTGTCGGTGCTATTCTCTGGGCTTTGCGCCCAGGTAGCAAAGCCGTTCACCAGGAAACAGCCAACATCCCTTTCCGCAACGAGGATCACCCGCCAAGCGCGAACCGCAAGGCGTCATCCAAGAACGAGGAGCCGCAATCATGAGCAGCAATGATCAAAAAGACATTGATGAAGTCACCGGCACCGACACCACTGGTCACGACTGGGACGGCATCAAGGAATTGAACAACCCGTTGCCACGTTGGTGGTTGTGGTCACTTTACCTGACGATCATTTGGGCTGTCGGTTATACGATCGCATATCCCGCATGGCCGATGGTCAGCAGCGCCACCGCTGGTGTGCTGGGCTATTCAACACGCGCAGAAGTCGCCCAAGACATCGCCCGCTTTGAAGACGCTAACGGCGAGATACTCGCACAACTTGCGTCAGCGGATCTGAACGTTCTGAACGAAAATCCAGAATTGTTGCGATTTGCGAACTCTGCGGGTGTTGCGGTTTTCCGCAACAACTGTTCGCAGTGTCACGGATCGGGTGCGGCTGGTGCTTTGGGTTATCCCAACCTGCTTGACGATGATTGGCTTTGGGGCGGTGATTTCGAGAATATCGAATACACAGTGCGCCACGGCATTCGCAACGAAGAGGACTGGGATGCGCGCTATTCCGAGATGACCGCCTATGACGAGATTTTCAGCAATGAAGAGGTCGATCAGGTTGTCCAGTATGTGCGTTTGATTTCAGGTCAAGAACATGACGCAGGCATGGCCGAGGCGGGAACAGAGCTGTTCTTGAACAACTGTTCTGCTTGTCACGGTGATGAAGGCATGGGCAACTACGATCTTGGTGCGCCCAACCTGACAGATGCGATCTGGCTTTACGGTGGTGATCTGGAAAGCCTCGAAGAAACTGTCCGTTATGCCCGCTTTGGTGTGATGCCCCCTTGGGGTGAACGCTTGAGCGAAGCGCAGATCAAAGCAGTCACCGCTTACGTGCACCAATTGGGAGGGGGCGAGTAAGCATCACCGGCCCTGCACCACCTGTTCGCGCATAGGTGCAAGGGCCAAGTGAAGGGAAAGGCGTCTGCGAAAGCGGGCGCCTTTTTCTGATAGAAGACCTTTGATCTGCAGTTAGGTTATGTTGGATTGCGGGCTATACGCATCTGCGATGCGGACGTAAGCAACAATTGATAGTCTGGTGGCCGCTTGTCAGAATGGTGCAATGAGAAACTGGCTCAGAAAAACAATTTTCGTTGTGTCTTCGGGACTGTCGGGACTTTTCTGCATTGCGTATTACTTTTCGTATCGCAATTGGCAAAGTTGTTTCAACGAGGCAGGCAGGTGTTTCGATGGTGATGTCGGGAACGTCTATTTGGAACAATCAGGCATAGCATGGTTGTCTATGGCCTTGCTTGCGTTTGGCGTTGCACTCTATCAACTGTGGCGTCTGACGCGCTAAGCCTGCTGCGCCAATCGCGCCTCAAGCACATCAAAAGGCACACCTGGATCGTCCTTCGCGCCGCGAATAACCAGCGATGTTTTCACTGATGCGACGTTGCCCGCGCTGGTCAGTTCTTCGGTCAAGAACCGCTGGAACGTGCGCAGATCAGGAGCCACGCATTTGAGGACAAAATCCACCTCGCCGTTCAGCATGTGACACTCGCGCACTAACGGCCAGCTTTGGCAAAGCCCCTCAAACGCGCTTAAGTCTGCTTCGGCTTGACTGACCAATCCGACCATCGCAAAGACCTGCACTTCGAACCCCAATTCGCGGGCGTTAACGTCTGCGTGGTAGCCAAGGATGAAGCCCTGTTCTTCCAACGTCCGCACGCGGCGCAGACAGGGTGGCGCAGAGATTCCGACGCGTTTGGCTAGCTCGACGTTGGTCATACGACCGTCCGCCTGAAGCTCGGCCAGAATCATCCGGTCAATTTCGTCTAATTTTGCCCCTGGCATCGGATATTTCCCTGATATTTTTACAAATACTACGCTGAAGTAATGACTTGCGCAACAATATTTCAAGACCTCGCAAGAAAAGAACTTTGCTATTTTGCTGTTTGCTGGTCTTTCAACATACCCGCTGCGGGGCTATATCGAGAGGAACAAAATTTGAAGAGGCTGCCATGACCGACACGCGACACATCAAAGTTCTGATCATTGGCTCTGGCCCTGCTGGCTATACTGCGGGCGTTTATGCCGCGCGCGCGATGTTGGAACCGGTGCTCATTCAAGGGATCGAACCGGGCGGACAATTGACCACAACGACAGAGGTCGAAAACTGGCCCGGCGATACCGAAGTGCAAGGTCCCGATCTGATGATCCGGATGGAGGCGCACGCCCGCGCAATGGGCTGCGAGATTGTAGGCGATATCGTTACCGAACTTGATCTGCAAAACCGCCCCTTCACTGCTAAATGTGATAGCGGCGCGGTATATACTGCGGACGCAGTGATCTTGTGCACTGGCGCGCGGGCCAAATGGCTGGGCCTGCCGTCCGAGGAAAAATTCAAAGGTTTTGGTGTCAGTGCCTGTGCGACTTGCGACGGGTTCTTTTATCGCGGCCAAGAGATTGTCGTCGTTGGCGGCGGCAATACGGCCGTGGAAGAGGCGCTATTCCTAACGAATTTCGCGTCCAAAGTGACGTTGGTGCACCGCCGCGATGAATTGCGGGCCGAGAAGATTTTGCAGCATCGTCTGATGAAAAACCCCAAAATCGAAACGCTCTGGTTCCATCAGATCGAAGAAGTTTATGGCGGCGATAGCCCGCTAGGTGTCGAAGGTGTCCGCGTTAAACACACGAAAACGGGTGAAGTGACGGACCTGCCTGCCAAGGGTGTTTTCGTGGCGATCGGCCATGCGCCTGCCAGCGAATTGGTGAAAGACCAACTTGAGACGCACAACGGTGGCTACGTGAAAGTTGCGGCAGGTACGACCAAAACGGCGATCCCGGGTGTGTTTGCAGCGGGCGATTTGACCGATCACGTTTACCGCCAAGCGGTTACCTCTGCGGGGATGGGTTGCATGGCGGCGTTGGACGCGGAAAAGTTCATCGCAGAAATGGATGATCCGTCCTAAGCAGATGTCGTTTTGGCATGATACGTCCCGATTAGCCGCGTTTTCGCAGATAAACGGCCTTTTCTGCCTGCCTTGCTAGACATCCTACTTATTGGAGGGGTATGCCAACAGCAATCGCATTGGCAGTTGATAGAGTATGAAAATGTCGCAAGATCTGGCCCCAATCCCCGAACTTTATGTGTCCTATGAAAGTGCACAAAAGCTAAAGGTCGAAGCGGCTGATCTGATCAGCCTTGACCTGACGCCGCGCCAAGTGTGCGATTTGGAACTGTTGATGAATGGTGGGTTCAATCCACTAAAAGGGTTCTTGTCAGAGGCAGACTATAACGGCGTTGTGGACAACATGCGGATGGCGGACGGCACGTTGTGGCCGATGCCGATCAACTTGGATGTCTCGCAGACCGTCTCAGATACGGTCAAAATTGGGCAGGATATTGCGCTGCGCGACCAAGAAGGCGTGATCCTTGCGACTATGACGGTAACCGATAAATGGGTGCCTAATAAATCACACGAAGCCACGATGGTCTTCGGCGCTGACGATCAGGCCCATCCAGCCGTGAACTATTTGCGTAATACGGCTGGGTCCGTTTATCTGGGCGGCCCGATCACGGGCATTCAACAGCCCATTCACTATGATTTCCGCGGACGTCGTGACACGCCAAACGAACTGCGCGCCTATTTCCGCAAACTGGGCTGGCGCAAGGTCGTGGCCTTTCAAACCCGCAACCCGCTGCACCGTGCCCATCAAGAACTGACGTTCCGTGCCGCGAAAGAAGCCCAGGCGAACCTGTTGATCCATCCCGTCGTTGGCATGACCAAGCCGGGCGATATTGATCACTTTACCCGCGTGCGTTGCTACGAGGCGGTTCTGGATCAATACCCGTCCGCGACAACGACGATGAGCCTGTTGAACCTAGCGATGCGCATGGCCGGCCCACGCGAGGCAGTTTGGCACGGTCTGATCCGCAAGAACCATGGCTGTACCCATTTTATTGTGGGGCGCGATCATGCTGGACCGGGCAAAAACTCGGCAGGTGAAGATTTCTACGGGCCCTACGATGCACAGGATTTGTTCCGCGAGCACCAAGTCGAAATGGGCATCGAGATGGTCGACTTTAAGCAGATGGTGTACGTGCAGGACCGCGCGCAATACGAACCAGCCGACGAAATTACGGACAAAGAAAACGTCACAATTCTGAATATCTCGGGCACTGAACTGCGACGTCGTTTGTCTGAAGGGCTAGAAATACCAGAGTGGTTTTCGTTCCCGGCCGTTGTGGAAGAGCTGCGCAAGACGCGGCCGCCTCGGGCGAAACAGGGCTTTACTGTGTTCTTTACCGGATTTTCCGGTTCTGGAAAATCGACGATAGCGAATGCTTTGCTGGTCAAACTGATGGAAATGGGCGGCCGTCCGGTGACCTTGCTTGATGGCGATATCGTGCGCAAGAATCTGTCATCGGAATTGGGATTTAGCAAAGAACACCGCGATCTGAACATCCGTAGAATCGGTTATGTTGCGTCCGAAATTACCAAAAATGGCGGCATCGCGATTTGCGCTCCGATCGCGCCTTATGCAACGACCCGCCGCGCTGTGCGCGAAGATGTACAGGAATTTGGTGCGTTCATCGAAGTGCATGTCGCAACATCCATCGAGGAATGTGAACGCCGTGATCGCAAGGGGCTTTATAAGCTGGCCCGCGAGGGGAAGATCAAGGAATTTACGGGGATTTCAGACCCATATGATGTTCCGCAGAACCCCGAGCTTAGCCTTGAGACTGAAAGCGTGCCTGTCGATAACTGTGCGCATCAAGTGATCTTGAAGCTTGAAAGCCTTGGATTGATTAAGGGGTAGGGTGGGTCAAGACCCACCTTACGTCCATCAATGTAGTGTGACGGGCTGCATGTCGTTTTCGCGCGCCAGATGAAAAGCCAACTTGCGGTTTGCGACCAAGGCCAGTTGTTCGCCAGAGGCGTTGTGAACAGCGAATAATTCCAGCAGATCTCCGGCTTTTTCGCGCATGTCATCAGGCAGATCAGCAACCAGGATCGGTTTTACGTAGACGATGCCTTTGTCGATGTTTCCCAAGTCGAATTTCGTGTTCATGCTCTAGCCTTTCTTGATATTGATTGTTTGAACGATGCGCTCCGGTTCTGCGCGGGTCAGATCGATGTGCAGTAATCCGTTTTCCATCACAGCCTCGCCGACATCAACGCCGTCTGCCAGAACGAATGACCGCTGAAACTGGCGGGCGGCAATTCCGCGGTGTAGGAAAATCCGTCCATCGCTTTCGTCGGACTGTCGCCCACGGATCACCAAAGCGCTGTCCTCGACGGTGATTGCCAGATCGCTTTCCGCGAAACCTGCCACGGCCAGCGTGATACGGTAGGAATGCGCGCAAGTTTGTTCTATATTGTAGGGGGGATACCCATCGTTCCCGTTCTTTGCGGTACGTTCAACCAGCCTTTCCAGCTGCTCAAATCCCAAAAGGAACGGATGCGTCCCTAAAGCCATTTTTGTCATAAGACATGTCCTTTTCGAAGCGACTGTCAGGTGCTGGCCCCGCATGCGGCGACCGTTATCAAAAATATGGGGGCGCTGAGGGCATTGATCAAGAGGAAGTATTAGGTTCTTGGTCCTAAACCGCTGTAGGGTAGCGACAAGTTAACGCTAGATTTGGACGCCTTTCACATGAATGTTTCGAACGAAATGGAAGAGCACGAAGTGCTGCGTGTGAAATTGGAAGTACTCAAGCAAGAACACCGCGATCTCGACGAGGCGATTGACGCCCTGCAAATGCGTGGATCGTCCGATATGTTGACGGTGCGGCGGTTGAAAAAGCAAAAATTGGCTCTGAAAGACCGGATCACGTATCTTGAGGACTGCATTCTCCCTGATATTATTGCCTGATGGCATTGCCGCGCTTGCGGCCATGGCTATAGTGCGGCCTTCTTGAAACGATGGAACGATGTCATGACCAAACCCCTTGTCGGCATTATTATGGGCAGCCAATCCGATTGGCCCACAATGCGCGAAGCTGCAGATGTATTGGATGAGTTGGGTGTCGCCTATGAGACCAAGATCGTGTCAGCGCACCGCACGCCTGATCGCCTATGGGAATATGGCAAAACTGCCGTTGATCGCGGACTGCAGGTGATTATTGCTGGCGCAGGCGGCGCTGCTCATTTGCCGGGTATGATGGCTTCTAAGACCCGCGTGCCAGTTGTGGGTGTTCCAGTGCAAACCAATGCCCTGTCGGGTGTCGACAGTCTTTATTCTATTTTGCAAATGCCGCGTGGCTATCCGGTGGCCACAATGGCAATCGGTGCGGCTGGTGCTAAAAATGGTGGCTTGATGGCGGCTGGTATTCTGGCGCTTCAAGACCCCGCACTTGCCGTCCGTCTTGACCAATGGCGTGCTGATCTCAGCGCCTCTATCCCTGATGAGCCTAGCAATGACTAAGCCGCTGCCCGTGGGGGCGACCATTGGTATTTTGGGCGGTGGTCAATTGGGTCGGATGCTGTCTGTCGCGGCTGCAAGGTTGGGTCTGAAAACACATATCTTTGAGCCAGGTGTAAATGCGCCTGCTGGCGACGTGGCCCACCGTGTGACGACCGCCAGTTATGAAGATGCCATAGCCCTGACCGCATTTGGTCACAGCGTCGATGTCATTACTTATGAATTCGAAAACATCCCGACCAGCGCGCTTGATCTGCTTGAAACGCTTGCGCCGATACACCCTGGACGCCTTGCATTGGCGACCAGCCAGGATCGATTGGTCGAGAAGAAGTTCTTGCAAGATCTTGGCCTGCAAACCGCACCCTTTGCGGATGTGGCCAGCGCCGCTGATCTAGATACCGCGATTGCTGAAATCGGCACACCCGCGATCCTGAAAACCCGCCGTTTCGGGTATGACGGGAAAGGGCAGGCGCGGATTATGACGCCTGCTGCTGCTGCTGGAGCATTTGCTGATATGGCAGGCGCGCCTGCAATCCTGGAAGGCTTTGTTAATTTCAGCCACGAAGTGTCGATCATCGGCGCGCGGTCGCCGGATGGCGCAGTGTCTTGCTATGATCCCGGCGAAAACGTGCATGAGGACGGCATTTTGCGCACCACTACTGTGCCTGCAAAGCTTAGCCCGAACCAGCGGACAGACGCGGTTTTGATCGCCGCACGCATTCTCAATGCGCTGGACTACGTTGGCGTTATGGGGGCCGAGCTGTTCGTGACACCGCAAGGTTTGATCGTGAACGAAATTGCACCGCGCGTGCATAATTCGGGGCATTGGACGCAGAACGGCTGTACGATTTGTCAGTTTGAACAGCATATTCGTGCCATTGCAGGTTGGCCTTTGGGGGACGGATCGCGTCATTCTGATGTCGTGATGGAAAATCTGATCGGCGACGATATGGCCCGCGTACCTGAATTAGCTAAAACCGATGCGGCTATCCACCTTTACGGCAAGGCTGACGTTAAAGCGGGCCGTAAGATGGGCCACGTAAACAAGATCGTGCCTGCCGCCAAATAGACCTTAGTCGTTCCCGAAAATAACGTCAGTCAGGCTCAGGTCGCGATCAAAACGCCCTTCCTTGAGGAACACGATCACTTCTTCTATGACCAGGGGGTTGTTCATCATGAAGGTGTGCGTGACAGGCAGGACAATCTGGTCCTGCATTTCGGCCAGCTGGGTCGATGCAACCGAAACTTTGCCGTCGTCTGGCCCGTCAATTAATGCCGAATAGACCGGATTAAGCGAGCGGTTTCCTGCGATGATCCCAATTTCATAGGGCAGCAAATCAAGAGAGTTTGGTAGGCTGTCTTCGTCAGTACCTAGCTGCATTCCCGCAGGTCCATTGACCCACTGAAACGGTTCAAAATCTCCGAAAATGTCGACCAGTTCAGACCCGCCATTCGGTGGTGCCAGCATCACGACACGACCCATGCTTGGCGGGCGGTTATTTTCTAGCCAAGCACGCGCAAGGATGCCGCCCATCGAGTGGGTCACAAAATGCACAGTGGCGTCACCACAGGCCGCCACATCTTCGGCGAGGTGTTCATCGACAAGGGTTTGAATATCAGCAGACGTCGAAGGATAGCCGCGGTTGATCACCTTATAGCCGTGATCCTCAAGGACCAATTGCATCGGTGTCAAAGAAATTTCAGTCCGTGCCAAGCCGTGCAATAGCACAACGCAGTCCTGTGCCATTGCTGCACCTCCGGTAAAAACGCCAAAAAGGATCGCCCAAATCAGTTTCATATTGGAAAGGTAGCATTTGTTCGGCGTAGCAAAAGCCCCAACACAAGAAAACCTAACGTCGCGCGGTAAGTGACACCGCTATTCCGCCTAGAACAAGCGCGCCAGCGACGATCAAGCGCAGCGTTAAGGGCTCGCTTAGGAGCGCAACCCCGGCTGCCACGGCGATCACTGGAACGCTAAGCTGTGCGATCCCTGCGACTGTTGTGGGCAGAGATGGCAGTGCGTGATACCACATCGCATAGCCGACACCGGATGTGATTGCCCCTGCGATGATCGCTGTGAATATACCGTTCAATGGCATGGCGCCAATGCCGATCCAAACCATTGCCGCTGCCACGAGAGGGCAACACAACAAAAAGTTGCTCGCAGTCGCGCCCAAAGCGTCAGATTCAGCGCGACCCAAAAGCGTATAGGCAGCCCAAGCGATACCCGCGATTGTCATTGATATTGCACCGCCCAAGTGCACCGCCGCTTCTCCGCTGGGCCACAGTAATACGCAAAGCCCCGTCAGCGCGATCACGGCCCCGATCCAGCGCAGTAGGGGAATGTTATTGCCTTCAAACACAGCCCAGCCAAAGATGACAACTTGCAGAACACCGAATAGAATAAGAGCGCCTAGACCCGCGTCGAGCGTGATGTAGGCCCATGAGAACCCAACCATGTAGACTGCGAGCGCTGCCGCACCTGCCATGCGTTTTCGGGTCAAAACTGGCGGGGAAGGGGCCTTGCGGACGATCACCAACAGCCACAACATCAGGGCACCAGCAGCGGTCCGTACCGTGGCAAAATCCAGCGGATCCATGCCCTGCAACGCGACCCCGATCCGGTTGAGTACCGAATTGGCCGCAAAGGCACACATTGTCAAAGCGACAAGCGCGAAGAGTCTCATGCGCTATCCCGCATCATATGCAAATCGGACAAGCGCTGCAGGATCGGCTTCGCCCAGTCCTGCATTGATCGCCAGTTCTAGACGTGTGCCGGAAGCCTTCAATGTTTCGGATGCCAGCCCATAAGACTGCACCACCCCCTGAAACACACCGTTGTCTTTTTTGCCCGCGTTGATGGTGAAGCCCGCGGTGTCATCTTCGCCTAGGATTTTTGGCAACCGATCAACTATGAAAGGCATACCTGCCGGACCTCCGGCCAGAATGCGCATCGCCGTCTCCATCGGCAAGCCAGAGCGTTTGGCCAAGGGCATTAATTCGCCAAGCCCGTTAAAGTAGCATTGCAGCATAGCGTTGTTGATTGTCTTCATCACAAGTCCGGTTCCCAGTGGACCTACATGAAAAACCCGACTTGAGATGCCTGCAAGAACTGCACTCGCCCTTTTTGCTGCGGCTTCTGTTCCGCCAATGAAAACACCACACGCACCAGCATGAACAAGTTCAGGTCCGCCAGAAATAGGTGCATCAACGGCAACCGCCCCTTTCGCTTCTATACTTGCGATACGGTCCTTCAAAACGGCAGGAACAACAGTGCTGGTTTCGATGATTTGTTTTCCGGTCAAGTCAGAGTCCAGCAATGCATCCAGAACGCTGGCGACGGCAGTATCGTCAAATAGGCTTAGGATCAGGACGTCGCTATTGGCGACAAGTGCTGCAAGATTGGGCGCTGATGTGATGCCTGCTAAGTTGGCGCCACTTCGGGTCCAGCCCAAGACGTTGTATCCTTGATCCTGCATGCGCGAAGCGATGGCGCTACCCATGCGGCCTAATCCAATGACACCGATCCGTTCCATTTGAGCCCCTTCAATTGCGGTCGAGCTAGTTGATACTGGTTACACGAAAATGAAAAGGGCGGCTCCTTGCGGAACCGCCCTTCTTTAACTTTGGTCTACATGTTCCCGGTATTTGCTGTGCAAACACTTGCTTCATGCAAAACGCGTATGGGCGATGCCCAAGTCGCGTTTTACATCATGCCGCCCATGCCGCCCATTCCGCCCATGTCAGGCATGCCGGCGCCGCCGCCGTCTTTCGACGGCTTATCAGCAACCATAGCTTCGGTTGTGATCAGCAGGCCAGCAACAGATGCTGCGTCCTGAAGCGCTGTGCGCACAACTTTAGCCGGGTCGATGACGCCAAACTTGAACATGTCGCCATATTCTTCTGTTTGTGCGTTAAAGCCGAACGACTTGTCGTTGCTTTCGCGGATTTTGCCAGCGACGACAGAACCGTCAACGCCTGAGTTTTCAGCGATCTGACGCAGTGGTGCTTCGAGGGCCTTGCGGATGATCGAAATACCAACGTCTTGGTCGGAGTTCGCGCCTTTCAGGTCAGCAAGTACTTTGCCAGCCTGAACCAGAGCAACACCACCACCAACAACGATGCCTTCTTGAACAGCAGCGCGTGTCGCGTTCAGTGCATCGTCAACGCGGTCTTTACGCTCTTTGACTTCCACTTCGGACATGCCGCCGACGCGGATAACAGCAACACCGCCAGCCAATTTGGCAACGCGCTCTTGCAGCTTTTCACGGTCGTAGTCGGATGCTGTCTCGTCAACTTGGCCACGGATCTGCATGACGCGTGCTTCGATTTCAGCTTTGTCGCCGCCACCGTCAACGATAGTCGTCTCGTCTTTGGTGATCGAAACGCGCTTGGCAGAACCAAGCATGTCCATTGTGACGCTTTCCAGCTTCATGCCCAGATCGTCAGAGATGACCTGGCCGCCAGTAAGGATTGCGATGTCCTGCAACATGGCTTTGCGGCGATCGCCGAAACCAGGTGCCTTAACAGCCGCAATTTTCAAACCGCCGCGCAGCTTGTTTACAACAAGCGTTGCAAGTGCTTCGCCTTCGACATCTTCTGAGATGATCAAAAGTGGCTTGCCGGACTGGATGACTGCCTCAAGCAGTGGAACCATTGGCTGCAGGGAAGAAAGCTTCTTCTCGTGCAACAAGATGATCGCATCTTCGAGTTCAACAGTCATTTTGTCAGGGTTAGTGACAAAGTAAGGGGACAGGTAACCGCGGTCGAACTGCATGCCTTCAACAACATCAGTCTCAGTCTCGAGGCCTTTGTTCTCTTCAACAGTGATAACGCCTTCGTTGCCAACTTTTTGCATCGCATCAGCGATCTGACGACCGATTTCTGCTTCGCCGTTGGCGGAAATTGTACCGACCTGCGCAACTTCGTCGCTGTCGTTGACCGGACGTGCCGCAGCTTTGATGGCTTCAACGACTTTCAACGTGGCAAGATCGATACCGCGCTTGAGGTCCATTGGGTTCATGCCAGCAGCAACAGATTTCATACCTTCGCGAACAATCGCTTGGGCCAGAACTGTTGCAGTTGTTGTACCGTCACCAGCTTCGTCATTGGTGCGCGATGCAACTTCTTTGACCATCTGCGCGCCCATGTTCTCGAACTTGTCTTCCAGTTCGATCTCTTTAGCGACAGATACACCGTCTTTCGTGATACGTGGGGCGCCGAACGACTTGTCCAAAACCACGTTGCGGCCCTTTGGACCAAGCGTGACTTTAACCGCATCTGCAAGGATGTTCACACCCTTGAGCATACGGTTGCGGGCGTCGGTCCCGAATTTTACTTCTTTAGCAGCCATTTTCATGTGCTCCTTCGTTTAAGTGAATAATGAGGTCGATCACTTCGGCTTACATAATGCCGAGGATGTCGCTTTCTTTCATGATCAACAGCTCTTCGCCGTCGATCTTGACCTCAGTGCCGGACCATTTGCCAAACAGTACTTTGTCGCCTGCTTTGACGGACATCGCGATCAGCTCACCGCTGTCTTTGCGTGCGCCTTCGCCAACGCTGACGATTTCGCCTTCTGCGGGCTTTTCTTTCGCGCTCTCAGGAATGATAAGGCCGCCAGACGTCTTCTCTTCGCCTTCAAGGCGACGGACGAGTACGCGGTCGTGAAGTGGTGTAAATGCCATTTCAGAACTTCTCCAGTTCGGGTTTCTTTGTGTTAGCACTCAACAGTGCCGAGTGACAACGCGTAGGTAGGGACCGTGGAGAGGTGAGTCAACAGGTGGCACCCCGCAATTGTTTGTTTTTCTGTTTCAAGGGATTTTGGTTGGGGAAACGAAGTGACTTGTGCGCACTCGCAAACGGAGGGCTTGTGGAGCGCCGCGCTGAACAGCACATTCGACATGTATGTTGTATTTGTGTTAAATAGCCTGACAAGTATGACAGTCTTTGGCATGCGAAAATTACCGCTTTATCTACTTGTCAAATGCGCTGATCAACGTTTCTGCCCTCATCCAAAGCAGTGCATCGATCACCACTCAGTCTTTCTTGCGTGGTTCTTTGTCATCTTCCGAAAGAATACGCCATGCATCACCTTCAAGGTCTTCATACTGATTGCTGCGCAGCGTCCACAAGAACGCTGCCAGCCCAAGCCCGCCTAGAAAAAGTGATATTGGAATGAGCACAACAAGAATGTTCATAGCCGTCCCTTCAAGCGCAATGCGTTCAAAAGAACCGTAATCGAAGACGCCGACATTGCAATGGATGCGATCAGCGGGGTGGCAAAACCGGCAAGGGCTACGGGCACTGCGATGACGTTATAAATGGTCGATATCGTAAAATTTTCCTTGATGCGGGCAAGCGCTGCGCGTGCCACCAACGGCAGTTCGATCAAGGGCTGCAAGCTGTCGTTCAGCAGCACGATGTCAGAGGCCGCGCGCGACGCATCCGCCGCCGTCGCCGGCGAAATAGAGGCATAGGCCGCGGCCAGCGCACCAGTGTCATTCAAACCGTCGCCGACCATCAGGACCTTTGCGCCATCTGCTGTCAGCTTTTCAATGTACGCTATCTTGTCTGCGGGTTTGGTTGCCGCCTGCCATGCATCAATGTTCAGTGCGGCAGCGATGCGCGCCGTTTCATTTGCGTCATCACCTGACACCAGATGAATGCTAAGCCCTTGGTCCTGCCATGCGCGCACGAGGGCTGCCGCGCCTTCGCGCAGCTGCGACTGCAAAGCAATCCTTTGTGGCTTTGCATCACCGATCTGAATGAATGTGCCGTGCCCTACACCAAGCCAATTGCCTGACCCAAGGCGGACCGTTTGGCCGTTGTAAGTGGCGCTGAGGCCTTGGCCAGCATGTTCTTGTTGGTTCGTCACTAATGCGGGGATCACACCATGAAGCGAAGCCGCTATCGCTTGGGAAATCGGGTGGGTCGCGTTTTGTGTCATGGCAAGGGCGATGCTTTGCGTTTGCGCATCCATCATATCACGGGCTGCTGCGGGCATGGTCAGCGTACCGGTTTTATCGAATACAACCGTATCGACTTCGGCCAAACGTTCCAGCGCTGTGCCGTCTTTGACCAACAGACCCGCACGGAACAAACGCCCAGCGGCGGTGGTCGACACTGCAGGGACAGCAAGGCCCATCGCACAAGGGCAAGTGATGATCAAAACCGCGACCGCGATGTTCAGCGACAGACGCAGATCGGCAGAATACAGCATCCAGCCGATAAATGCGAACAGTGCCAGCAGATGCACGGCAGGCGCATAAATCGCAGCGGCTTTGTCGGCGACTGCCGTGTAGCGATTGCGCACCGCTTCGGCCTCATCAACCATCGTGACCATCTTGCGCAGCGTTGTGTCCGAACCGACCGTGGTCGCGCGGATCGTGAGCGGACCGGTCATATTGACCTCGCCTGCGGTGACCGAGGTCCCCGTAGTTGCGTCGCTCAGGCGGCTTTCACCTGTCAAAAGCGAGCGGTCAATTTGGCTGATACCGTCGGTGATTTTGCCATCAACGGGAATGCGCCCACCGGGCAAGACTTGAATCAGATCGCCAATCGCCAAATCTGCGAAATCCACCATTTGCCGCACGCCGTCGCGCAACCGCATGACGCGCGGTACTTCAAGTGCGGAAAGTTGCGCGGCGGCGGAGGCGGCAGCTTTGCGGCTGCGGTGATCTAGGTAGCGGCCAATGAGCAGGAAGAACGTCAGTGTGACGGCTGCGTCAAAGTAAGAATGATGCCCGCCATAAATCGTCTCATAAAGCGAAATGCCAGAGGCCAGAATGATCGCCAACGCAATTGGCACGTCCATATTCAACCGGCCCGCTTTCAGCGAACGCCAGCCGCTTTCAAAGAAAGGTTGGGCGGAATAGAGCAGTGTCGGGATCGCGATCATCGCTGTGATCCAATGGAACAGCTGCATTGTCGCACCGATCGCACCGGACCAGATCGCGACGGACAGCAGCATGATATTCATGTTCGCAAAACCGGACACGGCGAGGCGGGTCATCAGGCCACGCCCGTATTCGTCGGCGTCGGAACCTAGCAGGCTATTGTCCAGAATGCGGGCCTCGAACCCTGCCATCTCAAGCGTGTCAATCAGGGTTTCGGGTGACACGGGCTGGTTGGTGCCGATCGTGACCCGCTTCATGCTGAGATTTACCCGCGCGTTTGCGACACCTTCGAGTGCGCGCAAGCTGCGCTCGACCCCGTTGATGCAGGCAACACAGTGAATACCGGGTAACGACAAAACGATCTGGTTGGTGCCATTGGATGCCGCTTTTTCAAGCTGCCCTTCTGGCAGCCCAACGCAAGCTGGACAAAAGGCGGCGTCGCTCATTTCGCGGTCAGCGGAAAGCGGCGGCGAAATTTCGTACCGTCAGGAGCGATCAATTCAAGGCGCAAATTCCAGTAGCCTTCGTGCATAGCAACAGGTGCCACCAATTCGGTGCCGTTCCAGACAAATGCGGGCGTGCTGTCTTGGCTGGTGTTGGTCGCACGGCCAAGGATGGCGCGCGTGACTTCAACTTCGATGGGTTCACCGCGATGATCAAGGACAGTTACCGTCAAAAGACCGTCGTCGATGTCCGCACTGACATCCCAGCGCAGTGCGTTTTGTGCTGCGCGGTCGGCTTGAAAGGTTTGACTTACCTCGTAGGAATTGCGGGCCTCAAGGCCAGGGAAGGTCGCAACGGCATTCCACGCCAGTGTCAGGTTCACCGCGATGATGATACCAAAACCACCAATCATCAGGCCCAACATGTGCCAGCCAGTAAATTCACGTGTCATTATTGTGCCCTTCCGTTGAAGATTGCGTCTTTGTGGGCGCGTTCGCCTGAAATCAGGTCTTCGACCCAGAACCGAAGATCGGTTCGGTCAACGCTCGCCGCCGGATCAATTGGGCGGGCCGATACGTAAACGCGCTGTAGAAATGTTTCATTTGCGGGGACCGTGACAACCAACTGCGATGTCCCCTCAAGTTCGATCCGCAGGATCGCGTCCGAGGTGAGGGACAGATGGAACTCGCGGTCCTCGCCATTCTTGTTGAGCAGGCGGATGTCGTAGATATTTCGGATCGTGCCGTCTGACAGAGTTACAAATGTCGGGTTGCGCACAGGTGCGACCGTCATTTCGATGTCAGCACGCACAAACAGTGCCACAACCAGACCTACACCAATCAAAGCCCAAAGGGTCGTGTAAAGCATGGTCCGAAAGCGCAAGACATGTTCCCAAATACGCTTGGCTGGTTTGCCTTTGGCCTCTTCGTCCTGATCAGACAGTGCAAGGTAGTCAATCAATCCACGCGGTTTGCCAATCTTCGCCATGATGTCATCGCAGGCATCAATGCACAGCGCACAAGTGATGCACTCCATCTGTTGACCATCGCGAATGTCGATGCCCGCTGGGCAGACATTCACGCAAGCCATGCAATCAATGCAATCGCCCGCACCTTCGACGCGCTGCTTGCCGCGCGGTTCGCCACGCCATTCGCGATAAGCGACAGTCAGTGTTTCGGGGTCCATCATTGCGGCCTGAATACGGGGCCAAGGGCACATGTAGTTGCACACTTGTTCGCGCATAAAGCCGCCGAATATGAATGTTGTTGCAGTCAGCACGGCGATTGTGGCCCACGCGACGGCAGGTGCGGTTAAGGTTGCAAGGCTAACGGCCAAAGTCGGCGCATCGGCGAAATAGAACACCCACGCACCACCCGTCGCCACCGAGATTAGCAACCAAACGGTCCATTTAAATAGGCGCAGGCGGATTTTGTGAAAACTCCAATCCGCTTTCCACAGGCGGACCCGTGCGTTGCGGTCGCCCTCGATCCAGCGCTCGACAAGGATAAACAGGTCGGTCCAGACAGTTTGGGGGCAAGTATAGCCACACCAAACCCGTCCAAGTGCCGCCGTGAATAGAAACAGTCCAAGCCCGGCCATAATCAAAAGACCCGCGACGAAATAGAACTCGTGCGACCAGATCTCGATCCAGAAGAAATAGAAACGGCGGTGGGCCATATCAATCAACACCGCTTGGTCGGGCAGGTTCGGCCCACGGTCCCAACGAATCCACGGGGTCAGGTAATAAATACCCAAAGTGATCCCCATCACCCACCATTTTAGATTGCGGTAAAAGCCTTTTACTCTGCGCGGAAAAATAGGTTCACGCGGGGCATAAAGCGGCTGCGGATCTGTTGAAGACATTTTTTGGCCTAAAGAAAGTTTCTGTTCGCTGAGTCTGTTCTAAGGGAGTTGCGATAGAAAACCTTGATGTGGATCAATCTAACTAACTTTGTATTGCAAAATCGAAATATGTTTGCATTTGCTTTCGCCGCGATACCGCGTTCATAAGACCCAAAGCGCGGACGGTATCACTTTGATGCGCGTAATGATGATCCAAAGAGGAACCCAGAATGATTGAACGTATTGAAACCGGCGAACGCTCTTCCAAAATCGTAAAGCACAATGGGGTGGCATACCTGACCGGTCAGGTCGCCGAAGGTGACACGATCCAAGAGCAGGTGCGCATTTGTTTGGACAAGGTTGATGCCTTGCTGGAAAAAGCCGGATCATCGCGCGAAAACATGCTGCGGGTCACGATTTGGTTGGCGGACATGAAAGACTTCGCAGGACTGAACGAGGTTTGGAACGACTGGGTTCCCAGCGGTCATGCACCTGCACGCGCTTGCGGCGAAGCCAAGCTGGCGCGTCCAGAATTGAAGGTCGAATTCATCGTGGACGCGGCCTACGACTAAGCCCTCTCGCTTTCACGAAACAACAGGCGTAGGTCTGCGGGTATGAATATTGTTCGCCTTGAAGATGCCCATACCCTGCCACTATGGCGCAGGCCGACAACGCTGTTGTTTGTTATGGCAATGGCGATGCCAATTGCCTTTGCGACATGGTCCGCGCTGCTGAATAACTTTGTGATTGAGGTGGCAGGCTTTGACGGATCTGACATTGGTTGGCTGCATACGGTCCGCGAAATTCCGGGGTTCTTTGCGATTGGTGTGATCGCCCTGATCATGTTTATCCGCGAACAGGTTTTAGGACTTGTCGCGCTGATTATGCTGGGTGCGGCCACAGCGGTGACTGCGCAATTCCCCCAAATGGGCGGGATTTTGGCGGTCACGATGTTGTCTTCAATCGGTTTCCACTATTACGAAACGGTAAACCAATCACTGCAATTGCAGTGGATCGACAAAAAGAAAGCACCACAAACGCTGGGTTGGATTTTGTCAGCCGGGTCTGCCGCAACTTTAGTGGTTTACCTGCTGATTGTGATCAGTTGGGAGCGTTTCGGGCTAACATATAGTATCGTTTATTGGCTCTCTGGCGGGTTCACCGCCGTTGTCGCCACGATCTGCCTGCTAGCCTATCCGCAATTCGAGGCCCCGCATCCGCAAATCAAAAAGATGATCCTACGCAAGCGTTATTGGCTGTATTATGCCTTGCAATTCATGTCTGGCGCGCGGCGTCAGATTTTTGTCGTGTTCGCGGGCTTTATGATGGTCGAACAGTTTGGTTTTGCGGTTGATGACATCACCAAGCTGTTCATGGTGACTTTACTGATCAATATGTTCGTGGCCCCGCTTTTGGGTGGATTGGTGCAATTCTTTGGCGAACGCCGTGCGTTAGTGTTCGAATATGCCGGGCTGTGTCTGGTGTTTTTCGCCTACGGCGGCATCTATTATTTCGGCTGGGGCGTGGTGTTGGCGACGGTACTTTATGTTGTGAACCACCTGTTCTTTAGCCTCGCTCTTGCGATCAAGACATACTTCCAGAAAATCGCTGACCCGCAAGATATTGCACCGACTGCCGCAGTGGCCTTTACGATCAACCATATCGCAGCAGTCTTTTTGCCTGCGCTACTCGGATATGTTTGGCTGCAATCACCCGGCATGGTGTTTTTGCTCGCTGCTGGCATGGCGATCATATCGCTGCTTTTGTCGTTGATGATCCCGCGCCATCCAGCCCCCGGTCACGAGACCGTGTTCCAAGGGCGATTATTGAGCGCTGCAGAGTAGTAAATGCGCACATCCGCCTTATATCCTTGTCGAACCTAACAGGAGGCCGCAAATGTTTTTCATGAACCGTTCAAAATCCGAAATGGTCGCGCCAGAGGCTGCACTCGCAGGACGCGCATCAGCGATCCCGACTGCACAAACCCATTTTGTCTACGGCACGCCAATCGTCGCAAATGCCCCCGAAGGCCTCGCAGAGGCGATGTTCGGTATGGGCTGTTTTTGGGGCGTTGAGCGGATGTTCTGGAAGCTGGGCGGGGTGCAATCCACAATGGTTGGCTATGCCGGCGGCTATACTCCGAACCCGACATACGAAGAAGTTTGCAGCGGCAAGACCGGCCATAACGAGGTCGTTCGCGTCGTGTTTGACCCGTCCGTTATTTCATATGACGAACTGCTGCAGGTATTTTGGGAAGGCCACAACCCGACCCAAGGCATGCGCCAAGGCAATGATGCGGGTACGCAGTACCGCTCTGGCATCTACACTTATTCGAGTGCGCAGCAGTCTGCGGCCGAAGCATCTAAATCCGCCTTTGCACCGCGCTTGTCCGAAGCAGGCTTTGGTGTGATTACATCCGAGATCGTCGGCGCGCCGACGTTCTATTTTGCGGAAGAGTATCACCAGCAGTACCTTGCCAAAAACCCGAGTGGTTATTGCGGGATCGGTGGCACCGGGGTGACCTGCCCGATTGGGGTCGGCGCGTAAGCGAACACCATGATGCTTGATATCGGTGCGCGAATTGCTTTGCTGCCTGTCTTGATTGGGCAAGCGCTTTTTGTTCGCAACCGTATTGTCAAACTGCCAGAACCGCAGGGCGCGCGCAGTGGTAGCTGTGGTTCTGGCCCAAGTCTGCGCCTGCTCATCATCGGCGACTCTTCCGCCGCAGGCGTGGGGGTTGCTACACAAGCGGATGCGCTTTTGGGGCAGATCACCCAAACGCTTTGTGATGATTTCACCGTTCACTATGACCTTGTGGCTGTCACAGGCGCGCGCACAGTTGATGCGCTGGGCTGGCTGCCTGACCTCGCTTCGGACCAATATGACGTTGTTCTCACGGCCTTTGGTGTGAATGACGTCACAAAAGGTACATCGCTGCGGCGGTTCCTTTGGCAGCAGGCACAAATGCTTGATCACCTGCAGTCGCAACGCCAAGCCGGATTGGTCATCATATCAGGCCTGCCGCCAGTTAAGGATTTTCCGGCCCTGCCATATCCACTTCGGTGGCTACTGGGCCGACAAGCAATGCGGTTCGATAAGGCTTTGCGGCAAATGGTGGATCAGCGTGCTGGCTGCGCTGGGCTGGCCTTCAGCCAAACCTTACAAGCTGACAGCATGGCGTCTGATGGATTTCACCCCGGACCTGATGTCTATGCCGCATGGGCGGCAGAAGCGGTAAAGTGCATCAAAGCGCACGCGCCATTGCCTTGACGCTGTCGGGCCTGCGCAATAACGGGAGCGGGACAGACGCGAAGGGCGCCAAAATGACCACATATGCTGCACTGACAACCATCGCGGGCGAAGATCCTGCCTACCAATTAGCAGAGACACTTGAAGGGCTGGTGCCTGAGCCGACAGGCATCGGTGTTTTCGAGATCGAAGACGGTTCGGGTCTGTGGGAGGTCGCGGCCTATTTCACGCAAACGCCAGACGCGGCGGCATTGGCTGTGTTTTCGGCCTTGCATCAAGCCAAACCATTCAACATCTCGGAAATCCCCGATCAGGATTGGGTGTCCAAAGTGCAGCGCGAATTGGCGCCCGTCGCAGCAGGGCGGTTCTTTGTCTACGGATCGCATGACGCAGACAAGGTGCCAATGGACAAGATCCCGCTGTTAATCGATGCGGCAATGGCGTTCGGAACGGGTCATCACGGCACCACAAAAGGCTGCCTAGAAGCATTCGACGCGTTAATGGACCTAGGGTTCAAAGGTGGGCGGATTTTGGATATCGGCTGCGGCACGGCCGTACTCGCAATGGCAGCTGCCAAAGTGTTGCCTGATATGATCTTGGCCAGCGACATCGATCCGGTCGCTGTTGAAGTGGCCCAAGCCAACGTGTTGAGCAATAATCTGCGCGACCGCATCAACTGTCTTGTAGCGCCGGGTTTTGAAGCGCCCGAACTGGCAAATGGAGGCCCCTATGACTTGATCTTTGCCAACATTCTCAAAGGCCCTCTGATCGGCCTCGCGCCTGATATGGGGCGGCATGTAAGCACGGGAGGGTATGTGATTCTCTCGGGTATTTTGAACGAACAAGCCGATGAGGTCGTTTCAGTTTATCATCAAAATGGGTTCGAATTAATCGAAAATCGGTCGATTGTAGACTGGGCGACACTAGTTTTGGCGAAAAAAGGCTGATTTAAGATGGTAAATGGCCCAAATCGATCAAAAAGACTTGTTTAAGGCTTCATTAAGGCAGAAAGTATATTCGTAATTAGTATAGTTAATTTCTGGAGGGTCTCCCGGTGCAAGCCAACGTCCCATTCGACAAAA
>NZ_JAFMHR010000202.1 GCF_017854415.1 Yoonia sp. | reverse complement strand
GCGAACCGGCTTTCGGGGCCCAGTTTTCCTTTGGTGGCCTGACGATCACGGGCAATATGTTTACGACCAACGATGTGGCTGACTGGTTCAATTTCATCGTGATAAAACCCTACGGACCAGGACATTTCATCAACGGCTTTGCGGTGGTCGGGAACGTATTTCGTTCGCTCAATGGTCGCATTGATAGGGTCGAACATGTGGATACGACATTCGCTGATCTGGACTACGGTCGGACTCGCAGTTTCGAATTTTCTGCCAACACCTTTCACAACGTGAATGAACCTGTGTCTAACCCCGCGACGTTGTCGTTTGAACAAGTCACCGAAGCCGCGACATGGGTTTTGGAAACACGCAATGCACTGCCTTTTGAAGGCTACGCGCTGTCTGTTGACAGCGTGATGCCTGCGGGGGCGGTGACGAATGCTGGCAATGCAAGCGTGCATGATTTGCCGTGGTCGCTAAGTGAACAGGGAAGTGATCGTCGCGATGTGCATCTGAACTGGGGCAGTGCCGTCAAAGGGCGCGTCCGCTACAGCGTCCGGATGGATCAAACGAGCTAGGGTCACAATTCGCTTGGTATTAGGGCGCTTACGGGCGCCCTAATCACGCAGTATTTTGCTGCATTGCAGAAATATGCTGCACTGCCGCATAATTTGGGCTATAAATGTGTAAATTCACATAGCTTAAAGGGGAATCGCATGACGCCCGCACTGACTTTGACACTTTCCGCCCAGACTATGACTGCCGTAAGCGCCGTAATTGGCCAGCAAATGCGCCTTGCTGATGTTATTATCGATCAGACCTTTAGCGCCCAACGTGCGCTGATGACGCCTTACTTTGCATCAGAGGTGAAAAAGAAAACATCTGTCCCCGAAAAGAAAGCTGCGGCACCGAAGCTTAAAACAAAGACAGCTGCAAAGGCCAAAATTTCCGCACCGAAACCAAAGGCGGTTGCGGTGGCAAAGCCAGTTGCGGTGCAGGCAGTCGTTGCGACGCCGGTTGTTGCAGCACCTGCAGCAAAAGCCGTACCTGAAGTAAAGGCTGTACCTGAAGCAAAAGTCGCACCTGCTCAGGTCGTATCTGCAAAGACACCTGTTGTCGCTGCCAAGAAAGCAGCGCCTGTAGCGCAGGTGCCCGCAAAGCCTGCGGTCAAAGTAGCTGGAAAAGCCGCACCAGAATCCAAACCGGCGGCGGCCACAAAGCCAGCCCCGAAAAGCGCAGTCGCAGATCCAAAACCCCCAGCAGCGACAAAATCTGTGCCACGTGGCAAAAAGGTTTCCGTGCCTAACACCCCTTGGGATGGCAAAAAAAGCGCGAAGAAGAAAAAGTAAAGGACAGCGCTGCAGATCATGCAGCGCTTCTTTTTTGCCCGTTCGACAGATGACCAATGCGCCCCTTGCATGGTGGGGTTGCGCAAACGGGCGTTGTTGGCAGGTAAGGCGACGACTACCTCTGTGATAGATCACAAAATCACTTTTCCATAGAGGTACGCTATGTCACTCCGCCCAGATAACACATTGATTTCAAATCGCGAAATGCTGCTAGAGCTTTTGGTGATGCCCTTCCGTGCAATTGATAAATTGCTATACAACTTGGCTGAAAATAGCTCTCGGATGCAAGCCTTGCAAGCCATCGCGGCAATCCCCGAAGCAGATTTGCGCGCCAAAGGTTTGACCCGCGCTGAAGCAGTCAGCATGACGTTTCGCCACGACGCGTAAGGTGAACTAGTCAATAAAATGACAATTTGTCGTGTGGCTTGGTGCGCAGATTTACAAAACGCTGCGACACCTCACCACATGTCTTGGATTCGCACAGCTTTTCCCCATGATGCGCATCGGAGGAGGCTGCGGGCGACACGCCCGCGCCATCACGATTGATCAAGGGGGAAGACGTCATGTCCGATAAAACCTATGCACCATCTGCCGAAATGGCCGCGAACGCTCATGCTGATAAGGCAACTTATGATGCGATGTACGCCGCCTCGATTAATGATCCCGAAGGATTTTGGGCCGAACACGGCAAGCGTTTGGACTGGATCAAACCTTTTACCAAGGTAAAGAACACAAGCTTTGCGCCCGGCGAAGTTGATATCAAGTGGTTCGAAGACGGCACATTGAACGTCAGCGCCAACTGTATCGACCGCCACTTGGCAACCCGTGGGGATCAAACTGCGATCATCTGGGAACCTGACAGTGCTGACGACGAAGCTCTGCACATCACCTATAAGATGTTGCACGAAAAGACGTCCCTGATGGCCAACAGCCTCAAGAAACTTGGCGTGGGCAAAGGCGACCGTGTCGTTCTTTACATGCCGATGATCCCCGAAGCCGCCTATGCGATGCTCGCTTGTGCGCGGATCGGTGCAATCCACTCGATTGTCTTTGCTGGCTTCTCTGCGGATGCTTTGGCGGCACGCATCAGCGGCAGCCAAGCCAAAGTCGTCATCACTGCCGACGGCGCGCCGCGCGGTGGCCGTGTGACCAACCTCAAAGACAGCGTCAACCAAGCGCTGATCAATGTTATGCATGATTGCAAATGTCTGTGCGTCCGTCGTACAGGCCAGCAAATTGCATGGCGTTCAGAGGGCGATTATTGGCTCCATGAAATGGAAACGCAGGTCAGTGCCGATTGCCCCCCGACAGAAATGAACGCCGAAGATCCGCTGTTCATCCTATATACGTCCGGCTCTACCGGGATGCCTAAAGGTGTTGTGCATTCCACGGGTGGCTATCTGGTCTACGCTGCGATGACCCACCAATACACATTCGATTATCATGAGGGTGACGTCTTTTGGTGCACAGCCGATGTAGGCTGGGTGACCGGACACAGCTATATCGTCTATGGTCCGCTGGCTAATGGTGCGACCACAATCATGTTCGAGGGTGTGCCGACCTATCCTGACGCGGGCCGTTTCTGGGCTGTGTGTGAAAAGCACGAAGTGAACCAGTTCTATACTGCCCCAACCGCCATTCGTGCGCTGATGGCGCAAGGCAATGAATTTGTCGAAAAATATGACCTGTCGGATATCAAAGTGCTGGGCACCGTTGGCGAACCGATCAATCCAGAGGCCTGGAATTGGTACAACGACGTTGTCGGTAAGGGTAAGGCGCCCATCGTCGACACATGGTGGCAGACCGAAACGGGTGGTCACCTGTTGACGCCTCTGCCCGGCGCGACAGCGACCAAACCCGGATCGGCAACTCTGCCGTTCTTTGGCATTCAGCCCGTGATTTTGGAACCAACCACTGGCGAAGAAATCCACGACACGGCTGCCGAAGGCGTGCTTTGCATCAAAGATAGCTGGCCTGCCCAGATGCGCACCGTTTGGGGCGATCACGAGCGGTTCGAAAAGACCT